>NZ_JBEXDG010000088.1:0-31402 GCF_040605635.1 Dactylosporangium sp. NPDC005555
CCCGATCGGGACCGGCGAGCGGCGTTTCCGGTCCTGCCCGCTCAGCCGAGCGGGCGGCCGATCTCGCGGTCGATGAGGGCGAAGATCTCCGACACGGAGGACTCCCGGATCTGCTCGCCCACGGTCGACTGCTGACCGGTGCTCGTCCACCCGGCCAGCAGCGCCCGCAGCCGCGCCACCACGTCCTGCCAGGCGGGTGACGCCTGATCGGTCTCCTTGGCGGTCCGCTCCAGGGCCTCCAGGTGGACGATCGCGGCGAGCGCCGGGTCCGGTGCCGCGCCGATCAGCTCGCCGCTCAGGTAGTCGGTGAGCGCCGACGGGGTCGCATAGTCGAAGGCGATCGTGGCCGGCAGATTCAGGTCCACCGCGACGCTGAGCCGGTTCCGCAGCTCGACCGAGGTCAGCGAGTCGAAACCCAGGTCCTTGAACGGCGTCCCAGGATCAACCGCGCCCGGATCGTCATACGTGAGCACGGTCGCGACGTGGGTCCGGACCAGGTCCAGGACGGCCCGCTGCTGGTCGGCGCCGGTCAGGCCGGCCAGCCGCGCGGCGAAGGACTCCGCCGTCTCCGCGGTGCCGGAGGCCGCGCGGCGCACCTGGGCGCGCATGAGCCCGCGCAACATCGGCGGCACGGCGTCGCGTGCGGCCGAGGTGTCGACACCGATCGGAGCGATCAGCGACTCCGGCCGGTCGAACGACGCGTCGAACAGGTCCAGGCCCTGCTCGACGGAGAGCGGCACCAGTCCGGTCCGCCGCATCCGCGCCAGGTCCACGTCACTCATGTGAGAGGTGAAGGAACTGGTCACGGACCACAGCCCCCAGGGCAGCGACGTGCCGCTGAGACCGTTCGCCTGCCGGTGCGCGGCCAGCGCGTCGAGCGCCGCGTTGGCCGCCGCGTAACTGCCCTGTCCGGGGCCGCCGAGCAGACCGGCAGCGGAGGAGAACGCCACGAACGCCGCGAGGTCCCGGCCCCGGGTCAGCTCGTGCAGGTGCCGCGCGCCGTCCACTTTCGAGCGGAGCACCACGCCGAGGTCCTCGGCGGTGATCGAGTCGATGGTGGCGTCACGGGATACCCCCGCGGCATGGATGACCGCCGAGAGCGGCCGGTCCGTCGGGAGCTGATCGAGCACGCTCGCCAGCTCGTCGCGGCTGCCCACGTCGGCGGCGAACGTCGTCACCTCGGCGCCCAGGTCCGTCAGTTCGGCGGTCAGCGAAGCGGCGTCGGGTGCGTCCGCCCCCCGGCGGCTGACCAGGGCGAGGTGCCGCACGCCGTGCCGCTCGACCAGGCGCCGGGCGATCTGCCGGCCGAGCACGCCGGTGCCACCCGTGATCAGCACGGTGCCGGCGGGGTCGGGCGCCCGGGGCACGGTCACGACCACCTTGCCCACGTGGCGCGCCTGCTGGACGTACTGGAAGGCGGCCGGCGCCTGCCGGAGATCCCAGGTGGTCAGCGGCAGCGGCCGGAGGTCACCGGACTCGAACAACGCCGACAGGTCCGCGAGCATCTCGGCGATCCGGTCCGGGCCGGCCTCGACCATGTCGAAGGCCCGGTACGCCGTGCCGGGATGCTGCTCCGCGACGGCCCCGGCGTCCCGGACGTCGGTCTTGCCCATCTCCAGGAAGCGGCCACCGGACCGGAGCAGACGCAGTGATGCGTCGACGTACTCGTATGCGAGGGAGTTGAGCACGACGTCGATGCCGGCGTCGCGGAACTGGTCCTCGAACCCGAGGTTGCGGGACGACGCCAGGTGCGCGTCGTCGAAGCCGACCTCCCGCAGCGCGCCCCACTTGCCGGGGCTGGCCGTGCCGAACGTCCGCACCCCCCACAGCCGCGCGAGCTGCTGCGCCGCCATCCCGACGCCGCCGGCGGCCGAGTGGATGAGCAGGCGTTCCCCCGCCTTGATGTGCGCCAGGTCCGCGAGTCCGTAGTACGCGGTCAGGAACGTCACGGGTACCGTGGCGGCCTGGGCATGCGTCCAGGCATCCGGGATGCGCATGAGGTTGCGATGGTCGGTGACCGAGACCGGCCCCAGGCATCCGGGGAAGAGCCCCGCCACGCGGTCGCCGGGAGCGAAGGCCGTCACGGCGTCCCCGACGGCGGTCACAACCCCGGACCCGTCGGTGCAGAGCGCCGGCACCGCGCCGGGGTACATGCCCAGCACGACCATGATGTCGCGGAAGTTCAGGCCGACGGCGCGGATGCCGACCCGGACCTCGAGGGGCGAGAGGGGCCGGTCGGCGCCCTGGTCCTCCACGATCGTGAGGCTGTCGACGGTGCCGCCGCCGTCCATCCCGACCCGCCACGCATCGGAGCCGTGCGGGGGCGTCAGGATCCGCACCGCCGTCGCCCGCTCCAGCCGCGGCGCGTACGGGATGCCACGCCGCACCGCCAGCTCCGGCGCGCCGAGCATGACCGCCGCGGGGACGGCCGCGGCGGACGCGGGGTCGTCGTCGATGTCGACGAGGGTGAAGCGGCCGGGCCGCTCGTTCTGCGCGCTGCGGATCAGCCCCCACGCCGGGGCCGCGTCCAGGTCGACGTCCTCGCCGGGGCGGGTGGAGACCGCACCCCGGGTGAGGACGGCCAGCCGCGTGTCGCGGAAACGGTGGTCGGCCAGCCACTGCTGGACACGGTCCAGGGTGGCGGCGATCGGCCCGGTCGCGCAGAGCACGGCGACGGCCGGTGGCTCACCCGCGTCGCAGGCCCG
Organism: Dactylosporangium sp. NPDC005555; assembly: GCF_040605635.1. Classification (NCBI taxonomy): domain Bacteria; kingdom Bacillati; phylum Actinomycetota; class Actinomycetes; order Micromonosporales; family Micromonosporaceae; genus Dactylosporangium; species Dactylosporangium sp. NPDC005555. Next base: position 2,706 of record NZ_JBEXDG010000088.1, read on the forward strand.
CACCGCGACGCCCCGGGAGGCGAGGCCGAGATCGTCGGCGCCGAGCAGGGCGAGCGCGCCGGTCTCGTCGCCGGGCGTCTCGCGGACCGCGGTCCACTGGAGCACGAGCAGCGACTCGGCGGCCGGCCGTGCGCCGCTGACGCGCAGGGCGGCGGGGTTCACCGGCCGCACCCGGACCGACTCGACGCCGGCCACCGGCTCGCCGGCCGGGTCCGCGAGCTGCAGGGAGACCCGGTGCTCGTCGGTGCGGCGCAGCCGGACCCGCACCGCGGTCGCGCCGGTCGCGAACAGGTCGATGCCGCTCCAGGAGAACGGGATGAGCACATCGTCGCCCGGGCCGCCGCCGAGCGCCAGTGCGTGCATGCAGGCGTCGAGCAGCGCCGGATGGATTCGGTACCGCTCCGCCTCGGCGTGCCGCTCGGCGTCCAGTGCGACCTCGGCGTAGATGTCGTCGCCGTCGCGCCAGGCGGCCTCGAGGTTGCGGAAGTCCGGCCCGTAGTCGTACCCGAGCTCGGCCAGGTCCTCGTACATCCCGGTGATGTCGATAGGGGCCGCGCCCGGCGGTGGCCACGACGTCGCCCATGCGTACGCCTCCTGCTGGGGCGTCTCCGGGCTGATCGACCCGGTCGCGTGCGTCGCCCACGGCGTGTCACCGGCGCCCTGCGGCCGCGACCGGATGGTGATGCCCCGCTGCCCAGCGGGGTCCGCGTCGCCGACCTCGACCTGCAGGTTCGTCGCGCCCGTGGCGGGCATCGGCAGTGGTTGTTCGATGGTGAGATCGGTGATGTGCGGGGTGTTGTGACTCGTGGCGGTGTGGAGGGCGAGGTCGAGCAGGGTGGTGGCGGGGGCGATGGGCGTGCCGAGGATGGTGTGCTGGTTGAGCCAGGGGTGCGTTTTGGGGTTGATGCGCCCGGAGTAGACGGTGTGGCCGGTGGGGAGAGTGATGGAGCTGGCGAGGTGGGGGTGGGTGGTGGGGTCGAGTCCGAGGTCGGTCGGGTTGGTGTCGGTGGTCGGGGTGAGCCAGTAGTGCTGGTGCTGGAAGGGGTACGTGGGAAGACCGGCGACGGTGTCGCTGCCGGGCCAGGTGATGGCGTGGTTGGTGTGGGTGTGGACGGTGGCGAGCGCGGTGAGCAGGGTGGTGGTTTGGGGTTTGGTGCGGTGCTGGACGCCGACGTTGAGCGCCCCGGTGAGGTGCGGGGTGAGCTGCGTGTCGGGCCCGACTTCGATGAACGTGGTGGTGCCGTGGTCGGTCAGGTAGGTCAGTGCGTGGTGGAGGTTGACGGTGTTGCGGGCGTGTCTGGCCCAGTCGGTGGTGGTGAGGGGCTGCGCGGTGGTGGTGGAGATGACGGGGATGGTGGCGGGGTGGTAGGTGAGTTGCGCCGCGATGTCGGTGAGGGGGGTGAGGATGGGGTCCATCAGGGCGGAGTGGAAGGCGTGGCTGACGTGCAGCCAGCGGGTCCGGTGGCCGTCGCTGCGGAGTCGGGTGTCGATCGCTTCGAGGTCGTGTCTGGGTCCGGAGATGACGAGTGAGGTGGGGGAGTTGACGGCGGCGATGGACGTGCCGTCGGTCAGGTAAGGCCGGACGGTGTCGGCGCTGGTGCTGGCGGCGAGCATGGCACCGCCGGGTGGGAGGTCCTGCATGAGCCGGGCGCGGGTGGTGATGAGTGTTGCGGCGTCGGGGAGGGTGAGGATCCCGGCGGCGTGCGCGGCGGTGATCTCGCCGATGGAGTGTCCGGTGAGGTAGTGCGGTGTGACGCCGGTGCTGCGGATGAGGCGGTACAGCGCGGTTTCGACGGCGAAGATCGCGGGTTGTGCGTATCCGGTCTGGTTCAACACGTCGGCCGGTCCGTTGAACATGAGGGTCTTGAGCTGTGGGTCGAGCTGGGCGAGTGCTTCGTCGAGGGCGTCGGCGAAGACGGGGAACGCGTTGTAGAGGTCTCGTCCCATGCCGGGGTATTGGCTGCCCTGGCCGGTGAAGACGAACGCGGTCTTGCCGGTACTGCGACCGGCCCCGGAGTTGGTGATCAGGGCAGGAGTGGCGGTGCCGTCGGTGAGCGCGGTGAGCGTCGCGCGGAGCTCGGCGGGATCGGTGGCGACGATCGCGGCCCGGTGCGGCATCCTCGCACGGCTTGCGGCAAGCGTCCGTGCGACGCCGTTGAGGTCACCGCCCGACCCGGCCGGGAGCAGCCGGGTCGCATAGTCGGCAAGCGCTCGCTCGGACCTGGCCGAGATCAGCCACGGCAGGAGCACATCGGAAGCTTCGGCGACATCCGCCTGCACCGGCGACTGCTCGACGATGACATGCGCGTTGGTGCCGGACAGACCGAACGACGACACCGCGGCGCGGCGCGGGTGGCCGGTGGCGGTCCAGGGCAGGGCGGCGGTCAGCAGCTGAATGCTGTCGTCCCAGCTCACGTGCGGCGTCGGCGCGTCGACGTGCAGCGTCTGCGGCAGCGTGCCGTATCGCATCGCCTGGATCATCTTGATGATGCCGGCGACGCCGGCGGCTGCTTGGGTGTGGCCGATGTTCGACTTGATCGAGCCGAGGTGCAGGGGCCGGCCGGCGGGACGGTGCCGACCGTAGGTGGCGAGCAACGCTTGGGCCTCGATCGGGTCGCCGAGTGCGGTGCCGGTGCCGTGGGCTTCGACCGCGTCGATGTCGGCGGCGGACAGGCGGGCGTTGGCGAGGGCCTGACGGATGACCCGTTCCTGCGACGGCCCGTTGGGTGCGGTCAGGCCGTTGCTGGCGCCGTCCTGGTTCACCGCCGACCCACGGATCACCGCGAGCACGGGGTGACCGTTGCGTTCCGCGTCGGACAGCCGCTCGAGCAGCAGCAGGCCGACCCCTTCGGCCCAGCCGGTGCCGTCGGCCGCCGCCGCGAACGACTTGCACCGCCCGTCCGGGGCCAGCCCCCGCTGCCGCGAGAACTCGATGAACGCACCCGGGGTGGCGATCACGGTGGCGCCGCCGGCCAGCGCGAGGGTGCACTCGCCGGAGCGCAGCGCCTGACCGGCGAGGTGGACCGCGACCAGCGACGAGGAGCAGGCGGTGTCGAGGGTGACGGCGGGGCCGTGCAGGCCGAGCGTGTACGCCACCCGGCCCGAGGCGACGGCGCCGGTCTTGCCGGTCACCATGTAGCCCTCGACCTCCTCCGGCGCCCTGCCCGCCTCGGGACCGTAGTCGTGATACACGATCCCGGCGTAGACGCCGGTGTCGGTGCCGTGCAGCGCGGCCGGGTCGATGCCCGCGGACTCGATCGCCTCCCACGCGACCTCCAGGAGCAGCCGCTGCTGCGGGTCGGCGGCGAGCGCCTCACGCCGGTTCATCTCGAAGAACGCCGCGTCGAACTGGTCCGCGTCGTACAGGAAGCCGCCGTGGCGCGTGTACGACGTGCCCATCCGGTCCGGGTCCGGGTCGTAGACCGCGTCGGTGTCCCAGCCGCGGTTGTCGGGGAACGGCCCGATCGCGTCGGTGCCGGTGTCGACCAGCCGCCACAGGTCCTCCGGCGAGCGGACCCCGCCGGGGAACCGGCACGCCATCCCCACCACCGCGATCGGCTCGTGCCGGGCTGCCTCCGACGCTGCCAGGCGCTGACGGGTGTCCCGGAGGTCGGAGACGGCGCGCTTCAGGTAGCTGCGCAGCCTTTCGTCGTCGGACATCAGGTAACCCCAATCAGAGTTCGTTGTCGATGATGGCGAACATCTCTTCGTCGGACGCCGAGTCCAGGTCGGCGGAGTCGGCCCGGCCGGCCGGCAGTTCGGCGCCGACGCGCGCCGCGAGGTCGGTGAGCCGCCCGGCGAGCCAGGTGCGCGAATCGGCGTCGGCGACCTCCGCGAGCGTGATCTCCAGCCGCGTGAGGTGCTCCTCGAGGAGCTGGGTGGCGGACGACGCGGTCGGGATCACCCGTTCGCAGATGTACCCGGCCAGCGTCGTGGGCGTCGGGTAGTCGTAGACGAGCGTGGCCGGCAGCGGCACCCCGGTGACGTTGGCGAGGCGGTCCCGCAGCTCCGTCGCGGTGAGGGAGCTGATGCCGAGCTCCTGGAACGGCTGGTCCGCGGCGACCGACTCGGGCCCGGCGTGACCGAGCACGTCGGCCAGAGCCTGCCGGACGATGACCAGCACGGTGTCCTGCCGCTCCTCGGCGGACCGGTCCTCGAGCTCGCGCCGGAGGTTGAACGACGTCCGCGCCTGCCTGGGCGGCTTCACCGCGGGTGCACCACCGGCCGGGCGCGCGGCCACCAGACGGGGAAGGTCGCTGGTGAGCGCCTGGTCGAAGAGGCTCAGGGCGGCGGCAGGCGGCATCGGTGCGCGCCACTCCCGCTCGCCCGCGCCGGCCGTCCCGCTCCACGGACCCCACGCCACGGCGGTGGCAGGCAACCCCTTGCCGTGCCGGTATGTGGCCAGGCCGTCCGGGAACGCCGCGCCGGCGGGGCCGAGGTAGGAGGAGAACAGCACGAACGCCGCGAGGACCTGGTCCTTGGTGCGCTGGTGGAGGTGCCAGGCGGTCTCGGGAGCCTCGACGGTGTGGATGACGGCCGTGAGCGGGTGCTCCGGGGGGATGCCGGCGAGGTCCGCGTCGATCGCGTCCGGGTCGAGGTGCGGCGTCAGGAGCACGTGCCGCAGACCGTGACGGGCGGACAGATGCTCGGCGATCAGCGCGCCGACGGCGGTGCCCGCGCCGGTGACCAGGACCGTGCCCTCCGGATCCCAGCCGATGGCCGGCTCGGCCCGCCGGGGCAGCTCGACGAGATGCGGGACGCGCAGCTCACCCTGGCCGCAGGCGTACCGCGGATGACCGCCGGCGAGACAGTCGGCAAGCAGCGCCGGCGTGAACGCCGAGCCGGGGGCGAGGTCGGCGAGGACCAGGCGGCCGGGGTGCTCGGCCTGGACGGCGCAGAGCCGGCCCCAGACCGAGGTGGCGGCGAGCGTGCCGGTGGTGACGCCGCTGGTCAGCACCAGGAGGCGGACATCAGCGAGCCGGTCGTCGGCGAGGAACCGCTCCACCACGGGCAGGGTCTGCCCGGCGGAGGTGCGGGCGTCCAGCGCGGCGTCGTCACCGTCGGCCGGCGCCGGCACCGAGCAGACGACCGCCCGCGGGAGCGTCTCCAGCGCGAGGAGTTCGTCGAGACCGGCCACCTCGTCGAGACCGTCCACAATGGAAAAACCGGTCGCCACCGGGAAGACCTGCTCCGGCGTGCCCGGCCGGGTGGGCAGCGGGCGCCACTCCACCACGCGGAGCGGCTGCGGAGCGAGCGCCGCGATCCGGTCGGGTGCGATGGGCTCGAATGTGACGGTGCCGAACGAGGCGACCGGCAGACCGTCCAGGTCGCTGACGGTCACGGCGTACCCACCATCGGCGGGCCGGACGCGCACCCGGATGTCGGTGGCCCGGTGCCCGGTGAACGCCACCCCGCTCCACGACGACGGGAACGCGATCGAGGTCGGTGGCGCGGTGTCGAGATGGGCGAACGCCGCGGCGTGCAGGCCGGCGTCGAGGAGCGCGGGGTGGATGGCGAAGTCGCCGTCGGTGCCGGCGGGCGGGAGGCCTGCCTCGGCGTAGACGTCCTCGCCGTGCCTCCAGGCGGCCGTCACACCACGGAACGCCGGCCCGTATTCGTAGCCGCGCTCGGCGAGACGGGCGTAGACGTCATCCAGGTCCAGCGGCAGCGCATCCCCGGGCGGCACACACGACGTCGCGTGATGAGCCGCGGGCACGGGCGAGACCACGGCATGGGCGTTGCGGACCAGCGGCGCCGCCGCCTCCAGACCCTCGGCCGCCGAATGCACGCTGACCCGGCGCAGCCCGGACTCGTCCGGCGCCGTGACGGTCACCTGGATGCGGACCGCGCCGTCGCTCGCGAGCGACAGCGGTTGCTCGATGGTGAAATCGGTGATGTACGGGGTGTCGTGACTCGTGGCGGCGTGCACGGCGAGGTCGAGGAGGGTCGTGGCGGGGGCGATGGGCGTGCCGAGGATCGTGTGCTGCTCGAGCCAGGGATGGGTCCTCGCACTGATACGTCCCAGATAGGTCGTGTCGTTGCCGGGGAGAGTGATGGAGCTGGTGAGGTGGGGGTGGGTGGTGGGGTCGAGTCCGAGGTCGGTGGCGTTGGTGTTGGTGGATGGGGTGAGCCAGTAGTGCTGGTGTTGGAAGGGGTACGTGGGCAGGTCGGCGACGGTGTTGGTGGTGCCGGGCCAGGTGATGGCGTGGTTGGTGTGGGTGTGGATGGTGGCGAGTGCGGTGAGCAGGGTGGTGGTTTGGGGTTTGGTGCGGTGCTGGATGCCGGTGTTGAGGATTCCGGTGAGGTGTGGGGTGAGGTGGGTGTCGGGTCCGATTTCGATGAACGTTGTGGTGCCGTGGTCGGTCAGGTAGGCGAGTGCTTCGTGCAGGTTGACGGTGCCCCTGGCGTGCCCGGCCCAGTCGGTGGTGGTGAAGGGACGTGCGGTGGTGGTGGAGATGAGCGGGATGGTGGCGGGGTGGTGGGTGAGTTGTGCCGCGACGTCGGTGAGGGGGGTGAGCACGGGGTCCATCAGGGCGGAGTGGAAGGCGTGGCTGACGTGGAGCCAGCGGGTGCGGTGACCGTCGGCTTGGAGTTGGGTGTTGATGGACTCCAAGGCGTTCTTTGGTCCGGAGATGACGAGTGAGGTGGGGGAGTTGACGGCGGCGATGGCGGCGTCGTCGGTCAGGTAGGGCCGGACGTTGTCGGGGGTTGTGTTGGCGGCGAGCATGGCGCCGCCGGGTGGGAGTTGTTGCATGAGGTTGGCGCGGGTGGTGATGAGGGTCGCGGCGTCGGGGAGGGTGAGGATCCCGGCGGCGTGGGCGGCGGTGATCTCGCCGATGGAATGCCCAGTCAGGTAGTTGGGCGTGACGCCGGTGCTGCGGATGAGTCGGTAGAGCGCGGTTTCAACGGCGAAGATGGCGGGTTGGGCGTAGCCGGTTTGGTTGAGCAGTTCGGCGGGGCCGTTGAACATGAGGGTTTTGAGGTGCGGGTCGAGGTGGGCGAGGGCTTCGTCGAGTGCGTCGGCGAAGACGGGGAAGGCGTCGTAGAGGTCTCGGCCCATGCCGGGGTACTGACTGCCCTGCCCGGTGAACACGAACGCGGTCTTGCCGCTGCTGCGGCTGTTGCCGGAGTTGGTGATCAGGGCAGGAGTGGCGGTGCGGAACTCGGCCGGGTCGGCCGCGATGATCGCAGCGCGATGCGGCATGCCAGCACGGCTGGCGGCGAGCGTCCGGGCGATCGCGTTGAGGTCGGCGCCCGCGGCCGCGGGGAGCAGCCGGGCCGTGTAGTCGGCGAGGGCCTGCTCCGTCTTCGCCGAGATCAGCCACGGCAGCAGCACATCGGCGTCACCCGGGGTCCCGTCGTCGCGGACCGGCTCCTCGACGATGACGTGCGCGTTGGTGCCCGAGATCCCGAACGACGACACCGCCGCGCGGCGCGGACGCGACGCCTCCGGCCACGGCGCCGGCGCCGTCAGCAGCCGGACGCTGTCGCCCCACTCGACGTGCGGCGTCGGCGCGTCGACGTGCAGCGTCTGCGGCAGCGTGCCGTGCCGCATCGCCTGGATCATCTTGATGATGCCGGCGACGCCGGCCGCGGCCTGGGTGTGGCCGATGTTCGACTTGATCGAGCCGAGCCACAGCGGTGCGTCCGCCGGACGGTCCTGACCATAGGTGGCGAGCAACGCCTGGGCCTCGATCGGGTCGCCGAGCGCGGTGCCGGTGCCGTGGGCCTCGACCGCGTCGATGTCGGCGGCGGACAGGCGGGCGTTGGCGAGGGCCTGACGGATGACCCGTTCCTGCGACGGCCCGTTGGGTGCGGTCAGGCCGTTGCTGGCGCCGTCCTGGTTCACCGCCGACCCACGGATCACCGCGAGCACGGGGTGACCGTTGCGTTCCGCGTCCGACAGCCGCTCGAGGAGGAGCACGCCGACCCCTTCGGCCCAGCCGGTGCCGTCCGCGCCGGTGCCGAACGATTTGCAGCGCCCGTCCGGCGCCAGCCCCCGCTGCCGCGAGAACTCGATGAACGCGGTCGGTGTCGCGAGGACCGTCGCACCGCCGGCCAGTGCGAGCGAGCATTCGCCGGTGCGCAAAGCCTGCCCGGCCATGTGGATGGCGACCAGCGAGGAGGAGCAGGCAGTGTCGACGGTGACGGCCGGTCCCTGCAGGCCCAGGGTGTAGGCGATGCGCCCGGTGGCCACGCTGCCGGCGGTACCGGTGCCGAGGAGCCCTTCGAGGTGCGCGGGCTGGGCGAGGGTGGCGTAGTCGTGGTACATGAGCCCGGCGTAGGTGCCGGTGTCGGTGCCGTGCAGGGTGGCCGGGTCGATGCCCGCGGACTCGATCGCCTCCCACGCCACCTCGAGCAGCAGCCGCTGCTGCGGATCGGTGGCCAGGGCCTCCCGCGGGGACATCTCGAAGAACGCGGCGTCGAAGCCGCCCGCGTCGTGGAGGAATCCTCCGTGCCGGGTGTACGAGGTGCCGGCGTGGTCAGGGTCCGGGTCGTAGAGGGTGTCGAGGTTCCAGCCGCGGTTGTCGGGGAACGGCCCGATCGCGTCGGTGCCGGTGTCGACGAGCCGCCACAGGTCCTGTGGTGAGCGGACCCCGCCGGGGTACCGGCACGCCATTCCCACCACGGCGATCGGGTCGTCGCCGTCGACGGTCCCGGACGCCGCGACGGTGACGGGCGCGTGATCGCCGAGGATCTCCCTGAGCAGGAACGCGGCGAGCGCGGCCGGCGACGGGTGGTCGAAGACCATGGTCGCGGGCAGGCGCAGGGCGACCGCCGCCGCCAGCCGGTTCCGGAGCTCGACCCCCATGAGCGAGTCGAACCCCAGCTCCTTGAACGTCAGATCGAGGTCGACCGATTCGAGGCTGCGATGGTCCAGGACCGACACGATCGCCGAACGGATGAGTCCGAGCAGGTGCTCCGTGCGCTCCGGCGGTGACTGCGCCGCCAGCCGGCCGGCCAGTGAGGCGACGGCCTCGCGGGGAGCCGCGGTCGCCTTCCGCGGGCCCGCCGGGACCAGGTCGCGGAACACGGCCGGGAGCCGGCCCGCGTCGGCGAGCCGACGGAGGCCGGGCCGGTCCAGGTGGGTCGTGACGACCACCGGCACGCCACCGGCCAGCGCGGCGTCGAACAGTGCCAGGCCGTGCCCGGTGGAGAGCGGGCGGATGCCGTTGCGGCTCATCCGCCGCCGGCTGACGTCGTCCAGGTTCGCGGTCATGCCGCTGGACTCGTCCCACAGGCCCCATGCCATGGACGTGGCGGGGAGCCCCCGCGCCCGGCGCTGGGCGGCGAGCGCGTCGAGGAACGCGTTGGCCGCGGCGTAGCCGGCCTGCCCGGCGCTGCCGATGGTGCCGGCCAGCGAGGAGAACAGCACGAACGCCGCGAGCGGCCGGTCCTCGGTGAGCCGGTGCAGCCGCCAGGCCGCGTCGGCCTTGGGTGCCAGGACCCGGTCCAAGCTCTCGGGGGTCAGGACCGTGGCGGTGGCATCGTCGACGACACCGGCGGCGTGGACGACCGCGGTCAGCGGATGGGCGGCCGGCACGGCGGCGAGCTCGGCGGCGAGGGCGTCCGCGTCGGCGATGTCGCAGGCGTGGACGACGACCTCCGCGCCGAGGCCGGTCAGCTCCGCGGCGAGCGGCCCGGCGCCGGGCGCGGCAGGTCCGCCGCGGGACAGCAGGAGGAGGTGGCGGACGCCGTACCGGGTGACCAGATGCCGGGCGACGAGCCCGCCGAGCGTGCCGGTGCCCCCGGTGATCAGCACCGTGCCCGCAGGGTCCAGCGCGGGCGCCGCCACCGGCTGCGGCGCCGTGGACAGGCGCGGCGCGTGCAGGACGCCGTCGCGGACGGCCACCTGCGGCTCGCCGGTGGCCACCGCGGCGGCGAGGTGGGCGTGCGACGCGGCGGCGCCGTCGACATCGACGAGCGCGAACTGCTCGGGATGCTCCAGCTGCACGCTGCGGATCAGCCCCCACACCGCCGCGGCGGCGAGGTCGTCGGCCGGCGCGTCCGGCCCGGCCGCGACGGCGCCGCGGGTCACGAAGGTCAGCCGCGACGACGCGAGCCGGTCGTCGGCGAGCCACTGGCGGACCGCGTCGAGCACGGACCGCAACACCACCCGCACGGCGTCCGGCAGATCGGCGCCGATGGGCGGGACGACCGGGACGAAGACGGTGTCCGGGGCCGGCGCGCCGGCGGTGAGCGTCGCGCGCAACGCCGCGATGTCGGCGTGGACGTCGCCGCCGGCGCCGGGAAGCTCGCCGATGACCGCCGTCCTGCCCGTGGCCGGACCGGGGAGCCCGGGGAGCGCGGGCCAGCCCAGCACCAGCGCCGCCGGTGCGGTTGACGGGCCCCGCACCGCGTCCGCCGGCAACGGGCGGAGCGTCAGCGAGTCCACGGTGACGACCGCCGCACCGGCCGGATCGGTCATCTCGACCGCGTAGCCGTCGCCGGTGCGGGACAGCAGCACCCGCAGCGTCGTGGCGCCGACGGCGTGGATCCGCACCCCGTGCCAGGAGAACGGCACCAGCCGGCCGTCGGGTGCGCCCAGCGCGATGGGGTGGAGGGCGGCGTCGAGGAGGGCGGGGTGGACGGCGTACGCGTCGCCGTCGCCGGTGGCGGCGAGCGTGACCTCGGCGGCGATGCCGTCGCCGTGCCGCCACGCGGCGGTCAGGCCCTGGAACGCCGGCCCGTATTCGTAGCCGTGCTCGGCGAGACGGGCATAGGCGTCATCCAGGTCGATCGGGGTGGCACCGGCCGGCGGCCATGCGGCACCGCGGACGGCCGGCGCGGGCGGATCGTCGCCGGAGTGCAGCACACCGGTGGCGTGGCGGACCCAGTCCTGCTCGTCGGTGGTGTCGTCGGCGCGGGCGTAGATGTCGAGGGTGCGCCGGCCGTCGTCGTCCGGGCCGACGAAGCAGTGGACGGCCACCCCGCCGGATGCGGGAACGACCAGCGGCGCCTCGATGAGGAACTCGTCGAGGCGAAGGCAGCCGACCTTCTGCCCGGCGGTGAGTGCCAGCTCCACGAACGCCGTGCCGGGCAGCAGCGCAGTGCCGGACAGGGCGTGATCGGCGAGCCACGGCTGCTCGCCGAGGGACAGCCCGCCGGTGACCAGGACGCCCCTGCCGTCGCCGATCTCCGCCGTCGCGCGCAGGAGCGGGTGGTGCAGCGCGGTGAGCCCGAGCGCCCTGACGTCCGAGGCGCGCACCGAAGACGCGGGCCAGTAGCGCTGGTGCTGGAAGGGGTACGTGGGCAGGTCGGCGACGGCGGTGCTGGTGCCGGGCCAGGTGATGGTGTGGGTGGTGTGGGTGTGGATGGTGGCGAGCGCGGTGAGCAGGGTGTGGGCCTGTGGTTTGGTGCGGTGTTGGACGCCGATGTTGAGCGCCCCGGTGAGGTGCGGGGTGAGGTGGGTGTCGGGCCCGATCTCGATGAACGTGGTGGTGCCGTGGTCGGTCAGGTAGGTCAGTGCGTGGTGGAGGTTGACGGTGTTGCGGGCGTGTCTGGCCCAGTCGGTGGTGGTGAGGGGCTGCGCGGTGGTGGTGGAGATGACGGGGATGGTGGCGGGGTGGTGGGTGAGTTGCGCCGCGATGTCGGTGAGGGGGGTGAGGATGGGGTCCATCAGGGCGGAGTGGAAGGCGTGGCTGACGTGCAGCCAGCGGGTCCGGTGGCCCTCGGTTTTAAGTTGGGTGTCGATGGACTCCAGGGCGTCCTTTGGTCCGGAGATGACAACTGACGTGGGGGAGTTGACGGCGGCGATGGACGTCTCGTCGGTCAGGTAAGGCCGGACGGTGTCGACGCCGGTGCTGGCGGCGAGCATGGCGCCGCCGGGTGGGAGTTGTTGCATGAGGTTGGCGCGGGTGGTGATGAGCGTTGCGGCGTCGGGGAGGGTGAGGATCCCGGCGGCGTGGGCGGCGGTGATCTCGCCGATGGAGTGTCCGGTGAGGTAGTGCGGTGTGACGCCGGTGCTGCGGATGAGGCGGTAGAGCGCGGTTTCGACGGCGAAGATCGCCGGTTGTGCGTATCCGGTCTGGTTCAACACGTCGGCCGGTCCGTTGAACATGAGGGTCTTGAGCTGCGGGTCGAGGTGGGCGAGTGCTTCGTCGAGGGCGTCGGCGAAGACGGGGAACGCGTTGTAGAGGTCTCGTCCCATGCCGGGGTATTGGCTGCCCTGGCCGGTGAAGACGAACGCGGTCTTGCCGGTGCTGCGATCGGCCCCGGAACCGGTGATCAGGGTGGGAGCGGCGGTGTGGAAGTCGGTGGGGTCGGCCGCGATGATGGCGGCGCGGTGCGGCATGCCCGCACGACTGGCGGCGAGGGTTCGGGCGATGGCGTTGAGGTCGGCGTCCGCGGCCGGGGGAAGGAGCCGGTTCGTGTAGTCAGCGAGGGCTTGTTCGGTCTTCGCCGAGATCAGCCACGGCAGCAGCACGTCGGAGGGTTCGGCGGCATTCGTCGGTACCGGCGACTGCTCGACGATGACGTGCGCGTTGGTGCCCGAGATCCCGAACGAGGACACCGCCGCGCGGCGAGGACGCGACCCTTCCGGCCACGGCACCGGCGCCGTCAGCAACCGGATGCTGTCGTCCCACTCGACGTGCGGCGTGGGCGCGTCGACGTGCAGGGTCTGCGGCAGGGTGCCGTGCCGCATCGCCTGGATCATCTTGATGATGCCCGCGACGCCGGCCGCGGCCTGGGTGTGGCCGATGTTCGACTTGATCGAGCCGAGCCAGAGCGGTGCGTCCGCCGGACGGTCCCGGCCGTAGGTGGCGAGCAACGCCTGGGCCTCGATCGGGTCGCCGAGCGCGGTGCCGGTGCCGTGCGCCTCGACCGCGTCGATGTCCGCGGGTGTGAGCCGGGCGTTGGCGAGGGCCTGGCGGATGACCCGTTCCTGCGACGGTCCGTTGGGTGCGGTGAGGCCGTTGCTGGCGCCGTCCTGGTTCACCGCCGACCCGCGGATCACCGCCAGGACCGGGTGACCGTTGCGTTCCGCGTCCGACAGCCGCTCCAGCACCAGCATGCCGGCGCCCTCGGCCCAGCCCGCCCCGTCGGCCGCCGCCGCGAACGACTTGCACCGCCCGTCCACGGCCAGCCCCCGCTGCCGGGAGAAGTCGACGAAGATCCCGGGCGTGGCCATCACCGTCGCGCCGCCGGCCAGCGCGAGCGAGCATTCGCCGGTGCGCAAAGCCTGCCCGGCCATGTGGATGGCGACCAGTGAGGAGGAGCAGGCGGTGTCGACGGTGACGGCCGGTCCCTGCAGGCCCAGGGTGTAGGCGATGCGCCCGGTGGCGACGCTGCCGGCGGTGCCCGTCCCGACCAGACCTTCCAGATGCGCGGGAAGGGAGAGCGTGGCGTAGTCGTGGTACATCACGCCGGCGTACGTGCCGGTGTCGGTGCCGTGCAGGGTGGCCGGGTCGATGCCCGCGGACTCGATCGCCTCCCACGCCACCTCGAGCAGCAGCCGCTGCTGCGGATCGGTGGCCAGGGCCTCCCGCGGGGACATCTCGAAGAACGCGGCGTCGAAGCCGCCCGCGTCCGGGAGGAACCCACCGTGCCGGGTGTACGAGGTGCCGGCGTGGTCCGGGTCCGGGTCGTAGAGCGCGTCGGTGTCCCAGCCGCGGTCGCCGGGGAACGGCCCGATCGCGTCGGTCCCGGTGTCGACGAGCCGCCACAGGTCCTGCGGTGAGCGGACCCCGCCCGGGTACCGGCACGCCATCCCCACCACCGCGATCGGCTCGTGCCGGGCCGCCTCCACCTCGGCCAGGCGTTGAGAGGTCTGCTCCAGATCGGCGACCGCGCGCCGCAGGTAGCTTCGCAGCTTCTCATCGTCCGACATCAGGCACCCCATTCAGCATTCGTCAACGGATGTCCACATCGGACAGTGGTGACAGGACGTCGGCCACGGTCCGGAGGAACTCGGCGCCCGGCTCGCGGACGAAGAAGTGACCGCCCTCGACCCGGTGCAGCACACACTCGGCCGTCGTGTAGCAGTCCCAGGCGATCAGTTGCCGCTCCGAGACCAGCGGATCGCCGGTACCGTGGAACAGGTGCAACGGCACGGTCAGCATCGCCTCGTCCTGCCGCCGCTCCGCGGTCATCATCCGCAGATCGGCGCGGAGCAGATCCGTCGCGGCGCGCAGCCACTGCGGGTATCGCAGCACCTCGGCGGAGAGCCCGCCGATCTCCCGCATCGCCGAGACCAGCGCGTCCTGCCCGGCCAGATCCGCGGCCTGCAGCGACGAGCGCAGGTGCGGCGGCGGGCACGCGCCGACCAGCAGCGCGACCGGTGCGCAGGCACCCCGCGCCGCGCGCCGCAGGGCCAGCCGATACGCGACGCTCCCGCCCAGGCTGTGCCCGTAGAGGGCGTACGGCGCACGCATGTGCTCGGCCAGGTCGGCGTCCAGCGCCGTGACCAGCGCGTCGAAATCGTCCGGCACCGGCTCGCGGCGGCGTGACTCCCGCCCGGGCAGCTGCACCGGCAGCACGTCGATGCCGGGCGCGAGCTCGGCGAGCCCGGCGGGCCACGCGGAGAACGCCGACGCCGCGCCGCCCGCGTGGTGGAAACAGAACAGCCGCAACCGCCCGCCGGGCGACGGTGGGATCGGCAGGCAACCGGCCGGCATCCCGATCCTCACCGCGCTTCCTGGCCCAGGGCGTCGCGCACGTGACGGATCAACGAGCTCGGCGTCGGATGGTCCATGATCACCGCGGGTGAGAGGACGAGCCCGGTCTCCGCCGACAGCTCGTTGCCCAGCTCGAGGGCGGTGAACGAGGAGAATCCGAGGTCCAGGAAGGTGTCCTCGACGTCGATCTCGTCCGGTGAGCCGTAGCCGAGGATGCTCGCCGCACGGTCGCGGAAGATGTCCCGGAGCAGCTGCTCCTGGGCGGCCGCCGACATCCGCGCGAGGCGCTCGGTCAGCGGCACCTCGTCGTCGGCGCGCCGCCGCGGGGCCGCGGGCGCGTCGCCGACCAGGTCGCGCAGGACCGGTGCCGCGGCGTCGGCGCCCCAGGTGCTCCAGGCCTTCCAGTCGGCGTCCACGACCGCTGCCGTCGCGGCGTCCTGCCCGACGGCCCGGCGGATCGTCGCCATGGCCGTGCGCGCCGGGACGGGCCGCGCCGCCGGCAGGTCGTCGTCGTGGTGCCACGCCACGTAGGTCGCGGGGCGGCCGTCCGCACGCAGCTGGTGGGTGAGGCTCTCCAGGACCGCGGCACCGGACGCCACCTCCGGGAGGCCCGGGCGGCCCAGCGCGACCGTGAACGCGGAGACCAGCACGATCGCCGACGGGCGCTGCCCGTCCGGCAGCGCGTCCAGGCAGCGCCGCAGGGCGGCCGGGTCGGGCGTGGACTCTGGCGCGTACACGACGGTCGTGAGCGGGTGCTCGGCGGACAGCGCCGCGTGCAGCGCGGCGTGCAAGGCGGCGAGGTCGACGGGCTCACCCGCGCCACCGGGCAGGACCGTCACACGGTCGTCCCGGCCCGGATCGGCGCCGGTGCCGAGGACCCGCGTCGCTCCGCTCTTCAGCAGCGCCCCGGTCAGTGCCGAAGCCAACGCGCCCGAGCCGATGACCAGCGCGGCTCCGCTCGGCCGCCAGACCTTCGCCCGGGTCGCGGCGGCCCGGGCCAGCCGGCGGACGAAGACGCCACCCGGCCGGACCGCGTACTCACCGCCCCGGCCGCCCGCCGCGAGGACCCGGGCCAGGCGGGCGCCGAGTCGAGGGTCGGCGCCGGACGGCTCCGGCGGCAGGTCGACGAGCCCGCAGCCCGCCGTGCTCCGCCCGGCACCCCAGGCCGCCGCGAGCGCCGGGTCCGCCGGCCGCTCGCCGTCGACGGCCACCGCACCCCGCGTCAGGAACCACAGCGGCGCGTCGATCGCCGCCTCGGCCGCGCCGGACAGCGCCCGGGCGTCGCCGGGCAGGACCACCACACCGGCGGGCGGTGCGCCGTCCGGCACCTCGAGGGCGTGGCCGGGAACGGACCGGACGACCTCGGCGGCCGCACCGTGGGCCTCGAGCAGGCGCACCACGTCGAGCGTGCCGTCGCCGTCCGCGCCGGCGACCACCAGCCACCGGCCGGTGAGCTCCGCGGTGCCCTCGTCGGGCAGCGGCCGCCACACGAACTGATACCAGGAGCGCTGCTGGTGCCGCCACTGCGAGAGCACCGGCAGCAGTGCGCGCACGGACTCGGTCTGCTCGTCGTCGGCGAGGAGCGCCTCGGCGACCCCGTCGAGGTCGCCGCTGTCGACCGCGGCCCAGAAGCCGGTCTCGCCGGTGGCGTCGGTCCGCTCCTCGTCCTGCGCGGCGGGCCAGTAGTGCTGGTGCTGGAAGGGGTACGTGGGCAGGTCGGCGACAGCGGTGCTGGTGCCGGGCCAGGTGACGGCGTGGCTGGTGTGGGTGTGGATGGTGGCCAGCGCGGTGAGCAGGGTGTGCGCCTGGGGTTTGGCGCGGTGCTGGACGCCGGTCGTGACCGGGGTGCCGAGGTGCGGGGTGAGGTGGGTGTCGGGTCCGATCTCGACGGTCGTCGTGGTGCCGTGCCCGGTGAGGTAGGTGATCGCCTCGCGCAGGTTGACGGTGGTGCGGGCGTGCTCCGCCCAGTGGGCGGGCCAGTCCGTGCCGGTGGTGAGCGGCCGCGCCGTGGTGCAGGAGATGAGCGGGACGGTGGCGGGGTGGTGCGTGAGCTGCGCGGCCACCTCGGCGAGCGGGGCGAGCACGGGGTCCATCTGGGGTGAGTGGAAGGCGTGGCTGACGTGGAGCCAGCTGGTGCGGTGACCCTCGGCCTGGAGGTGCGCGTTGACGGTCCTCAGCGCGTGCTTCGGCCCGGAGACGACCAGTGAGGTCGGGGAGTTGACGGCGGCGATGGTGGTGCCGTCGGTCAGGTGGGGCCGGACGTTGTCGGGGGTGGTGCCGGCGGCGAGCATGGCCCCGCCGGGCGGGAGGTCCTGCATGAGTTTGGCGCGGGTGGTGATGAGGGTCGCGGCGTCGGGAAGGGTGAGGATCCCGGCGGCGTGCGCGGCGGCGATCTCGCCGATGGAATGGCCGGTGAGGTAGTGCGGCGTGACCCCGGCGCTGCGGATGAGGTGGTACAGGGCGGTCTCGATGGCGAAGATCGCGGGCTGCGCGTAGCCGGTCCGGTTGAGCAGAGTGGCTTGGTGGGTGCCGGGGGTGCTGAACATCAGGGCTTTGAGTGGCTGGTCGACGTGCGGGTCGAGATGGGCGAGGGCTTCGTCGAGCGCGTCGGCGAAGACGGGGAACGCGTCGTAGAGGTCTCTGCCCATCCCGGGGTACTGGCTGCCCTGCCCGGTGAACACGAACGCGGTCCTGCCGCCGCTACGGGCGGCGCCGGCGTTGGTGATCAGCGCGGGGGTGCTGGTGCCGTTGGTGAGCGCGGCGAGGGCGGTGCGCAGCTGGGTGGGGTCCGTGGCGACGATCGCGGCCCGGTGCGGCATCCTCGCGCGGCTGACGGCGAGCGTCCGTGCGGCGCCGTTGAGGTCACTGCCGCCGGCGGCGGCGGGGAGCAGTCGGGTCGCGTAGCCGGCAAGGGCCTGCTCGGTCTTCGCCGAGATCAGCCACGGCAGCAGCACATCGGCGTCACCCGGGGTGTCGTCGTCACGGACCGGTTCCTCGATGATGACGTGGGCGTTGGTGCCTGAGATCCCGAACGACGACACGGCGGCGCGGCGAGGGCGCGGCACCTCGGGCCATGGCTGCGCGGAGGTCAGCAGTTGGACGCTGCCGTCCCACTCGACGTGCGGCGATGCCTCATTCGCGTGCAGGGTCTGCGGCAGGGTGCCGTGCCGCATCGCTTGGATCATTTTGATGATGCCGGCGACGCCGGCGGCTGCTTGGGTGTGGCCGATGTTGGACTTGATCGAGCCGAGGTGCAGGGGCCGGCCGGCGGGGCGGTCCCGGCCGTAGGTGGCGTGCAGGGCTTGGGCTTCGATGGGGTCGCCGAGTGTGGTGCCGGTGCCGTGGGCTTCGACGGCGTCGATGTCGGCGGGTGTGAGGTGGGCGTTGGCGAGGGCTTGGCGGATGACGCGTTCCTGTGACGGTCCGTTGGGTGCGGTGAGTCCGTTGCTGGCGCCGTCCTGGTTGACGGCTGTTCCGCGGATGACGGCGAGGATCGGGTGGCCGTTGCGTTCGGCGTCGCTGAGGCGTTCCAGGAGGAGCATGCCGGCGCCTTCGGCCCAGCCGGTGCCGTCCGCGCCGGTGCCGAAGGACTTGCAGCGCCCGTCCGGCGCCAGCCCCCGCTGCCGCGAGAAGTCGACGAACACGCCCGGCGTGGCCATCACGGTGGCGCCGCCGGCCAGCGCCAGGGAGCACTCGCCGGAGCGCAGCGCCTGACCGGCCATGTGCACGGCGACCAGCGACGAGGAGCAGGCGGTGTCGACGGTGACGGCCGGTCCCTGCAGGCCGAAGCTGTACGCCAGCCGCCCCGACGCCACACTGCCGGCGGTGCCCGTCCCGATCAGGCCCTCCAGGTGGGCGGAGTACGCGAGATGGGCGTAGTCGTGATACATCAGTCCGGCGTACGTGCCGGTGTCGGTGCCGTGCAGGGTGGTCGGGTCGATGCCCGCGGACTCGATCGCCTCCCACGCGACCTCGAGGAGCAGCCGCTGCTGCGGATCGGTGGCCAGCGCCTCCCGCGGGGACATGCCGAAGAACGCGGCGTCGAAGTCGCCCGCGTCGTAGAGGAACCCACCGTGCCGGGTGTAGGACGTCCCCAGCCGGTCCGGGTCCGGGTCGTAGAGGGTGTCGAGGCTCCAGCCGCGGTTGTCGGGGAACGGCCCGATCGCGTCGGTCCCGGTGTCGACGAGCCGCCACAGATCCTGCGGCGAGCGGACCCCGCCCGGGTACCGGCACGCCATCCCCACCACGGCGATCGGCTCGTCGCCGCCGGCCGTCACGGTGTGCCCGGGAAGCTCCGGCGACCGGTCCCCGGTCAGCTGGGACAGCAGGTGGTCGGTCAGGGCGTCCGGCGTGGGATGGTCGAAGACCAGGGTGGTCGGCAGGGACAGACCGAGCTGGCCGGTCAGCGTGTTGCGGAGCTCGACGGCGGTCAGGGAGTCGAAGCCGAGGTTGGTGAAGGCCGTCGTCAGGTCGAGGCCGTGCGGCGAGGCATGACCGAGCACCCGGGCGACGCTCTGCCGCACCAGGTCCGACACGGCGGCCCGGGCCGCGTCCGGGGAGAGACCCGCGAGCTGCGCGCCGCCGTTCACGCGGGCGCGGGCGCGGGTCGCCCGAGCCGGGACCAGGTCGCGCAGCAGCGGCGGGAGGGTGTCCGCGCCGGCCGCCCGCAGGGCCGGCAGGTCCAGCGGCGCGGCGATGGGACACGGCTCGCCGCTGGCGAGCGCGGCGTCGAAGAGCCGCATGCCGTCCTCGGCGCCGATCGGGACCACGCCGGCCCGGCGCATCCGGGTGAGGTCCGTGCCGGTGAGGTGCCGGGTGATGGCCGACGCCTCGGACCAGGGACCCCACGCGATCGTGGTGGCGGTGAGGCCTTCGGCGCGCCGGTGGACCGCGAGCGCGTCGAGGAAAGCGTTCGCGGCGGCGTAGTTGCCCTGTCCGGGCGCGCCGAGCGTGGCCGTGAGCGACGAGAAGAGCACGAACGCGGTGAGTGGCCGGTCCCGGGTGAGCTGGTGGAGGTGCCAGGCGGCGTCGGCCTTGGGCGACATGACCGCGTGCACCTGCTCCGGTGTGAGAGCGGTGATGGTCGCGTCGTGGAGCACCGCGGCCGCGTGGACGACCGCCGACACCGGATGCTCGGCCGGCACGGCGGCGAGCTCGGCGGCGAGGGCGTCCCGGTCGGTGATGTCGCAGGCGTGGACGGTGACGTGGGCGCCCAGGTCGGTGAGCTCGGCGTGGAGCCGCTCGGCGCCGGGCGTGGCCGGTCCGCCGCGGGACAGCAGCAGCAGGTGCCGCACGCCGTACCGGTGCACCAGGTGCCTGGCGAGCAGGCCGCCGAGCGTGCCGGTGCCGCCCGTGATGAGCACGGTGCCGTCCGGTCCCCACGCGGGCTCCGGCCGACTGTGCGGGACGGTCCCGAGATACGGGGTGTGCAGGACACCGTCGCGGACGGCGTACTGCGGGTGGTCCCCGGTCAGCACGGCGGCCAGGACCTCGGGGGTGACGACGGCGCCGGCGTCCAGGTCGGCGAGGACGACCCGGCCCGGGTTCTCGGTCTGGGCGGAGCGCAGCAGGCCCCAGACCGCGGCGGTGGCGAGCTCGCCGTTCGTGGCCCCGCGGGTCAGCACGACGAGCCGCCGGCCGGTGAACCGGTCCTCGGCGACGAACCGCTGGACGAGGGTCAGCGTCTGCTCGACGGCGGTGTGGGCGTCCCGGGCGGGGTCGTCGCCGCCGGGAGCCGGCACCGCGCAGACGATCGCCTGCGGCGGATCCGCGTGTCCGGCGAGCTCGGCCAGACCATCTACAGTGGACAGGCCGGTGGCCATGCCCGCGCCGGAGCCCACCAGCACGGCCGAGATCGGGCCCGCCGCGCCGGAGCCGGCCGGCAACGGCCGCCACCGCACCGCCCGCAGAGTGGCCGGGCCGCTGCCGGTGAGCTGATGGGCACCGGCGGCCCGCAGCCGCAGCGACCCGACCGTCGCCACCGGGCTGCCCGCGGCGTCCGCGAGCGCCAGGCTCGCCTCGTCAGCGGAGCGCATGCTCAGGCGGACCCGCAACCGCGTCGCGCCCGGTGCGTGCAGGGTCACCCCGGACCACGAGAACGGCAGGAGCACCTCGCCCGTCGCGTCGTCCGCCGCGACGGCCAGCGCGTGCAGGGCGCCGTCGAGCAGGGCCGGGTGCAGGGCGAACTGGCGGGCGTCCGCAGCGTCCTCGTCGAGGCTCACCTCCGCGTAGACCTCCGAGGCGGTCCGCCACGCCGCACGCAGCCCCTGGAACGCCGGCCCGTACTCGTACCCGCGGGCCGCGAGCCGCGTGTACAGGTCGTCGACCGGGACCTCGGCCGCGCCCGGCGGCGGCCACACGGACAACGCGACCGGCTCGCCGGGCTCGTCGGCCAGCACGCCGGTCGCGTGCACGGTCCACGCCTCGGCGTCGGCCGGGCGGGAATGGACCGTCACGAGCCGCCGGCCGCCGGCGTCCGGCGGGCGCACCGACACCTGCACCCGGACGGCACCGTGGTCGGGCACCAGCAGTGGCACCTCGAGCGTCAGATCGTCGACCCGCCCGCAGCCGACGTGCTCCGCCGCGCGCATCGCCAGCTCGACCATCGCCGCACCAGGCAGCAGGCGCGTACCCATGATCTGGTGCTCCGCCAGCCACGGCTCCGCGTCCGCGTCGAGCAGCCCGGTGAGCACCGCGGTGCCGTCGTCGGCCAGGTCGATCGCCGCCCCGACCAGCGGATGGCCCGTCGGTGCGAGGCCCAGCCGGGCCGCGTCGCGGGAGTCACCGCCGGCGGTGAGCCATAGCGGCTCGCGGGCGAACGGGTACGTGGGCAGGTCGGTGAGCACCTGGGACGGGCCGATCAGGTCGTGCCATCCCACCGCGTGGCCGGCGGCGTGCAGCTCGGTCAGCGACCGCAGCGCCGTCTCCCGCTCCGGCCGGCGGGGGGACAGCACCGGCACGGTGACGCTCTCCGGGCGGCACGCACGCACGAGACCGGACAGGGTGGCGTCCGGGCCGAGCTCCAGGTAGGTGGTGACGCCGTCGGACCGCAGCGCCGCGACCGTGTCGGCGAAGCGCACGGCGCCGACGACGTGGGCCACCCAGTATTCGGGGTCGGTGATGTCGTCGCCCGCCGGCGACGTGCCGCGGGTGATGACGGGCACGGCCGGCGGCCGGAAGGTCAGCCCGGTGATCGCCGCCCGGAACTCCGCGAGCATCGGCCGCATCAGCGGCGAATGGAACGCGTGGCTGACCCGGAGCCGCTTGGTGCGGTGCCCCCGCTCGCGGAGGCCCTCGGCGATCCGCAGCACGGTGTCCTCCGCGCCGGAGACGACCACCGAGGCCGGACCGTTCACCGCGGCGAGGCTGACGTCGTCGCGTCCGGCCAGCAGCGGGAGGACATCCGCCTCGGTCGCGTCGACGGCGACCATGGCCCCGCCCGCCGGCAGCGCCTGGAGCAGCCGGCCGCGGGCCAGCACGAGCGCGGCCGAGTCGGGCAGGGACAGCACGCCGGCGGCGTGCGCGGCGGCGATCTCGCCGATCGAGTGACCCGCCAGGCGGTCCGGGACGACCCCCCAGGACGTGAAGAGCCGGAACAGCGCCACCTCCAGCGCGAACAGCCCGGCCTGCGTGAACGCGGTCCGGTCGAGGAGCCCGTCGGTGTCCGGCCCGCCGAACATCACCTCGCGGACACTGCGGCCGAGCCCCTCGTCCAGCAGCGCACAGACCTCGTCGAGGGCGGCGGCGAAGACCGGGAACGTCGCGTACAGTTCACGCCCCATGCCCGGGCGCTGGCTGCCCTGGCCGGTGAACAGCATCGCCAGCTTCCCTGCGGCGACCGGGGCGACCGCCGGCTGCGAGCCGGACACCGCCGTCAGACCGGCCAGGAGCTCGTCGCGGTCCGCGGCGACGACGGTGTGCCGGTAGGGAAACGTGGAGCGCCGGGTCAGTGCGTACGCGACGTCCGTCAGCGGCACGTCGGGCCGCTCGCCGAGATAGGCGCGCAGCCGCTCGGCCTGTTCCAGCAGCGCGTCCCCGGTCTTCGCGGACACCACGTACGGCAGGGCCGCCGGCAGGTCCTTGGCCGGCTGGGCCGGGGGCACTGGCGCGGCCTCGACGATGACGTGCGCGTTGGTGCCGCTGATGCCGAACGACGACACCGCGGCCCGGCGCGGCTCGTCGCGCGCCTCCCACTCGCGGGACTCGGTGAGCAGCGACACCGCGCCCGAGGACCAGTCCACGAACGGTGTCGGCGCGGCGACGTGCAGGGTCCGCGGCAGCCGCCCGGCGCGCATCGCGAGGATGAGCTTCATCAGGCCGGCGACGCCGGAGGCCGCCTGGGCGTGGCCGATGTTCGACTTGATCGAACCGAGCCACAGCGGGCGGTCGCGGCCCTGCCCGTAGGTGGCGAGCAGCGCCTGCGCCTCGATGGGATCACCCAGCCGGGTGCCGGTGCCGTGCGCCTCGACGGCGTCGATGCTGCCCGGCGCCAGCCGCGCGTCGGCCAGGGCGGCGCGGATCACACGCTGCTGGGACGGCCCGTTCGGAGCGGTCAGGCCGTTGCTGGCGCCGTCCTGGTTGACCGCGGAGCCGCGGATGACCGCCAGCACCGGGTGACCGTTGCGTTCGGCGTCGGACAGCCGCTCCAGCATCAGCATGGCGGCGCCCTCCGCCCACGACGTGCCGTCGGCGTCGGCGGAGAAGGGCTTGCAGCGCCCGTCAGGTGCCAGGCCGCGCTGGCGGCTGAACTCGGTGAACATCATCGGGCCGGCCATCACGGTGGCGCCGCCGGCCATGGCGAGCCCGCACTCGCGGTTGCGCAGCGCGCGGACGGCGAGGTGCAGCGCCACCAGCGACGAGGAGCAGGCCGTGTCGACGGTGACGGCGGGTCCTTCCAGGCCCAGGTGATACGCCACCCGGCCGGAGGCGATGCTGGTCGCGTTGCCGGTGAGGTAGTAGCCCTCGATCGCTTCCTGCGAGCGGGATCCGTACTGGTTGTAGACGACCCCGGCATAGACGCCCGTGTCGCTGCCCCGCAGGCTCGCCGGGTCGATCCCGGACCGTTCGGCGGCCTCCCACGACGTCTCGAGCAGCAGCCGGTGCTGCGGGTCGGTGGCCAGTGCCTCGCGCGGGCTCATCCCGAAGAACGCCGGGTCGAACAGGTCGGCGTCGTACACGAAGCCGCCGCTGAGCGAGTAGGACGTTCCAGGGTGGTCCGGGTCCGGGTCGTACAGGGCCGCCGGATCCCAGCCGCGGTTGTGCGGGAACGGGCCGATGGCGTCCGTGCCCGAGTCCACCAGCCGCCAGAGGTCCTCCGGCGAGCGCACGCCACCGGGGAAGCGGCACGCCATCCCCACCACGGCGACGGGTTCGTGCCCGCTCGCCTCCACTTCGGCCAGGCGTCCGCGCGTCCGATACAGCTCCTCGGTGACCCGCTTGAGGTAGTCGACGAGCTTCTCGTGCTCTGAAGAATCGCTGTTCATGTCCTGACCTTCGAAAGACGCGGGACGGTCACATCAGATGCGCTGGAGCGCGAAACCGGCCGTGGCCCAGCTGCTCGGATCGATGGCGACGCCCGCGACCTGGTCGCCCGGCCCGGTCCGGGCGCACGCCCGCGCCAGCTGGAACAGCGGCAGGCAGTTCGCCGCGTTGCCGATCTCCTCGATCAGGCTGTCGCAGCGCCCCACGGGCACCGCCAGGTGCTCCGCCGTGACGCTGGCGAGCCTTCCGGGAAGTTGCGGCGGCAGCAGCCGGGCCAGCCCGCCGGTCCGCCAGCCGACACCGTCGAGCAGGCCGGTCATCCGATCGCCGGCCAGCTTCGGCACGACCCCGGCGATGAGCTGCCGGTCGTAGGCGACGACCGGCCCGCGGTCGCCGCGCCGGGCGGCGCCGAGCCAGGCGGAGGTGTGGCCGGCCGGGTGGGCGGTCGTGCCCCGCCGCACGGTCACCTGTCGCAGCAGGTACGCCCCGGGAAGGTCCAGCGAGGTCACGACGGCCGCGGCGGCGCCGTCGCCGAACGAGGCCACGTCCAGCCCGTCGGAAGCGGGGGGTTCCCCGGGATCCGCCGGGACGTCCAGCTGCTTGGTGCTGACGTCGCCGGCGAGGACGAGGACGGTGCGCTGCCGGCCGGAGGACAGCATCTGCGCGGCGACGACGATCGCCTGAAGCGCACCGGTCGCGCCGGCCTGGATCTGATACGAGGGCACCCGGTCGATGCCGAGCCGGTCGGCCACGAGGTTCACCGTCGCGGGCATCAGGCTGTCCGGCGTCGCGGTGCTCATCACGATCGCGCCGATGTCCCCGCCGGTCATGCCCGCCCCGGCCAGCGCCCGCTGCGCCGCCGTCGTGGCGAGATCCGCCAGCGTGGCGTGCGGCGGCCCGCCGTCGAGGTCCCGGCACAGGTGCCGGGTGCGGATCCCGAGCGCGTCGTCGAGGTGGCGGCCCTGCCCGGCCGGCAGACCCAGATACCGTGCCAGCGTCGCCGTCTCCACGGGCGGGCCGGGCAGCGCCGTGCCGACCGGAAGCAGACGGATCGGCATGGCGCTGGCCCCCATTCCATCGATGCTGTTCACGTTGACATTCTTGAAAAGGCGCCTAAAGCCCGGCTTATCGGCCGGTCACGGCGTACGGCCGAGGTACCGCAGCAGCCGGTCCGACGGTGTGTCGCCGCCGTCGACGGCGGGGGCGTACATGACGCCGCGACGCATCTCCACCGGCGGCCATTGCCGCGCGAACGCGAAGACCGGCTCGGCCAGGTCCGCCGGGATGGGCACGTCCTCGCCGGTGGCGCGCCCGATGTCCCAGCCGTGCACCACGACCTCCAGGAGGCTGACGCCGGCGGCCGACCGCGCCGGGATCGACCCGAGCTCGGTGGCGCAGGCACGGTCCAGCGCGCCCGGCGACCGCCACTCCTTGAGCGCCTGGTCGACCCGCACACCGAAGGCGGCGGCCGGATCGTCGTCGCCGAGCCGGTCCTGGGTGGCCAGCGCGTGGGCGCCGGCCTCGGTCAGCACGTGGTCGCCGGCCACCGCCCACGCCATCACGTCGATCGTGCCCAGCGTGTGGTTGAGCAGCGTCCGCACGTCCCATGCGGCGCACGGGGTGGCGTCGTGCATGCCGTCGGTGCGGACCACCCGGATGCGGTCCGCGGTCCAGGCGAACCCGTTGTCGAGCAGGTCGATGATGTCCATGGCTTCCTCACTCACTGCCGTTGCCGAGCCTGCGGTCCAGCAACGCGAAGAGCTCGTTGTCGGACGCCGACGTGATCTGTTCCGTGGAGGTCGTCGTGACGCCGCGCAGGTCGTCCCAGCGCGACAGGAGGCGCCGCATGCGCCCGGTGATGGTGTCCAGCGCCGCCTCGTCGCCGGCGACGGACGGCACCTCGGCCGCGGACAGCGCCGACAGCGCCGACTCCAGCTGTGCCAGGCCCTCCAGCAGCCCCGCCGCGGCCGGCTCCTCCACCGGGAAGAGCAGCGTGTACACGTAGCGGCCGAGGACCGCGGGGCTCGGATGGTCGAACACGATCGTGGCGGGCAGCCGCCGCCCGACGGCGGCGCTGAGCCGGTTGCGCAGCTCCACCGCCGTCAGCGAGTCGAAGCCCAGCATCTTGAACGGCCGGTCGTCGGCGATGTCGCCGCCGCTGTGCCCGAGGACGGTGCCCGTCAGCTCGCGGACGGCGGCGAGCACGGCGGGTTCGCGGTCCGCGGCCGGCAGCCCGGCGAGCCGCGTGGCGAGCGGTGCCACGCCGTCGTCCGCCGCCGCACCGGCCAGTCCCGCGGCGCGCCGGCGTGGTGCCGCGGCGGCCGGCACGAGGCCACGCAGCGGCGGCGGCAGCACGCCCGCCTCGGCGTTCGCCCGCAGCCGCGCCGGGTCCAGCTTCGCCGGCACCAGGACCGCGTCCGGCGCGGCCAGCGCCAGGTCGAGCAGCCGCAGTCCCTGGTCGGCCGGCATCTCGACCAGCCCGATGCGATGCAGGCGGGCGATGTCGGCCCGCTCGAGGTGGGCCGTCATGCCGCCGGTGGGTTCCCAGAGTCCCCAGGCGAGTGCGGTGGCGGGGAGTCCGGTGGTGTGGCGGTGTTCGGCGAGGGCGTCGAGGAAGGTGTTGGCGGCGGCGTAGTTGGCTTGTCCGGGTGTGCCGATGGTGCCGGCGATGGAGGAGAAGAGGATGAACGCGGTGAGGTCCGTTTCGCGGGTCAGCTCGTGCAGATTCCAGGCGGCGTCGACCTTGGGCCGGAACGCGGCCGCGACCTGCTCATCGGTCAGGCCCGTCACCAGCGCGTCGTCGAGG
The DNA here is from genome assembly GCF_040605635.1 of Dactylosporangium sp. NPDC005555. Lineage (NCBI taxonomy): Bacteria > Bacillati > Actinomycetota > Actinomycetes > Micromonosporales > Micromonosporaceae > Dactylosporangium > Dactylosporangium sp. NPDC005555. The sequence continues at coordinate 29,610 of NZ_JBEXDG010000088.1, forward strand.
ACGCCGGCGGCGTGGACGACCGCGCCGAGCGGATGCTCCGCCGGCACGCTCGCCAGCAGGTCGCGCACGGCGTCCCGGTCGGCGAGGTCGCAGGCGACCGTGGTGACCTCCCCGCCGCGGGCCCGCATCTCGTCGGCGAGCGCCGCGGAGTCGGCGGGGTCCGCGTCGCGGCGGCTCGCCAGCAGCAGGTGACGTACGCCGTGGACGGTCACCAGATGGTGGGCGACCAACCGTCCGAGGACGCCCGTGCCGCCGGTGACGAGGACGGTCCGTTCCGGGTCGAGTCCGGCCGGCGCCGCGTCCTCGGCCGCCGGAATCCGGTGCAGCCGCGGCACGAGCGGCTCGCCGCCGCGGACGGCGACCTGCTCCTCTCCAGTGGCCAGCGCGGCGAGGATCCCGTCCTGCCCGCCGGCGTGTCCGAGCCCGCCGGTGTCGACGGCGTGGTCGATCAGCAGGAACCGGCCGGGGTGTTCCGTCTGCGCCGAGCGCACCAGGCCCCACACCGGGGCGACGGCCGGGTCGGGCGGCACGTCGCCGGCGGCGACCGCGCCCCGGGTGACGATCGCCAGCCGGGTGTCGGCGAGCCGCTCGTCGGCCAGCCAGTCCTGCACGAGGCGCAGGGTCCGCATGGTGACGGCGTGCGCGCGCCGCGGCACCTCGCCGGTGCCGTCCGGCGTGATCTCGACGATCGCCACGTGTGGGGCGGTCGCGCCGCTCGCGATGGCCTCGCTCAGCGCCGGCAGGTCGTCGTAGGTGTCGAGCGGCCCGGCGCCGCGCAACGTCGCCGCGGCCCCGCCGCCCAGGACGGCGAGCCGCCCGGCCGGGGTGCGGTCCGGCGCCGCCGGCTGCCACGCGACACCCAGCATCGATCGCGTCACCGCCGAACGGCCCCGCTCGATGGTGCCCTCCGGAAGGGGCCGGGTCGTCACCGCCCCGATCGTGGCGACCGTCCGACCGGCGGGGTCGGTCAGTGTGAGCGACAGCGTGTCCGGGCCCGACTCGCGGGCGCGGACGACGACGCTGTCCGCGCCGCCGGCCTGGAGCACGACGTCGCGCCAGGCGAACGGGAGGCGCAGCGTGTCCGTGCCACCGGTGAGGAACACCGTCTGGAGCGCGGCGTCCAGCAGCGCCGGATGGATGCCGTACCCGTCGGGATCGGCCGGGGCGGGCAGGACCACCTCGGCGTACACGTCCCCGTCGTGCCGCCAGGCCGCCTGTAGGCCGCGGAAGCTCTGGCCGTACCGGTAGCCGGCGTCGGCGAGCCGCTCGTAGAGGTCCTCGACGGGCAGCGGGGTGGCGCCGGCCGGGACGCCGCCGCCGTCCACGGGCGTCGGCGCGGCGGCGGGCGCGAGCACACCCGCGGCGTGCACCGCCCAGGCCGGATCGCCGTCGGCGCGGGCGTGGACGGTGAAGGCCCGCCCGCCGCTCTCGTCCGCCGGGTCGAGGCTGAGCCGCAGGTCGACCTCGCCCTGATCGGGCGGGAACAGCGGCGCCTGCAGGGTCAGCTCGCTCACCGCGGCGTGGTTTACGTGCGCCGCGGCGTGCAGCGCCATCTCGGCGAACGCGGCACCGGGCACCAGGACGGTCTCCTCGACCGCGTGGTCGCCCAGCCACGGGTGCGTCCGGGCGGAGATCCGCCCGACGAACTCGGTGCGGCCGTCGGGGAAGTCGATCGCCGGTCCCAGCAGCGGCCGGCCGGCGGTGGGGTTGAGCCAGTGGTGTTGGTGTTGGAAGGGGTAGGTGGGGAGGTTGGTGGGTTGGGGGTTTGGGGGTTTGGGCCAGGTGGTGTGGTG
>NZ_JBEXDG010000089.1:0-31160 GCF_040605635.1 Dactylosporangium sp. NPDC005555
CCGGCGCGGCCTCCAACGCCACCAGGTCCCGATCGAGCTGATCCAGGTTCTCGTGCGACTCCACGAGAAACTCCTGAACGATGTCACCCAAGTCGCTCACGGCCAGGCCCCCTTCCGCCCTCACCGGGACAAACCAACCGCCGGGACCTGGAACAGGTCCTTAACGGCAAACTCACAGGGACAATCGGCACCCTGGAGGGCCGGTCAAGGAGATTCGTTGCGTTCCGGTGAGCAGACGGTCACACGGTGTCAGTTGAGCTCCGCGGGGCGCGGTCCCGTGAGCGGGTCGCGGCGCACCAGGGTGGCCTGCCGGATCAGGCGGCGGGACGTGCTGAGCTTCGGCTCGCACGTGACGAGCGTGAGCAGCGGCCCGGCACCGGGCGCGGGCGGGGCGAGGACCTCGCTCTGCTCCGGCTGGACGACGCTGCCGTCGACGACCCGGTAGACCAGCCAGGTGTCGCGGGTCTCGACCACGACCGGCGCACTGACCTCGAGCTCGTCGAGGTCCCAGAAGACGCCCGGGTAGCGGTGCCCGGCGATGCCCGCGTTGCCGGTCTCGCCGAACGTGGCGGTGCCGGTGATGTGCCCGGGGCCGAGCATGAGCCGGTCGTCCCCGGACCCTTCGACGACGAAGAGCTTCAATCGCAGCGTCGGTACGTGCAGCACCGCGACCGGCCCGTCACCGGCGGCGCGGGAGGGACGGACGGGCATCCCGGCCGGTGGGCGACGGCCGGCCGCCTCGGCGGCGACGGTCGCGTCCGAGGTCACCCGCCGAGGTTCACCGGCCCACTCGGCGGCGGCCCACTCGGCGGCGAGGCGCTCCTGCGCGGCATGGACGGCACGGACCCGGCCCCACCAGCTCCACGCCGTCACGCCGCCCGCGGTCACGCCGGAGGCGAGCAGCAGGACGGCCGCGAACAGGAGCAGGCGGGTCGTCCGGTCGCCACGCCTGCCGGTACCCACAAAATGGACTATAGGCGTTGAAATTCGGGCAGAAGGCGCTTCGCTCGCCATTCAGCCGGACGGTGGCCGCCCCAGAACGGCGCTTCCCGCTCGCACCCCGCACCGCAACCCGCCCACACCTGGGGTAACGCTGAATGGACAGGTGAGGATCTGGTTGTGGTTCTTGACGTGCGCCGCCGTCGCGTCCGCCGTGGCCGCCGCCCTGACCCCGGACGGCTTCGGCGTGTTCTGGGTCACGGTGCAGGCGGCCTGCCTCGGCGCGGCGGTGCTCGGCGTGCGCCGGCACCGGCCGGCGCCCGCCGCCGCGTTCTGGCTGCTCATCGCCGGGGTCGGCGGGTCGGTCGTGACCACCGCCGTCGAGACCGCCGTCCCGGACCTGGCGCCGGCGGCGGAAGCGGGCTACATGCTCTGCTACCCGCTGACCGGTGTCGCGCTGTGGCTGCTCGCCCGCCGCCTGCGGCCGTGGTCCTCGACCCGGATCCTCGACGCCGTCATCGCACTGATCGGCATGGCGCAGCTGGCGTGGGCGTTCGTGCTGCACCCGCTGCTGTCCCGGGCCGGCCTGGACCAGGTGACGACCGCCGGCATCACCACCCTCGCCGTCTGCGACCTCCTCGTCGTGTCGATGCTGCTGCGCGTCGCGTTCGCGGCCCGGCCCGGCGTCGCGTCCGGCCTGCTGCTGGCGTCGACCGCCGCGATGGTCCTCACCGACATCAGCTACGTGATCATGTACGTCTGGGGGCGCGGCGGCGCCGTCGAGGCCCCGATGGCCTCCGTCGGGTGGCTCGCCTGGAGCTTCCTGCTCGCCGCGGCGTGCCTGCACCCGGGCGTCCGCGACATCGGCGACCGTCCCCGCCCGGGCGACGTGAGCGCCACCCCCATCGCCGGGTTCATCGCCCTGGCACTGCTCGGCCCGGCCCTCCTCGTCGCCGGCCTCGGCATCCACCGCGGCCCCGGGTCGTGGGTGCACACGCTGGTGCCGGCTGTCCTCACCGCCGCGCTCATGGTGGCGATGGTGCTGCGCCTCGGCCGGGCGCTGCGGGAGCGCACGTCGCTGCAGCAGGAGCTGGCGTTCCGCGCCCAGCACGACGTGCTGACGGGCCTGGCCAACAGAGAGGAGTTCCGTGCCCGCCTCCAGGCCGACATCCACGCACTCGACGGCGTCGGCCTGCTCATCGTCGACCTCGACGGGTTCAAGGACGTCAACGACACCCTCGGCCACCCCGCGGGCGACGCGCTGCTGCTGGAGGCGACCGCCCGGCTGCGCGCCATCGCCGGCCCCGGGGACCTCCTCGCCCGGCTCGGCGGCGACGAGTTCGCGGTGGTCTCCGCCGACCTCGGCGGCCTCGACGACCTCGCCGAGCGCTGCGTCGCCGACCTCGCGTGGCCGTATCTCGTCGACGGCCGGGAGCTGCGCCTGACCGCGAGCGTCGGCGTCTACGCCGGCGCGCCGGCCAGCACCGGCGAGGCGTTGCAGAACGCCGACCTGGCCCTCTACGCGGCGAAGGACGCGGGCCGCAACCGCGCCGAGCGCTACGACCCCGCGATGCGCGCCGCGCAGGTCGCGCACGCCGCGCTCGCCGAGCAGCTCCGGGCCGCCGTCGACGGCACCGGTGACGGCACCGCCGGCGGGTTCGCCGTGCACTACCAGCCGGTCGTCGACGTCCACACCGGGCGCGTCGCGGCGGTCGAGGCACTGCTGCGCTTCACCACGCCCGATGGTTCGGCGGTCTCGCCGGTGCGCTTCGTGCCCGTCGCTGAGGAGACCGGGCTGATCGGCCGGCTCGGCGCCTGGGTCCTGGAACGCGCGGCGACCGACGCCCGCGCCTGGCACGCCTCGCACGGCATCTCCGTCACCGTCAACGTCTCCGGCCGCCAGCTGCGCAACCCGCAGTTCGCCGACGAGGTCCTCGCCACCCTCAAGCGCACCGGCCTGCCCGGTGCGGCGCTCGTCCTGGAGATCACCGAGACGGTCCTGGTGACCGCGACCGTCGAGGAGACCGAGGCGGTCAGCCGGCGGCTCGCCCGCCTGCGCGCCCACGGCATCCGCATCGCCATCGACGACTTCGGCACCGGGTACTCGTCCCTCGCCTACCTGCGCACGCTGCCCATCGACGTGCTGAAGATCGACCGGGCGTTCGTGGCCAGGGTCGCCGACCGCCAGGAGAAGGCGCTCTTCCGCGCCGTCGTCGAGCTCGCCCGCAGCATGTATCTCCAACCGGTCGCCGAGGGCGTCGAGACCGAGGAGCAGGCCGCCGCGCTGCGCGAGCTGGACTGCGGCTACGCCCAGGGCTTCCTGTTCGCCCGCCCGATGTCCGCCGACGCCCTGCGGACCTTCCTCGCCGGCCAGCTGGTCCCCTAGGTCCTGCCCTCCTGCTCCTGGGCGGTCCGCAGGGTCGAGGAGTGCGGGACCCAGTCGGCGAGTTGGACGGGGTGGCCGAGCTTGCGCAGCTTCGTCACCACCTCCGGGTCGTCGTCGACGACGACCGCGATCGACGACTCGCGGGCCAGCCGGGCCAGCTGACCGGCCTTGTAGTCCCTCGCCGGGCGGCGGTCGCCGGCCGGCCGCATGAAGAGCAGGTCGGCGGGCAGCCCGGCCCGGCGCAGCCAGGCGTCGGTCACCGGGCGCAGGTGCTCGGGGCGGCCGGTGAGCCAGACCAGGACGTGCTCGGCGGCGTGCCGCAGCGCGAGCTCCACGCCCTCCGGCAGGACCGGGTCGCGGTCCGCGGCGGCGAAGAACCGGGCCCAGTCCTTGGGCCGCCGATCGAGATACCTGAGCCGGTGCCGGACGTCGGCGACCACCCCGTCGATGTCGAACACGGCGAGCGCCGCGTCCCGCTGCACTGGTTCGTCCACGGGGCCCATCATGCCGTTCCGCTGCCGGTACCGTCACACTGGAAACAGCAGATGACAGATATTTCGGAAACGTCGGTCTCACCCGCGAAGAAGTATGCCAAGCGGACGTTTTCCCAGCTCAACAGGCGTAGTCTTCGCACCGGGCGTGGGGGTCGCGGCAGAGCGGCCACAGGGGACGAGGCCCAGCGTGGCGGTGGCCCCACCGCGCCGATCGAAGGGGGTGTCCGCTTGATGCGGATCATGTTGGCCGGCCTCCGGGTCGCCCGAGTGGAAGCCTACGACCATGTGGCCGCCTGAGGCGGAGCGGTTCGCGGACCGGACGACCGCGGGTCGCATGCTGGGCACGGCGGTCGCGGCACACCTGCGGCAGCTCGACATGACGCAGGCCCCGCTGGTGCTCGCGCTCCCCCGGGGCGGGGCCCCCGTCGGATACGCGGTGGCGGAGGCCGTCCGAGCCGACTTCGACCTCATGGTCGCCCGGAAGATCGGCCTGCCGTGGCAGTCCGACCAGGGTGTCGGCGCGATCGCGGAGAACGGCCCACCGGTGTTCGACCGCAGCGCGCTCGCGTGCGTCGGGCTGAGCACCAGTGACCTCGCGCCCGCCGTCCAGCGGGAGCGGGTGGAGCTGCGGCGCCGCCAGGAGCGCTACCGCGGGTCACGGCCGGCCCCCGAGGTCGCCGGACGGGTGGTCATCCTCGTCGACGACGGGCTGGCGACCGGAGTCACCGCACGCGCGGCGATCCGGGCGCTGCAGGCCCAGAAGCCGGCGCACATCGTGTTCGCGGCGCCGGTCTGCGCCGCGGAGTCGGTGGACCTGCTCGCCTGCGACGTCGACGCGGTCATCGACATCCACTCCCCCCGGGAGTTCCACGCCCTCGGCCTGTACTACACCGACTTCACCCCGGTCACCGACGCGGACGTCAGCGACATCTGCGCCATGGCCTGGGACGCCATGAAGGTGCCCACGCCGGTCTGACCGGGCGCGCACCGGACGCTCTTCCCGCCTCCAGGGTTTAACCCACCGGAGGCGGGTAGAGCGTCACCCCATGAGGGCGAGTCTTGCCGCGACCGTCGAGGTCCGCGGGGATGCGACCGTGGTGCACGTGGCCGGGAGTCTCGGCGTGAGCACCGCGCCGATGCTGCGCACCACCGTCCTGGAATGTCTCGCCGCCGAGCCGGCGCTCATCGTGCTCGACGTCGCCGGGCTGCGGGCCCATGACGACGTCGCGCTGACCGTGCTCCCGGCCCTCGCCCAGCACGCCGCGGCCTGGCCCGGCAGCACCGTCAGCATGGCGGCCGCCCCCGCGCCGCTGCGCTCCGCGCTGGACCGCATGGCGGTCGCGCGGCAGATCCCCCTCTTCGCGACCACCGACGCGGCCATCGCGCACTGCGGCGCCGGCACGCCCGGCGGCGAGCCGCCCGCGATGCGGGCCAGGCTCCAGCCGATGGTCGACGCGACCGCCGCGGCGCGGCACCTGGTGGACCGGGCCTGCCGGTCGTGGGGGGTCTCGCGCCTGGCCGACCTCGCCGAGCTCATCGTCACCGAGCTGGTCAGCAACGGGGTCCGGCACGCGCGCACCGAGCTGGAGGTCCGGGCCGGGCTGCGCCACCGCCAGCTGCACATCTCCGTGCGCGACGGCAGCCACGAGCTCCCGGTCCGCGGCACGACCGGCGACACCCTCGCCGAGAGCGGCCGCGGGCTGCTCGTCATCGAGGCGCTCACGCACCGGTGGGGCTGCACGCCGCTGCCCGACGGCAAGGTCGTCTGGGCCACCCTGCGCGCATAAAGCGGCACGGAAAGGTCACCCGGTACCTCACCCTTTCACATATTCATTGGCAATTCCCCCGTGCGTACAGTGACCGGGAAAGCAATTCCGCCCGGTTCCACGACCGCACGCTCAACCGCGAATCGCTTGCTGCGCAACGCGATGGGATAGGGGGGAGTCTCCACCATGGAGACAATGCCCATACACAGAGACCGATTTGATTCGGCACTTTCACTGGAATCATGGCGCGAAGGAGACGAGGAGATCCTGCGGCCGGCCGGGGTGCTCGACCATGCGGCGAGCCTCGACCTGCGACAAGCGCTCAGCCAGCGGCTGGACGCCGGGCAGGTCAACCTGACCGTCGACCTGTCGCGGCTGCGGCTGCTCGACTGCGCGGCCGCCGACACCCTGCTGCGGGCCCAGCTGGAGGCCCAGGAGCGCGGCGGCGGCCTGCGCACCCCGGGCGCCTCCGACCTGGTGCTCGACGTCCTGGAGATCATCGGGGCGGCGAAACGCCTACGTGCCTACGACGATCCACCGGTCGGCGCGCCGCCGCCGGTCCAGGAGGACGAAGAGCCGCAGAGCCAGTGGACGACGGTCAACGAGCTGCTGCGCCAGGCCGCCTCGATGGACGTCACGGACACCCGCCGGGGTGCGCTGCGGCAGCGGGCGATCGAGCACAGCCTGCCCCTGGCCGACCGCCTCGCGCGCCGGTTCCACGGGATGGGCGAGTCGCCCGCCGACCTCAGCCAGGTCGCCGCGCTCGGGCTGATGAAGGCGATCGACGGCTTCGACCCCGACTACGGCACCGACTTCGGCGGCTACGCGACACCGACGATCGTCGGGGAGCTGAAGCGGTACTTCCGGGACAAGGGCTGGGGGGTGCACGTGCCCCGGCGGCTCCAGGAGCTGCGGATCGAGATCAACCGGGTGCGTGACACGCTCGGGCAGCGGCTGGGGCGCTCCCCCACGCCGCGTGACGTCGCCGAGCACCTCGGCGTCGCCGAGGACCAGATCCTGGAGGCTCTGGTCGCCTCCTCGGCGTACCGGCCGGTGTCGCTGTTCGCGCCGCTCGGCGGGGACGACGACGCGGGCACGCTCGCCGACGTGCTCGGCGACGACGACCGCGACATCGACGGCGTCGAGTTCCGGCAGGCCGTCAAGCCGCTGATCGCCCGGCTGCCGGAGCGGGAGCGGCGGATCCTGTCGCTGCGCTTCTACGGCAACCGCACCCAGGCGCAGATCGCCGCCGATCTCGGCATCTCCCAGATGCACGTGTCCCGGCTGCTGTCACGCACCCTGGAAGCATTACGCCGCGCGTTGCTGGACGGTTGAGAACCAGACACGCCGGGTAGGAGGCCCCCGATACGAAGCCGGCGCCGCCGCCCGGGCCGTGTCCGAAGGGGGAAACGTGACGGAGCTCCACACGGTGGAGATCGCCGCCGTGCTGCGCCAGCTCACCGCCCGCCTGATCGCCAGCGACGACCTCGACGAGGCCCTCGAGGACCTCGTCGAGACCGCTGCCGATCTGGTGGACGGGGCTTCGTGGTGCGCGGTCACGCTGGTGCGGGCGGGTGGCCCGTCGACCGCGGCCGCCTCGTCCGAGCTGCCGGCGACACTGCACGACAGTCAGTACCACAGCGGCACCGGACCTTCGATGGAGGCGATCCGCACCCGTGATCTCATCGTCAGCGCCGACCTGTCGTCGGACGACCGCTGGCCGGGCTGGCGCGAGCACGCGCTGGAGGCCGGGGTGCACGGCGTCCTGACCGTCCCGGTCGACATCGACGAGCAGGTCATCGGGGCGTTGACGGTGTACGCGGCACAGCCCGGACGCTTCACCCCGGATGCGGGGCTCACGGCGATGCTGATCGCCGAGCACGCCGGGCTGCTGCTGGCCGCGGTCCTCGACCGTGGGCGGCAGGCGAACCTGCACGCGACGCTGACGGAGGCCCTCGCCGACGGCGAGATCGTCAACCGGGCCATCGGGATCATGATGGTGCAGCGGGCGTGCTCGTCGGAGGCGGCTCTGGAGGTGCTGCACGGCACCGCGGGCCGGCTCGGGCTGCCGCTCGCCGCGGTCGCGCAGCGGCTCGTCGAGACCGTCGAGCGCCGGGCGACCGTCGGCTAGGTGACCGGTGCCGAACGTCTGAGCTGGTTGATGCCGCGTTCGACGGCGCGGCGCCGTTGGGAGACGCGGCCGCCCTTCGACCCGCGTCTGCGCCGGTGCGACGTCCGCCTCACCCGGCGGCTCCTTCTGCGAGCCACCGTCCCGGCGGGCACCGGCAGCGTGCTCACATCAGCGACAGCGCCGTCGCGATGCTGATCCCGATGTCGGCGTAGATCGTCAGGGCCTGCTGCCAGTGGTGGCGGGCCTTCTCGGTGTCGCCCTCGGCGCGGTGCGTGTGTGCCAGTCCGTTGTGCGCGTCGGCCTGCCCGTGCCGGTCGCCGGCGCGGTCGGCCAGGGCCAGGGCGGCGGCGTAGCCGGCCTGCGCGGTGCCGATGTCGCCGGCCGCGAGCAGCGCGGCGCCCGGCCCGTCGGTGACTCTCGCCGTGCGGTGCTGCCCGGCGGGCGTGCCCGGGTCGCCCGGCCGGTGCGCCGCCAGGCCGGGACCGGTCAGCGCCCGCGCCTCGGCCGCGTGGTCCCCCTGCCGGCGGGCGGCGGCGTACGCGTGGGCGTGCGGGAGGAGACCGTCGCGGTCGCCGCTGCCGGAGCAGCGCCGCACGGCCGAGGCCAGCGCCGTGGTGTGGCCGGGCCAGCCGTGGGCGGCGGCGTGCCCGGCCACGGCGACGAGGTTGGCCCGCTCGGTGTCGAGCCACGCGCGGGCGGCCACGGCCCCGTCGAAGGCCGGCCCGGACGGGTCGGGGTCCGGCCTTCGACGGGGGCGTGGCCCGGTCGGGAACAGCAGGTGCGCCGCCGCCCGGGCGGCGTGCAGGTAGTGGTCGAACAGGCGGGTGAGGCAGGCCCGGACGGCGGCCGGCGTCTCCTCCTCGGCCGCGCGGTCCGCGGCGTACGCCCGCAGCAGACCGTGGAAGGTGTACCGGCCGGGCGCCGCCTCGGCGACCAGGTGGGCGTCCGTCAGCTCGGCCAGCAGCGCAAGGGTCTCCGGGACGGGCAGCCCGGCCAGCCGGGCCGCCGCCGGCGCGGCGAGATCCGCTGCGGGCTGCAGCCCCAGCAGGCGGAACAGGCGCGCCGCGGGGGCGCTCAGCTCCCGGTACGACCACGAGAACGCCGCCCGGACGTCGGTGTCCGGGTCGCCGGTGGTGAGCGCGGCGAGCCGGGCGCGGCCGTCGCCGAGCCGCATCACCAGGTCGGCCAGGGACGCGTTCGGGCGGGTGACGGCGCGGGCGGCCGCGATGGCCAGGGCCAGCGGCAGACGGGCGCAGCGCTCCACGATCATGTCGGCCGCGTCGGGCTCGGCGGCCGTCCGCCACCGTCCGAGGCGGTGCGCCAGCAGGTCCCGGCTCTCGTCCTGGGTCAGGACGTCCAGCGGCACGAGGTGCGCGCCCTGGCCGGCGATGAGACTCGCGAGGGTGTGCCGGCTGGTGATCAGGACGTGGCAGCCGGGCGCGCCGGGCAGCAGCGGCCGGATCTGCTCGGCGTCGCGGGCATTGTCCAGCAGGAGCAGGACGCGCCTGCCCGCGAGCAGGGTGCGCAACAGCGCGGACCGGGTGTCCGCCCCCGCCGGGATCCCCGCCGCCGGGACACCCAGCGCCGTCAGGAAACCGTGCAGGACCTCGACCGGGGCCCGCGGGGCGGCCGGGTGATGCCCGCGGAGGTCGGCGTGGAGCTGACCGTCCGGGAACCGGGCCCGCACCCGATGTGCCCAGTGGACCGCGAGCGCGGTCTTGCCGACGCCCGCCGGGCCGGACACCGCCGTGATGGCGACCGCGGATCCGGCGAGGTGGGCGTCGAGGATGCCGTCGAGCCGCGCCATGGCGGCGAGGCGCCCGGTGAACTGCGGGATGTCGGCCGGCAGCTGCGCGGGCGGCGGTGACCCACCGGCCCTCACCGGCGCGACCGCGCCGGATGCGCCCGTTTCGGGGGGCGGCTGCGGCCGCAGGGCCCGTCGGTGGGCGGCGAGCAGCTCCGGGCCGGGCTGGATGCCCAGCTCGGCCGCCAGCCGGTGGCGGATGGAGGCGTACGCGTTGAGGGCGGCGGCCTGCAGGTCACCGGCGGCGAGGACGGTGATGAGGCACGCGTGCAGCGGCTCGTGGAGCGGGTTGGCGATGGCGAGCTCGCGCAGCAGGGGCAGGCACGCCTCGGCCCGTCCGCCGCGCAGCGCCAGCTCCGCATACCGCAGCGCCGCCGCGATCCGCTCGTCGCCGAGCGCGACGAGCAGCGGATGACCGTGCAGCTGCGGGATGTCGCTGAGCGGATCGCCCTGCCACAGCGCCAGGGCGGCCGCCAGGAGCTCGACGGCCTCGGCCGGCCGCGCCGAGCGGCTCAGCCGCGTCAGGCGCCGGAACTCGGCGAGGTCGAGCTGGTCGTCGCCGAGGTCGAGCCGGTAGCCGCCGGGTGTGCGGCTGAGCGCGGCCGGGCGCAGGGCCGACCGGAGTCTGGACAGATAGGTCTGCACCGCGCGCACCGGCGACCGGGCGTCCCCGAGCATCTCGACCAGGTCGGTCATCGGCGCCGGCGCGTTGGCCGACAGGGCCAGGCGAGCGAGCACCGCGCGGCGGCCGCCGCGGCCCACTGGCACGTCGGCGGTGTCGCGGTGCACGGCGAGCGGTCCCAGGACGCGGATCCGCACGGGCCCGCCGGCGTCGGCGGGCGCGCCCGGCGGATCCCGGTCCCCCGGCTCGGCGGCCCGGCGCAGGGCGGTCTCGGCCGTTTCGTCGAGCGTGAGCGCGGCGGCGATGGCGTCCACGAAGCGCCGCTGGGGCCGGCGGGTGCGTCCCTGCTCCAGGTCACGGATCGCGGCGAGGCTGATGCCGGCCCGATCGGCCAGGTGCCGCTGGCTGAGTCCCGCCGCGCGGCGGCCCGCCCTGAGCAACCCGCCGAAGCCGCCGCTGACGTCGTTCACGTGCCGGACCCCCGTCCCGTCGGATCCACCCTAGTACGGGTTCGGCGCGGCGATCGGCCCGTACATCGAAACATCGAAATGTCAATGCACCAGCGCCTCGGCGTCGGTGAATATCCGCTGTTCACAGCCCAAACTCGCCGGTGCGGTCCAGGTACGGGTTCGCGATCGGGACCGATCGGAAGCACGGCCAGCCGATGATGGTTATCGATCGACAAGACGCGACGAAAGGGAGCATGGTGTTCAGATCGTTGCAGCACATGGGTGCGGCGCTGGTGGCAGTGCTGGCCGTTCTGGTGGCGGTGCCGTCGCCGGCGCAGGCCTCCTCCGGCGGGGGTTGCGGCCCTCGCGTCTCCTACCACTTCGGCGGCGCGGGCGTGCTGTACGTCACGTCCTGCATCAGCTTCAGCAGCCCGCACCTGAAGCCCGACTTCTACGTCGAGAGCAACGCCCCGGGCGGATTCACCTGCACGGTCAAGCAGCAGATGCGGATCAACGGATCCGCTGTGAGCGGCGGCGCCCACGTCTCGAGCTGCGTCGCCGGCCACTACGGTCCGTGGAACTACGCGGTCCTCCCGCCGTCCGGTTACGCCGACGCGCGGATCGCGATCGTCGTCAACGGCGTCGAGCAGGTCGTCTCGTACAGCCCCAACGTGTACTTCCCGTAACCGCACACCGGATACACGGCCGCACCGGCCCGCCGTCCTTGGCGAAACCGGTGCGGCCTCGGTGCGGCCTCGGTGCGGCCTTCATGCGGTCAGACGGTCAGGGTCCAGCTGTTCAGGTAGCCGGTGTTGCCCTTGGCCGAGTCGCGCACCCGGAGCTTCCAGGCGCCGTTCTTCAGCCGGCTGCTCATGTTCACGGTGTAGGTGGCGTCGAGGTTCTTCGCCTTGTCCTTCGCGTTGGCGGCCTTGAGGCGCTTGACGGAGCCGTTCGGCGCGAGCAGCTCGACCACCAGGTCGCCCCGCTTGGCGTGCACGACGTGCACCTCGACGCGGGTCGCCGCCGACGCCTTACCGGCGCAGCCGCTGACGACGACGGCGGTGGTGACGGTGCCGCGGTCGCGGATCGCGGCGTCGGCGCCGTTGGTGCGCACGTTGCAGGGGGCGGCCGCCGGGGCGGGCGTGGCGACGACGGCGACCGGCTGGGTGACGGGCTGCTGAGTGACGGGCTGGGTGACGGGCTGCTGGGTGACGGGGGCGACGGCCGGGGCCTGGAGCAGCCGGTTCGGCGAGCCGGTGCCGGGGTTGGCGACGACACCCGCCACCGACGTGGTCAGCAGCGCGCTCTGCACCTGCGCCGGGCTCGCCGACGGGTTCGCCGACAGGTAGAGCGCCGCGGCGCCGGCGACGTGCGGGGACGCCATCGAGGTGCCGCTCATGATCGCCGAGCCGTGGTCGCCGCTGTTGCTGGCGGAGGTGATCGCGACGCCGGGGGCGAACACGTCGACGCAGGCGCCGTAGTTGGAGAACGAGGCCCGGTTGTCGCCGGCGTCGGTGGCGCCGACGGTGATCGCCTCGGACGTGCGGGCCGGGGAGATGTCGCAGGCGTCGACGTTCTCGTTGCCGGCGGCGATCGCGTAGGTGACGCCGGAGGCGATCGAGGTGCGGACCGCCTGGTCGAGCGCGGGGCTGGCGGAGCCGCCGAGGCTCATGTTGACGACCGCGGGCTTCCGCGCGTTCGCGGTCACCCAGTCGATCCCGGCGATGATGCCCGAGTAGGAGCCGGAGCCGTTGCAGTCCAGGACCCGGACGCTGACGATGTTCACGGACTTCGCGACGCCGTAGGTGCTGCCGCCGATCGTGCCGGCGACGTGGGTGCCGTGGCCGTGGCAGTCGCTCGCGTCGGTGTCGTTGTCCACGAAGTCGTAGCCGGAGCGGGCCCGGCCGCCGAACTCGCTGTGCGTCAGGCGGACGCCGGTGTCCAGCACGTACGCGGTGACGCCGGCGGCGCCACCCGTGTAGGAGTAGGTGCCGTTCAGCGGGAGGCTCGCCTGGTCGATGCGGTCCAGGCCCCACGGCGCGCCGCTCTGGCCGGCGGCGAGCTCGACGGTGCGGTCCTGCTGGACGTAGTCGACGAGCGGGTTGGCGGCGAGCCGCTTGGCGCCGCGCTCGGTGAGCCGCGCCGAGAAGCCCTTCAGCGTGCTGCCGAACGAGCGTTGCACCTGCCCGCCGAAGCGGTCGGCGAGCCGGCTGGCGTTGCTCGCGGTGTCGGCGGCGGCCACCGTGTCCTTGAGGACGACGATGTACCGGTCGCGGATCGTGCCGGGCTGCCCGGCGTCGCGGATCTGTCCCTCCGCCGGGGCGGCCAGGGCCGGAGAGCCGGCGGTCACGAGTCCGGCGACCGCGACGGCGGCGACGAACGTGGCGCGCAGGGTGACTCGCATCTGGCTTTGCCCCTCCCGAAGTGGTGACGTGCGTGCTTCACCAGATTCGGGGGTCGGCGGTGCGGGCCCGGTTCGCCGCGGGTTGCGGTGCGGTTGCCCGCCCTGTGGGCCTAGTGGGACAGGCAGTCGATGGTGGCGAGGAGGCTGTTGAGGGGGCGGCCGCGGGTGAGTTTCGTGTCCGCGAGGGACAGGCCGTGCACCGACGTGGCGTGCGGCGCGTTGGCGCTGTAGAAGACCACCGGGACGTCGGCCGTCGCCTGGTTGCCGCGGAACAGGTCGAGCAGCTCGTCGCCGTCGACGCGGGGCAGGTGCAGGTCGAGCACGGCCACGTCGAAGTGCGGCTGCCCGGCGGCGACGTCGAGCGCCTCCTGCGGCGTGGCCGCGGTGATCACGTGGTGGCCGCCGATCTGCAACCTGATCGCGGTGGTCTCGCGGATGTCCGCGTCGTCGTCGACGAGCAGCACTCGTGCCATGGCAGCAGGGTTCCCTTCCCGACGGATCGCAACCGTCTCATCGGCCGGGGAACCCTGCCACGTGAAGCAACTTGCCCGTCTGTCCGTCCGGCGTCTCGTCCGCCGGACACTGCTGTCAGGAGCTCGACCTGCGGCGGCGCAGGACGATCAACACGACGACCACGACGACGATGACCACGACGGCGCAGCAGCAGCCCCCGATCAGGCCGCCGCCGACCTTGGGCTTCTTCTTCGCCACCTCGCCGCTGAACTCGAGCACCGAGGGGTTGAGAGAGCTGGCGACGTATGCGAACAGTGCGATCATTCCGCCACGGTAACGGGTGCTGTCACGCCCTTCATGCCCTGATCCAGGCGGTTGTGTCCGGCGGCAGACTGCCGTCGGCGGCCAGGTCACCGCTGGCCAGCAGGACCTCACCCGGCGGGAGTGGGGCCGGCACCTGACCGAAGTTGGTGATCACCCGGATCCCGCCGTTGCGGAAGTCGACGAGGTCGTCGCCGTCGTTCCATTCCAGGACGCCGCGGCCCAGCTCGTACGAGCGGCGCAACCGCAACGCCTCGGTGTAGAGCGACAGAGTCGAGCCGGGAACGCCCCGCTCGGCGTCGGCGGCGAAGCGACCCCAGTCGGCCGGCTGCGGCAGCCACGACGCGGCACCGGGGCCGAAGCCGAACGACGGCGCGTCCTGCTGCCACGGCACCGGCACGCGGCAGCCGTCGCGGCCCCGGACCTCGTGCTTGGAGCGGAACCAGGTCGGGTCCTGGCGCTCGCCGTCGGGCAGCGTCGTGTGCTCCGGCAGGCCGAGCTCCTCGCCCTGGTACAGGTATGCCGAGCCGGGCAGCGACAGCATCAGCATCGTGGCGGCCCGGGCCCGGCGCAGACCGAGCGCCTCGTCGGGCTGCGGGTCGCCGACGCCGATGCCGCCCTGCGTGCTGTGCCCGAGCTCGAACCCGAGCCGGGACGCGTGCCGCACGACGTCGTGGTTGGACAGCACCCACGTACACACGGCGCCGACCGGAGCGACGCCGGCGATCGAATCCGTGATCGCCGTGCGCTGTTCCGCAGCGGTCCACGGGGCCATCAGGTAGCTGAAGTTGAACGCCTGGTGCATCTCGTCCGGACGGATGTAGCGGGCCATCCGCTCGGCCGGCGACACCCACGCCTCGCCGACCATCATCCGGTCGCCGTCGTAGGAGTCGAGGACCCGCCGCCACTCGCGGTAGATGTCGTGGACGCCGTCCTGGTCCCACATCGGCGGGGTGCGGTGCTCGGCGCCGGGGCTGGTGATCGGCACCTGCGCCTCGGTCCAGTCGGGCAGGCCGCTCTCCTTGATCAGGCCGTGCGCGACGTCGACGCGGAACCCGTCGACGCCCCGGTCGAGCCAGAAGCGCAGCACGTCGACGAACATCTGCCGGACCTCGGCCAGGTCCCAGTTGAGGTCGGGCTGGCTCGTGTCGAACAGGTGCAGATACCACTCGCCGTCCGGCACGCGGGTCCAGGCCGGGCCGCCGAAGACGCTCTGCCAGCCGTTGGGCGGCAGCTCGCCGTCGGGGCCCAGGCCCTTGCGGAAGTGGTAACGCTCCCGTGCCTGGCTTCCCGGTCCCGCTTCGAGCGCCGCTTTGAACCAGGCATGGTCGCTGGAGGTGTGGTTGGGCACCAGGTCGACGACGACCCGCAGGCCGCGCGCCTTCGCGGCGGCGACCAGCGCGTCGAAGTCCTCCAGGGTGCCGAACCGGGGGTCGACGTCGCGGTAGTCGGCGACGTCGTACCCCGCGTCGTGTTGCGGCGAGGGATAGAACGGCGACATCCACAGCGCGTCGACACCCAGCTCGGCCAGGTGGTCCAGGCGCGACGTGATGCCGCGGAGGTCCCCCATACCGTCGCCGTCCGCGTCCGCGAACGAGCGTGGGTAGACCTGATAGATCACGGCATCGCGCCACCAGACCAGCGAACTCACCCCTTGACTCCACCGGCCAGCAGGCCGCGAACGAAAAATCTCTGCAACGACAGGAACACGATGATCGGGATGACCATCGAGACGAACGCCCCGGAGGTCAGCCGTTGCCAGTCGTTGCCCCGGGTGCCGGCCAGCTCGGCGAGCCGGACCGTCAGCGGCCGGGTGTCCGGACCGGACGTGAACACCAACCCCACCAGGAGATCATTCCAGATCCACAGGAACTGGAAGATCGTCAGGGACGCGAGGGCCGGCGTGATGAGCGGCAGAACGATCCGCCGGAACGTCATCGCCGGGCCGGCGCCGTCGACCCGGGCCGCCTCGAACAGGTCCTTCGGCAGCTCGGACATGAAGTTGTGCAGCAGGAACACGCCGAGCGGCAGGCCGAAGCAGGTGTGCGCGAACCACACGGCGAAGAAGCCGCCGCCCCACTTGGTGTAGTCGCCCAGCAGCTGCAGCAGCGGGATGAGCGCCATCTGCAGCGGCACGATCTGCAGCGTGAACACGCCGATGAAGATCCAGTCCCGGCCGCGGAAGTTGAGCCAGGACAGCGCGTAGGCGGCCATCGCCGCCAGGCTGACCGAGAACACCACGGCCGGCACGGTGATCGTGAGGGAGTTGATGAAGTAGCTCGCCAGCCGGCCGGAGCTCGCCGAGTCGCCGAAGACGACGTCGTTGTAGTTGTCCAGGGTCAGGCTGGGGTTGGTGAAGAACTTCCACCAGCCCGTGGTCTTGATGTCCTCCTCGGGCCGCAGCGACGAGACGAACAGGCCGAACGTGGGGATCGTCCAGACGATCGCGATGATGATCGCCACGACGCTGGCGACGCGGGAGGTCAGCTTGCGGCGGACCCGGGCGGCCATGGTGTCCGGCACTTTGGAGAGCGGGCTCGTTTCGGGAGCGCTCTTCTCGATGGAAAGGTTGCTCATCGGATCTCCGCTCGCTTCCGCAGCTGCCGTACCTGGTAGGCGACGACCGGCACGACGAGCAGGAACAGCACGACGGCGAGCGCGGCGCCGCGCCCCTCACCGCTGGGGTCGTCACTCAGCCGGAACGCCTGGTTGTACATCTCGAAGGCGAGCACGCTGCTCTTGAAGTTGCCGTTGGTCGAGGTCCGGACGATGTCGAAGACCTTCAGCGTCGCGATGGTGATGGTGATGGTGACCACCACGACCGCGGGCCGGATGCTCGGCATCGTGACCTTCCAGAACATCTGCCACGGGTTGGCGCCGTCGAGCCGGGCCGCCTCGACGATCTCGGCCGGGATGGCCTTGATCGCGGCGGACAGGATGACCATCGCGAAGCCGGCCTGGATCCAGATCATCATGACGATCATGTAGAACGTGTTGCTCGGCGAGCTGGTGAGGAACTGCTGGGGCTCACCGCCGAACCAGACCAGGACCTGGTTGAGCAGGCCGATCTGCTCCTCGTCCGCCTCGCGGAACGCGTAGATGAACTTCCAGATGATGGTCGCGCCGACCAGCGAGATCGCCATCGGCATGAAGATGAGCGACTTGGCGATGCCCTCGCCGCGGGCCTTGTCGACCAGCACCGCGTAGGTCAGGCCGAACGCGGTCGCCAGCAGTGGCACGCACACCACCCAGATCAGGGTGTTGCGCAGCATGATCAGGGTGTCGTCGTTGGTGACGATCCAGCTGTAGTTGTCCAGCCCCACGAACTCGCCGCGGGAGTTGTTGTAGAACGACAGCGTCACCGTGCGGATGAGCGGGTAGATCAGCCCGATGCCGAGCAGGATGAGCGAGGGGCCGAGAAAGCCGAGCATGTGCAGCCGTTCCCTGCCCTTCCCCCATCTGGGCAGGATGTCGAGCACGAACAGCAGCCCACCGATCACCGCCGCGAAGCCGCCGATGAACAGCAGAGCCGGCCAGATCTTGGCGACGTCTTCGGAGAAGTCATAGTCCATAGGGGTGTCCTCCGACCGGCCGGCACCGGCGCCGCTTTCGCGGGGGCGCCGGTGCCGGACCTTGCTTCAGCGGCTTACTTGGGCCAGGTGCTTTCGATGTAGTCCAGGGTTGCCTTGGTGTCCTTGGTGCCGTTGATCCAGTCGGTCATACCGGTCCAGAAGGACTTCGAGCCGACGGCGGCGGGCATCAGGTCGGAGCCGTCGAACCGGGCCACGGTGGCCGGGTCCTGCAGGATCTTCACCGACAGCTGGTCGATCGTGCCCTTGACCAGGCTGGTGTCCAGGTTCTTGTTGGCCGAGATCCAGTCACCGAGCTGGGCCTTGCTGTTGGCCCACTCGCTGGAGGCGAGGTAGGTCTGCACCTTGACGACCTCGTCGCGGTCCGAGAACGCGGAGACGAACTCGCCGGCGACCAGGACGGGCTTGCCCTTGGCGGGGTCCACGGCCGGGAAGTAGAAGGCGAAGACGTCGCCGTCCTCGGCCACGTTCGTGCCCTTGGCGAACTGGTTGGAGTAGAAGTTGGCCTGGCGGTGCATGCCGCACTTCTTGTCCTTGACCGGCAGGCCACCCTCCTGGAAGGAGGTGGTCACGATGGTCTTCGGGTTGCCCACGTACTTGGGGTTCTTCAGGATCGAGGCGGTCCGCTCGGCGGCCGAGACGATGCGCGGGTCGTTGAACGGGATCGTGTGGTTGACCCACTGGTCGTAGACGTCGGGGCCCTGGTCACGCAGGACGATGTCCTCGATCCAGTCGGTGGCCGGCCAGCCGGTCGCGTCACCGGACTCGATGCCGGCGCACCACGCCTTGATGCCGCTCGCCGCGATGGTGTCGGAGAGGGTGATCATCTCGTCCCACGTGGTGGGGATCTTGTAGCCCTTCTCCTTGAACAGCTGCGGCGAGTACCACACCAGCGACTTGACGTTGGCGCCCATCGGCACGCCGTAGACCTTGCCGCCCACGGTGGCGTACTTGGCCCAGTCCTTCGACCAGTTCTTGTCGAGGTTGGCCTTCACCGGCGCGGGGAGCTCCTTGAGCTGGCCCTTCGTCGCGAACGAGGCCAGCAGGCCCGGCTGCGGGAAGACCGCGATGTCCGGCGGCTGACCGCCGTCGGCGCGCACCTTGATCTGGGTCTCGAACTCGCCGGACCCCTCATAGTCGATCTTGATGTTGGTGCACTCTTCGAACTGCTTCCACGAGTTCGTCAGCTTGGTGGCTTCAGCGTCGCGGATCGTCGCGTAGATCGAGACGGTCTTCTTCTTGTCGACCTTGTATTGCGCGTACGGCGCGCACTCGGGCTTGTCGGCGTTGGTTGAGCCGGTGTCACTGCCACTGTCACCGCAAGCGGCGGCGACGAGTGCCAGCGCGGCCACACCGGCGAGCGCGAACGCCCGACGCCGCCTCGAGAGGACAGCCATGGTTAGCCTCCTTTGGCTAGACCCGGTCCGGGCGAACAGCTCCGCCCACGTACCGGTGTGCTGTGTCCCTCGGATGTAAGCGTTTGCAAGGTCGGTTTGTCGAGCCCTTCAGGGCTATTGATCGATAACGAGTTAGCAACACGGTGGACATATTGCTGTTGCCTCCTGTGTTGCTAGCCTCCCGGTGTGGCCGACGTTCCCGTGCCCGTGAGCATGGAGGACGTGGCCCGGCTGGCGGGCGTGTCCACCGCCACCGTGTCACGCACCCTCCGCGGGCTGCCCAACGTCTCCGACGAGACGCGCGACCGCGTGCTGCACGCCGCGGCGTCGCTGTCGTACGTCGTGTCACCGATCGCCTCACGCCTCGCCAGCGGCCGCACCCACACCGTCGGGGTGATCGTCCCGTACGCCGCCCGGTGGTTCTTCGGCCAGATCGTCGCCGGCGCGGAGTCCGTCCTGCGCGAGCACGACCTCGACCTGCTGCTGTACAACCTCGGCGACGTCGCCGCCCGGCAGCGCTTCTTCGGGCAGCTCCCCCTGCGCCGCCGCGTCGACGCCGTCCTCGTCGTCGCCATGCAGTTCAGCGACCCCGAGATCGACGACCTGCGCAGCCTCGGCGTCCCGATCGTCGCCATCGGCCACGACGTCCCCGGCGCCGGCGTGGTCCGCATCGACGACGCGGCCGCGGCCACCTCCGCCATCCAGCACCTCCTGGGCCTCGGCCACCGGCGGATCGGCATGATCTCCACCTACGCCGACCAGGCGATGTTCCTGCCCGTCGCGCACGCCCGCCACCGCGCCTACCTCGACACCCTCACCGCCGCGGGACTCCCGGTCTGCGACGAGCTCGTCATGTCCGTCCCGCACGGCCTCGACGGCGGCGAACAGGCCATGCGCCGCCTCCTCACCCTCGCCGACCCACCCACCGCCGTCTTCGCCGAATCGGACGAACTGGCCTTCGGCGCCCTCTCCGCCCTGCGCCGCACCGGCCGGCACGTCTCCGTCATCGGCTTCGACGACCACGAGCTCAGCGCCCTGCTCGACCTCACCACCGTCCGCCAGCGCGTCTTCGAGCAGGGCGTCCTGGCCGCCGGCATGCTCCGCCGCGCCATGACGGTCAGTGACTGGACCCCCGAAGAGCTCCTCATGCCCACCACCCTCGTCCTGCGCTCCTCCACTTGGCCCGTCGCGGTTAGGACCGCCCGGACCGGGTAGCTCGCGGCCCGTTGGATTCCCTTCGGTAAGCACTTCAGGGGGTTAGTGACATGACCGAGATGCCGGTGACCTGGGAGCAGCCGGACGACGAACTCGAGGACCTGATCGGCCCCGACACGGACCTGATGGACCAGGAGCCGGAGCAACCCACACCGACGGACTTCTTCTGGGAGGACGATGAGGAGTAACGCACAGCACAAGGCCGGACGGGGGTATCTCGTTTTTGGGGCCCGGCGAGGGCGTGCTAGAGTTTCCTCCGTTCAGCCAGGCGCCGCTAGCTCAACTGGCAGAGCAGCAGACTCTTAATCTGCGGGTTGTAGGTTCAAGTCCTACGCGGCGTACAGCACGATCTGGGCCATGACCTGGGGCAACGTCCCGCGGTTGTGGCCCAATTGCTGTCCACAGTAGACGCTCGTGTGATCCGCGTGTGATCTGCAATCGGCGGAACGTGCCGCTACTAGGCGACATCAGGCAACACCGGACGCCCAGTTGTGTCAGTTACGTAACGGTGCAGCCGCGCCGAAACCGCTGGCGCAGGTTCGAACCCTGCCGGGGGCACCAAAAAGAACTGCGCCGCGCGCGGCGTGCTGGTCATCGAAGCGACCTACCCCGCTACCGCCGATCCGGCAGTCCTGACCCTGCGGTTCATCATCAAGGGCTGACCATCACGGGTGGTTCGACTGAGCCGGACCACCCGTGATCAGCCGCAGCGCTGTGGCCGTTGATCCAAGCGGAAGCCGTCGGTGTCGGCAACCGCTGACCCGGTGCCACCGATCGCCTTCGCACTTCAACAGAGGATCACGGCGGCGCAGCCGTCCGGCGACGGCACAACCACGACATAACGCATTGATTGGCTGCCGGTCAGTGCACCGGCCAAGGCGAGGGTCTGTCTCCAGCACGGAGCTGTAGATCTGCTCGAGATCAGGCAGGGCGCGCAACGTGTCGGGCTCGTAAATTCGGTTCGCGGCTGTGACGTGCGGTTTCGTGTGGAGTCTGCCCGGCGGTAGCGGCGACAATCGAGGTCATGACCGCTTCGCTGGTGTACCTGCTCCTGCGCCAGATCCTGCAGATGCTCACCCAGCTCGCCCGCGACGGCGGCGCGAAAGACGTCGAACTCCTCGTGCTGCGCCATCAGGTCGCGGTCCTGCGCCGGCAGGTGCACCGCCCTGATCTGCAGCCCGAGGATCGGGTGGTGCTGGCCGCGCTGTCGCGGCTGCTGCCCCGGCCGCAGTGGTCGGCGTTCTTCGTCACCCCAGCAACGTTGTTGCGCTGGCACCGGCAACTGATCGCCCGGCACTGGACGCATGCGCATGCGCATCCGGGCCGGCCACCGGTCGACCGGGAGCTCCGAGCCCTGGTGCTGCGACTGGCCGCGGAGAACCCGACCTGGGGCCACCGCCGCGTACAGGGTGAGTTGGCTCGGCTGGGCTACCGGATCGCGGCCAGCACGGTCTGGAAGATCCTGCACCGGGCCGGCGCCGACCCGGCACCCCGCCGGACCGGACCCACCTGGCAGCAGTTCCTCACCACCCAGGCCCACACGATCCTGGCCTGCGACTTCTTCACCGTCGACACCGTGCTCCTCAAACGGATCTACGTCCTGTTCTTCATCGAACTCGCCACCCGCCAGGTCCACATCGTCGGCGTCACCGCGCACCCGACCGGCGCCTGGCTCACGCAACAGGCCCGGAACCTGCTCATGAGCCTCGACCAGGGAGCCGACCGGCTCCGGTTCCCACTCCGCGACCGGGACGCGAAGTTCACCGCGGCGTTCGACACGGTCTTCACCGCCGCCGGTATCGACGTGCTCCGCACACCGCCACAGGCGCCGAGGGCGAACGCGTACGCGGAGCGCTGGGTCGGCACGGTCCGACGCGAGTGCACCGACCGGATCCTCATCGTCGGCGAACGGCACCTGAGCAGGGTCCTGACCGAGTACACCGAGCACTACAACCGCCACCGGCCACACCGAGCGCTCGGCCAGCGACCACCCAACCCGCCACAGCAGGTCATCGACCTCACCGCCGCGCGGGTCCAACGGCGCCCGATCCTCGGCGGACTGATCAACGAATACACGCAGGCAGCGTAGCCAAACCGGATTTACGAGCCCCACAGGCGCGGTCGCCGATTTCCCGCCAAGTGGGCCCGGCCCGCAGAGCCGCGCGGCCCTACTACAAGAACAGACCTTGCCGCTTGAACGACAAAGCTGCACTTGTTAGAGCTTCCGCGCAAATGCTTAGGCTTCTTCTCTAGTCTAGTCATCCCACGCATACGCGAGGTTAGACGGAGTCGCTCCTAGGATTTACTGGTAGGAGGGAGGGTCAATTTCGCCAGAAAGATCTAGACCGAACCGCGACCCATATTTCTCAACACTCGTGTCGGCCGCCACGGCGATAGTGATCATCCAGAATTGCTCGTCCGGGCTTCCATAGCCAACCGGAGGAACCGTAACGCTGGCAAGCGCATCACTGCTAGACCATATTCTTGTTTCCGGATCCTCGCTGACAAGTGCAGCGAAGTCCAATACCGAAAATAATTCTAGGGCATCATTCAAGCTCGACTCGGCCACAAAAACAGTAAACTTTCTCGCCGCCCCAATAATCGCCTCCCGGACGGTGCAATGCAAGAGGAACTTTCCGAGATCTTCACCAACAAATTGCCATTCTTCAGATCCGATTTCCCTACAAAACACTCTACTCTCAGGGTCACTGAGATTGACCGCCCAGTAGTAGACGTGCTGATTTTCAACCCAGAACGTAAGCATGCCACCTGGGTCCGGTGATAGGTCCCCAAGGGCGATTGGATGGTCCTGGAACGTAACAGGCCTTCCAGCCCGCTCGGCGGCTGCATGCCATTCAATCAATTCGGACGGCGCAGCAAAACTCACGGCGGCGGCGCCAACACGTGAACTGCCGGTAGGGCCGTACCAACGCAGCAGAAACTGCTCCACACTACCCGCGCCAAGCGGTAGAACGTCGTCCATGCCAGTAGCATACGCCACAAGCCAACCCGGGTTGGCTTGTGGCGTATGTTCGTAGGGCTGAAGGGCACCCCAGCCATAAAGGGGGCCGGAAGTGCTGCCTCGCCGATGCTAGCGCATACAGCTAGCGTGCGTTTCCGGTGAACACCCCTAGGAGCTTTCCGGCATAGTTATAGACCGACAGCTTTGCATTTTCGGGAAGCGCGTCCTCGATAGGGAGAACCTGGGCGCCGCCGGGTCTCGTATAGGCGGATCCATTACAGAACTGACAAATGCCCTTGGGGTGATTAATGTAGAGCGTGCCCTCCCTGATCCTGTTGAGACGCATGTAGGCTGCTGCCTGCATCTCAACGTGGTGATAGTTCGTACCTGTCATGCCGGGCACGCGAGCGCCCATATCATCAACGAAACCGCCCTGTCGCGGGCCACTCGCAAACGGCACCTCATCAACGCCGATATCAAGGACACCGGAGGTAAGGGTGTCCATTTCCCCGACTGCGATGGCACATGCGGCCCCACTGTTGTGAACCAATACAGGTGTTTTGCCGGCGAGCACGTAGTACGTGTGGACGATGTTGATCGTGAGGTTGTGGACCTGTTGCTGCTGGCTCCAGATGCGTGTAGTGACGATCTGGAGTTGCTGGCCACTGTAGGTACGAATGGTGTCGCCGGCGCGGAGGTCGGCTGCCTTGTGCCAGCGGCGGTCCGTAGGAACCCAGAATGGGTGTCCGTCGGTGGCGGTCAGGTGCGCTTCGGCGTTGCCTTCTTCTCCGTCGGTGTCGATGGTGATGTCGACGAGAGTTTTGGTGCCGTTGCCGATGATGGTGGCGGTGACAGGTTTGGCCTCGCTCAGTCCGGTTTCCGGGTCTGTGGCTAGGACCACGTCGCCGACTTGGACGTCCTCGATGGGTTTCGTGGTGCCGTCGGCGAGAAGAACCGGTGTGCCAGGGACGAAGCTGTTCCCGGTTGTCCCGCATCCGGCCCCTACAGCATCGGCTACCTCGTCGGCCTTGGAGAGTGCTTTTTCGGCTCTGGCGAGAACGTTCTTTGCCCATTTGACGTCGTCGAAGAATTTGAGGACGGCGCGGCCGACTTTCCACATTGCTTGGCCGATTTTTGCGGCTTTGAAGATCTGTCCCCAGGGCAGGATGCCGACGACGAGCATGACGCACGCGCCGATGTCGCCCTTGGTGAAGCAGTTGACGGCGTCGGTGATGCCGAGCATGTCGAGCAGGAACTGACCGCCGACACTAATAATCACATCAAGGACAGTTTGCTGCTGGATCTTTTTGGCTTTGTCGACGTCCTCGCCGCTGGTGCCACCTTGGTTCTGATTGCCGCTCGGACCGCTACCGATGGCGCCGTTAGTGGTCGTGTCATCAGCAGGGTGACATTCTTTGGCGGTGCTGTTGGCGCAGGTGGCCGGATCGTAGTTCGGATCATGCCACGGCCGCGGCTCTAGCCCGGTGGGGTCACTCAATGAGGCTGGGTTGTTGTTCGCGTAGGCGTAGCCGTTGATCTGTTGTGGGTTACTGGTGTCGGTGATGGGGTCGTCGGAGATGAATCGACCGGTGGTGGGTTCGTATTCGCGGGCGCCGAGGTGGGTGAGGCCTGTGGTGTCGCGGGTGCCGCCAACGAAGCCTTGGGTGTTGGGCCAGGTTGGGTCGGCGCCACGAGGGTTGCCGAACGGGTCGGTCTTGCGGCGGGTAACTGACTGGGTGACGGCGTCGATGGCGACTTGGCCGGTGCCGTGGTGGTCTGCAGCGATCCAGGTCAGCCCGGATGGGGTGCGGCTGGCGACGCCGTAGTAGCGGGTGCCGGTGACGGTACCGCCGACCTTCCGCAGTTCGAATCCGGGCAGGTACACCGTTGCGCCGGCTGGGTCTTTCGCCACGAGGCGGGTGCCTGCGGTGTCGTAGATGTAGCTGCTGGTGCCGGCGCTGTCGGTGACGGTGGCGAGGTGGCCTTCGTTGTCCCAGGTGAGGGTCTGGCCGGGTTTGCCGGTGATGTTGCGGGTCTGCATGTTGCCGGCGGCGTCGTAGGTGTAGCTGTCGGTGCCGGTGGTACCGCCGGTGGCGGCCACGCTGGTGAGGGTGTGCTTCTTTCCGCTGGTCGGGTAGGTGTAGGTGCGGGTGGTGTCGGTGCCGCCGCCGATGGCGTGGCGGATTTCCTGGGTGCGGTTGCCGCTGTTGTAGGTGTTGGTGCCGGTGGCGTACTGGTAGCTGGTCCAGTACGCGTCGGGTCCGCCGACGATCGGGGTGGTCGGGGTGGTCTGGCAGGCCGCGGCGGTCGTGGTCCACGCTTCGGTGAGTTCGCGGAGCGCGTCGTAGTTGAAGCACTGGTTGGACACCACGGACCCGGCGAGGGTCTCGGTGATGTTCTTGACGTTGCCGGCCTGGTCGTAGCCGTAGCCTTCGGTGAGCCGCTCGATCCACGTGTTCGGGTTGGCGGCGTTCTCGGTTTCTGTTTTGGCGCTGGTGAGCCGGCCGGTCGTGTCGTCGATGACGGTGGTCTGCCGGACCCGCTTGCTGCCGGAGCCGAGGATCTGCTGGTAGGGGTCGCCGAACGCGTAGTAGGTCGTCCCGGCGACGTATGTCTCCAGACCGCTCAACGTCAGCTTGTTGCCGGCGTCGTCGTAGGTGCTGGTCAACGTCTCCGCGGGCAGGCCGCCGGCGGCCGGGTAGGTCATCGTGGCCGCGGACCCGTCGACCTTGTAGGTCATCGACGTGGTGTAGGAGCCGCTCGGCAGCCACGGCATGGCCAGGCTGGACGGAATCACGGTGGTGATGCCGAGGGGTCGGTATCCGTCGTCGTAGCCGGTGACGGTGCTGGTGAACGAGTCCGCGCCGACATATCTGGTGGACGAGGTCAGCAGCCCCTTGGCCAAGGTGTCGTACGCCCACGAGGCACGTTTGGTTCCGGTGGTGCCGATGCCGTCGTACAGGTTCGTTACGCGGCCGAGGGTGTCGTAGGCGGTGGTGAGGCTGATGTTGCGGGCGTCGGTCGTGGTGACCGGGCGGCCCTCCAGGTCGAACGCAACCGTGTTCGTGGTGCCCCGGTCCGGGTCGGTGTTCTGGTCGACCCAGCCGCGTAGGTTGTAGCGGGTGGTCCAGGTGTTGTTCGACTGGTCCTGCACCTGGGTCGGCCGGCTGAGCCGGTCGTAGGTGTAGGTGGTCGCGTGGTATGTGCCGGTGGCGGTGCCGCTCAGGTACTGGCGTAGTTCGGTGGTGGCGCCGCGTACGTTCATGAACGATGTGGTGGCGTAGCCGCCGGTGGGTGGTAGGACGGTGGTGCGGTCACCGTCGTAGTTGACGGTGGTCTGCCATTTGAACGTTGGGTTGGTCGCGCCGGCGCCGTAGAGCGCGTCGGCGGTCTTGCGGCCTGACGTGTCGTAGGTGTACTGGTGCTGGCTGAGCACCAGGTTGTCGGCGACCCCGAGCAGCGTGTCTGCGGGTCCGCTGGCGTTGTTGTACGCGACTGAGGACTTGGCGACCAGGCCGCGGCCGTTGTATTTGGTGTCGGCGATGATCCGGCCGCCGTTCGCGGTCGGTGCCGGCGTCTGGGTCTGCCGGGCCCGCAGCAGCCCGTCGTAGAACTCGTAGCTGCTGATGATGTTGCCGTTCGGGCCGAGCTGTTTGGTCTGCACGGAGCTGGCTGGGGTCTCCCGCACGTTGTAGACGTACTCGAGGTTCGGTGGCAAGCCCGTTGCCCGTCCCGGGACCCATACCTTCGTCAGCCGGCCCAGCGGGTCATAGTTCAGGGTCGCGGTCTTGTTGTTGGCGTCGGTGGTGGTCAGCGGCTGGCTGCGGTAACCGTCGAATGTCGCGGTGGAGACGTCGCCGATCGGGTTGGTCGTGGTGGTGCCGGTGACGGGTCCGCCGGGGTAGGCCATGGTGAAGCGGACCATCGTCTTGTCGTCGGAGCCGTCGAAGCTGTCCTGCAGGCGGCCGTTGGCGTCGTACTCGGCGCGGCCGGTCTGTTTCCACACCGGTGTGCTGCCGGTGAACGAGTCCAGGGCCAGGCTGGTTTTGGCCAGGCCGCGGGTGCCGATGGCGCCGACGGTGGTGTTGCCGTCGTACAGGGTCCGGCTGCCGCCCAGGTGGTTCGCGGGTGCGGGGCTGGCGGTGCAGTCGGTGGTGAGGGTCTGCGCCGGGTAGTCGATCAGCCAGTTGGCAGTGTTCCGGGCGTAGGTCGTCGAGGTGCAGACGTCGTCGGCGGTGCCGGTGCCGCCGAGGTCCTTCACCAGGGTCGGCTGGGCGTAGGTGGTGTCGTACGTGGTCTGCACGTCGGTGCGCCGGTAGGTCGAGGTCGCCGCGATCCAGGTCCGGCCCTGTGTCCGGGCGGTGCGCAGGAACTTGGCCGTCTGCAGGTTCGGCGCCGTCCACGCCGGCACCATCGTGCGGGCGGCGGTCTGCTGCTGCCACGGGTCGTTCAACGTCGCCGACAGCAGTTGCGCTCCGACAGCGGGCCCGTCGTAGTGGCGTTCCTCGCGGAGGAACCCGGACAGCCGGTCGTCGTCGGTGAGCACCACGCCTTCGGACGAGGTGATCGTCGCGGTGCGCGTGTAGTTCCCGGCGTCGGTACGGTCCTTGTCCATGCCGCGCATGTACAGGTACTCCGCGTAGCCCTGCGGGCTGCTGGCCGGGCCGGTGGTCACCTTGACCGTCGAGTACCCGCGCCACGTCGACCAGGTCCGGTTGGACACCTTCGCCGACCAGACACTGTCATTGTGGTGCCACAGCACTTGCGTGGAGGTGGCGGTGGTCGGGTTGGCGTAGGCGTAGTTGTACTCGACCGGGTCGGTATTACCGCCGACGAGATCCACTTCCAGGACCTTCGACACCGTGTACTTGTTCCACCATGACCAGCCGGGCTGTGCCAGCGGCGGCGAGTAGTACTGCGGGAAGCAACGCTTGTCGTTGTTGTCCGGGTCCGGTGGCGCGGACACCAGGCAGTCGGTCGGGTTGTACGTGATCCGGGTTTCGCCGCCGGTGCCGTTGCTGACCCGGATCACCCGGTACTTGTTCGTCGGTGGCACGCCCGCGGACACGTTGAAGTCCATCCGGTTGGCGTAGGCCTCGCCGCCGAACGTGATCGTCGGCAACGCCTTGGTCCCGCCGACCTTGCCGGTGTGGGTGATGCTGGCCAGCCACAGCGACGGGCTCGTGCCGTCGTTCGTCGGCGGGTACTGGTGTGTGAACGTCCACTCGTCCACGTCCTGGTACGCGCTGCCGCTCCACACCTTCGTCGTCACAGCGGTCAGCCGCTTCGAGGTCCAGAACGACGGCGCGATGTTCGTGTTGCACGGCGGGCCGGCGCACTTGAGGTCCCACGGCGTGTCCGGCCAGTTCGCCGTCACCGGGTTCGACCCGGACCAGCACGACACGAGGCAGCGGTCGCCGGTGGTGAACACCATCTGCATCGGCGCCGGCGTCGACAGCGACCCGTTCTTGCGGGTGCCGTAGTCGATACGGCTCAGGTACGCGCTGCGGTCGTACGCCGCCGTCGCGTTCGGGTTGGCGAACAACCCGGTGGCGTTGCCCTCTTTGGTGTACCAGTACGACATCGTGTTGCCGTGCGGGTCCTCGACGTAATCGAGGTTCCACCGCCACGTCTGATGGCACCACGAGGACGCGAACCCGCCCGAGTTGAAACACGGCTCACCGCCGCGGTTGGCGAACACCGGGATCCGCAACGCGGAGTTCGTCTCCGGGTTCCCCGCCACCCAGCCCGGGATCTGGTTCAGCCCGAAGTAGTACTGGGTGCCGTCCGTCGCGGTCAGCTTCCAGTGCTCACCTTCGAAGTCGCCGTTCGTGGCGCCGGTCAGCAGCTCAAACTTCGACCCGTCATCATTGGCGAGCCGCCACTTCCCGGTCGCGTCGTCCAGCACGAGCTCACCGGAACGGCCACCGAACATCACCGTGGCGTTCTGCGAACGCCAGCACGAGTCGGAGGTGGCGTTGGTGAAAAACGGCGCAAAGTACGGGTCACCGACCGAGCCGACGTTCAGCCACGCGCGGAGGATGTCGCCCTCGCGGCCGAGGATGTCGACCTTCCCGTCGGTATCGAAGTCGCCGGCGACGAGAAGGTTGACCGACCCCCAGACGCTGCTGGAGAACACCCTCGCCGCAACCGACACCGCGCCGCCGGTGGAGGTGTTGCGGTAGAAGTACATATCGGTGCCGATCACCGCCATGATGTCGGGTCTGGTGTCGCCGTCGTAGTCCTTCAACGGCAGGAACGCGCCGTACCCGGACCAGCCGGTGGACCAGATCGTCGACGCCCCGACGCTGAACGACCCCACCGTGCCGTTGCCCGGCCAGACATAGAACGAGTCACCGGACCGGCCCAGGATGTCGCGTTTGCCGTCGCCGTTGTAGTCACCCTCCAGGAAGGTGTTCACCGACCCCCACGAGCCACCGAGCTGCGCCCACGTCGCCGACGGGCTACCAGCCGTCGAGGTGTTGCGGAAGAAGTCCAGCCCGCCGGTGCTGCGCACCGCGAGGATGTCGACCTTGCCGTCGTTGTCGTAGTCGGCCATCGGCAGGAACTTGCTGTACGCCGACCAACCCGGCCACCCCGACCAGCCCGACGTCGGGAACACCATCGACGCCGCCAACGTGTACCCGGCACCGGTCCCCTGCCCCCGGTACACATTCATCTGGTTGCCGACCCGGGCCACCACGTCAATCTTGCCGTCGATGTCGAAGTCACCGGTCATCACCACATCGGTGATCTGCCACCCCGGCCCCAGATTCTGCGACGCTGCCGTCGCGGCACCCGGCTGCGACGTGTTCCGCCACAGGATCATGTCGTTGGAGCCGTTGATGCCCAGCACGTCGACCTTGCCGTCGCCGTCATAGTCCAGCACCGGCATCATCCGCCCGTACCCCGACCAGCCCGACGTCACATCGATCCGGTTGTTGTAGTCGTCCACACACGACCGGTACGACTGCTCGATGTAGCCCGGCTCATACCCCCAGCCCTCACCGATCCACGACGTCTGCGCGCTACTCGCGTTCGTCCGACCATCCACCATGCTCGACGAGTAGCCCAACGCCACCTGCGGGACCGGCCCACCCAACCCGGCGGCGCCGCCAGCGGATACGTCCAGGAGAAGTCACCGGACTGCGTCCCCGCCTGCCACGACGCCGACGCCGCAAGGGGCGTGTGCGAATAGTCCGGCCCATCCGCCGACGACGCCAACGCCGTCACCGCGAGGACCGTCGGTGCCGACGCCACCATCGACCCTGACCGCGACGCCTCCGCCCGGTCCGCCTGCGAAGCGACCTGCGCACCGACCGCCACATCCGCGCTCAGCCGGGTGCTCGCCTTGTCGTTGCGGGTCGCCACCGCTGTCCCCTGCTGACACACCTCCAACTGCGGCGTACTCAGAGCGCACTCGGGAAGCTGCAGCAACGTCAACCGCGACGACCAGTCAGCACCGTACGCATCCCGGAACCCCGAATAGTCCACCTCCACCGACGCCGAACCCACCGCCGATACGTCGTCCGCCCACGACATCCGCAACAACACACCCGACACCCCAACAGCCGACGCAGCCGCCCGATCGAACACCTCGACCTTCAACCGCGACGGCTCCCCAACCGTCTTCGACTGCGTCGAACGACCCGCCCACACCGGAGAACTCCCCGCCCGCGCCCGCGCACCCGCCGCCGGAACGGAAAGGTCCACCTCAGACGACCCGGCCGCAGGCCACACCACCGGCCGCGGCGCCCACGGCACCGCCGTATCCGTCGGCGACACCGACTTCGCCTTCGTCGCCTGCGCCGACACCGCCGCCGACTTCTGCACCGGCACATCCGCATCCGACGGCACCACCGGCGCCGCATGCGCCGGCAACGTCACAAACAGCGCACCAACCAACAGGCCAGCCGCCGCGAACACGGTCACCCGCCGACCAACAACCAACGCCGACATGGCGCCTCCCCGTGCGTCGAACCCGCCAGCCGGAAATCGACGAACCGCAAGGTACGCGGAGACAAGATCAGCACACAAGAGCCCTATTCAACAAACACGCTCCGCCACGTCACGCAGCCATGAACAACACCCCCACACCCATGCCGCCACCTGCACAAACCCCACACCAGCAGTGAGCCGCCGCGGATTTTCCGGACATGGAACCCCAGTAGAATGTCCGTGAAAGGGTGGTTACTCAATGTCGAAGCGTCGTCGTACATTCAGTCCG
>NZ_JBEXDG010000090.1:0-30905 GCF_040605635.1 Dactylosporangium sp. NPDC005555
ACCCGCCACGACGGGCAGGTGGCTGCGAAGCGTCAACCCGGCACGGCACCCGCCGGCAAGACCGGGACCGCCCCACCGCAAGGCGGGACTACTGATCATGTGCTCACTAAAGCGCACTGAAAGGTAACGGGACTTCTTCCTGCACGTCCTCTACGGGCTGACCTGGGTCGAGCTCGGCATGCGCGCACCGGCCGGGCATCGGGCGACGGCGCTGCGCGAGGCGCGGTGGGCGCTGCGGCACCTGGACTCGCCGACCGGCCGGGCGCCGTTCAGCGCCGGACTCACCCCGGCGTACGGCGTCTTCTACCAGGGCTGGACCAACTGGCTGCGCGGCGGCGTGCTCGGCCTGCAGCCCGCCGGGCAACGCGACCCCGGCGAGCAGCAACGGTTCGCCGCCGGCTCCGAAGCGCTGGGCGAGGCCTTCGACGCCGCCGGTTCGCCCTATCTGCAGGCGTACCCGGGGCAGGCCTGGCCGGTCGACTCGACGGTCGCGATGGCGTCGCTGCGGCTGCACGACACGCTCCTGCCGTCCCGCTTCGCGCCGACCGTCCGGCGGTGGCTGGACGGCGTCCGCGAACGGCTCGACCCGCGCACCGGGCTGCTCCCGCACCGCGTCGATCCGGACTCGGGCTCGCCGCTGGAGGTCGCCCGCGCCACCTCGCAGAGCGTCATCCACCGGTTCCTGGGCGACATCGACCCGGCGTTCGCGCGTGAGCAGTACCTGCGCTTCCGCGACGCGTTCGTGGTGCGGCCGCTCGGCCTCGGGCCCGCCGTGCGCGAATACCCGGACGGGATGGACGGCCCGGCGGACGTCGACTCCGGCCCGCTGCCGCTCGGCGTCAGCCTGTCCGCGACCGTCGTCACCATCGGCGCCGCACAGGTCAACCACGACGACGCGCTCGCCGGGGCGCTCGCGAACTACGGCGAGCTGGCCGGCCTCCCGATCGGCACGCCGTGGACCAGGCGCTACGCCTTCGGCGCGCTGCCCGTCGGCGACGCGTTCCTCGCCTGGTCGAAGACCGCCCGCCCATGGGTCGCCACGCCGCCGCCCGCACCGCCCGCGACCATCCACTGGTGGTGGCGGACCCCCTTGCTGGCGCTGCTGCTCGTCCTCGGCGTCACCCCGTGGCTCCCCGCGCTGCGGCGGCGGTTCCCGCAGGGTGCGGTGACCGGTGCGACGGCTCTGGCGTCGCCCTTGCAGGGGTCGCGCCCTGCTTCGTGAGGTACGGCCCGGACGGCAGGGTCAGCTGGTGGTGGTGATGACGGTCGTGGTGACGGTGACGGCGGTCATCGTGGCGATGATCGCCTGCATGGCGGCGATGGCCTGCTGGACGGCGCCGGCGGCCCAGTTGCCCTCGGCGATCTCGTCGAGGCGGAACTTGAGCTCCTTCTTGCCGCGGCCGGGGAACACCTTCTCCGCGAAGCCCACCGCCTGCACCAGACCGAGCAGCGCGGCTGTGCGGGCGGGCACCGCGCCGTTGCCGTCGACCGCTTCGGTGAGGTCCCGCCGCACCGCGGTCTCGGCGGCCGGTTCCGCGCCGGTCGCCGACGCGTAGCGGGTCCGCGGGAACACCCACAGCACGCGGTCCTCCTCGCGGCGCAGCACACCCGCCTCGACCTGCCGGTCGAGCAGCCGCGCGCGCAGCTTGCCGGTCAGCGGCTGGATCCACGCGTCGGGCTTGCGCGGCTTGCCCGCCTCGGCGATGCGGCCCAGCGCCGCGTCCGCGATCGGATCGCCGGTCGGCGCGGCGTCGACGACCACGACCCGGTCGTCGTCGAGCCGGAGCCGCCCGGCCAGCACCAGGTCGAGCAGGACCGCCCCGGCGAGGCCGTAGTCGAGGGCCGGGTCACCGACCAGATTGGTGCCCTGATCGTCGAGGGCCAGCAGCAGGAAGTCGTCAGCCAGACCGTTGCTCATGATCCCACCGTAGGCAGCCCCGCCGCACGACGCAGGTTCACCCGGCCCTCCACAGCCGCGGACACCGCTCCGCCACCCTACGCGGCGGCACGGTCGGTGAGGGGGCGGCGGCGCAGGGACGGGTCGGTCAGGGACTGCGGGCGCCAGGCACCGTCGGCGCGGTACAGGTCGGTGCCCGGCGCCACGATCTCGTCGATGCGGTCCAGGGCGGCGTCGTCCAGGGTCAGGGCGGCGCCCTTCAACGCGGCGTCGAGCTGGGGCACGGTGCGCGGGCCGATGATGACCGAGGTGACCGCGGGGTGGGCCAGCGGGAACGCCACGGCCAGCTCGGGCAGGGTGCAGCCGAGGTCCGTCGCGAGCGTGATCAGCTGCTCGACCACGTCCAGCTTGCGGGCGTTCTCCTCGAGCGCCGGGTCGAAGCGGCCCGGGTTCAGGGCGGCGCGGCCGGACGTCAGGTCGATCGGCTGCCCCTTGCGGTAGCGGCCGGTGAGAAAGCCCGAGGCCAGGGGACTCCAGGTGAGCACGCCCATGCCGTAGCGGGCGGCGACCGGCAGCAGGTCCCGCTCGATGCCGCGGGCCAGCAGTGAGTACGGCGGCTGCTCCGTCCTGAAGCGGTGCAGGGCGCGACGCTCGGCGACGTGGTGCGACTCGACGACCTGCTCGGTGGGGAACGACGAGCAGCCGAACGCCCGGATCTTGCCCTGGCGTTCGAGGTCGGTGAGCACCGACAGGGTCTCCTCGACGTCGGTGACCGGGTCGGGGCGGTGCACCTGGTACAGGTCGATCCAGTCGGTCCGCAGGCGGCGCAGGCTGTCCTCGACCTCGCGGACGATCCAGCGCCGCGAGTTGCCGCCGCGGTTCGGCCCCTCGCCCATCGGGAAGTGGACCTTCGTGGCGAGCACCACGTCGTCGCGGCGGCCGGACAGCGCCTTGCCGACGATCTCCTCGGACTCGCCGGCGGAGTACATGTCGGCGGTGTCGACGAAGTTGATGCCCTGGTCGAGGGCGGCGTGGATGATCCGGGCACAGTCGTCGTGGTCGGGGTTGCCGACCGAGCCGAACATCATCGTGCCCAGACAGTGCGTGCTGACCTGGATGCCGGTCCGGCCGAGGGTGCGGTAGCGCATGCCGCGGACTCTAAGACCTGGAGTGAACTCCAGGTCAACCCCGGACCGGCAGGGCGTGGGTCCTCGATCACGTCAGCGCCGCGTCAGTGCCGTTTCAGTGCCACCCGCGACAGTTTCCCCGAGGCCGGCGGGCCCGACCGCCGGCACTGCGGGCCGTCATGCGGCCGGGGGGAGAGCGGGCGTGAGTACTGCTGCGGTGACCGACGTGTCTGCGGGCGGCTCGGTGATCTCGTTGCCGAAGGGGGGCGGCGCGGTCGGCGGGCTGGGGGAGCAGTTCGCGCCGGACCTGTTCACCGGGACCGGGAATCTCTCGGTCCCGATCAGTCTGCCGCCGGGGCGCAACGGGCTGGCGCCCGGCCTCGCGCTGACGTACAGCACGGGTGCCGGCAACGGGCCGTTCGGCCTCGGCTGGGGCATCGGCCAGGCGGCCGTGACCCGGAAGACCTCGCGGGGCGTGCCCCGCTACGCCGACGAACCGGCCGACACCTTCACCCTGCCGGGCGCCGACGACCTGGTGCCGATGCCGGGAGCGACCCAGGCGAGGGTCGCCTACCGCCCGCGGGTCGAGGGAGCGTTCGACCGGATCGAGCGGGTCCGCGACGCCGGCGGCGACGTGTGGCACCGCCGCGGCCGCGACGGCACCCGCCACCGCTACGGCACGCCCCGTCCGGCCGGCGCGCCGGAAGGGTGGCGGGACCCGGCGGCGGTCGTCGACCCGGCCCGGCCCGCGGCGGTGTTCGCGTGGCACCTGACCGAGACCCGCGACGCGCTCGGCAACGTGATCCGCTACGAGTACGGCCACGACAACGGCCAGCCGCGGCTGCGGGCCGTGTCGTACGGCGACTACGGCGATCCGTCGGCACCCGCGTTCCTGGTCACCGTCGACTTCGACTACGAGCCGCGCCCGGACGTGTTCGGCGACCGCCGCGCCGGCTTCGAGGTCCGCACCACGCAGCGCTGCCGCACGATCCGGGTGTCGACCCGCGCCGCCGACGGGGTGACCCGCGTCGCGATGGAATACCGCCTCACGTACACTTCTGCGGCGTTCAACGGCGCGTCGCTGCTCACGCTCGTCGAACCGGTCGGCGTCGACGGCGACGCGACCGAGCCGATGCCGCCGATGGCGTTCGCCTACAGCGGCTTCGACCCGGTGGGCCGCCGCTTCAAG
Source organism: Dactylosporangium sp. NPDC005555 (assembly GCF_040605635.1). NCBI lineage: Bacteria > Bacillati > Actinomycetota > Actinomycetes > Micromonosporales > Micromonosporaceae > Dactylosporangium > Dactylosporangium sp. NPDC005555. The sequence goes on from NZ_JBEXDG010000090.1 coordinate 4,214, forward strand.
CCGCTGACCGGCGACGCCCTGCCGGCGCGGCTGGTCTCGGACCCGACGGTGGCGCTGGTCGACCTGCGCGGCGTCGGCCTGCCCGACCTGGTCGAGCTCGGCGCGGCACGGCGGTTCTGGCGCAACGGCGGAGCCCTGGGCTTCGAGGCGCCGCGCCCCCTGGACGACGCGCCGCCGTTCGTGCTCGGGCAGGCCGGGGTGCGGCTGCTGGACGCCGACGGCGACGGCCGTCCCGACCTCGTCGTCAACCAGGCCCTCGCCTCGTCCGGGTACTTCCCGATGACGTTCGCCGGCGGCTGGAGCGACCGGTCGTTCCAGCCGTACCGGCAGGTCCCGGCCGTCGACCTGGCCGACCCGGCGGTGAAGCTGGTCGACCTCGACGGCGACGGCCTCACCGACGTGCTGCACTCCGGCACGACGCTGACCGCGTGGTTCAACGACGCGGACCCGCGCCGGGCCTGGCAGCGCACCGTCGTCGGCAACGGCGCCGGTCCTGACGTGGACCTCGCCGACCCGCGGGTCCGGCTCGCCGACATGACCGGCGACGGCCTCGCCGACCTGGTGCTGCTCAACAGCGGCAACATCCGGTACTGGCCGAACCTCGGGCACGGCCGCTGGGGCGCGCCGGTCACGATGCGCAGGTCGCCGCGGCTGCCTGCCGGGCACGACCCGCGCCGCATCCTGCTCGGCGACCTCGACGGCGACGGCGTCGCCGACCTCGTCTACGTCGACCAGGACCGGGTGCTGCTGTGGGGCAACCAGCTCGGCGAGGGCTGGACGGCCGCACCGGTCGTCGTCGCCGGCACGCCGGGCGCCGCCACCGGCGACACCGTGCAGCTCACCGACCTCACCGGCTCCGGCATGGCGGGCCTGCTCTACGAACGGGCCGTCGACGGCACCGGCCGGCCGCACCTGTGGTTCCTCGACCTGACCGGTGGCGCGAAACCGTACCTGCTGACGTCGACCGACAACCACCTCGGCGCGACCACCACCGTCCACTACCGACCGTCCACCGTGGACTATCTGCGGGACCGGGCCGCCGCCGGCACCCGCTGGCGGACCACGCTGCCGTTCCCGGTGCACGTGGTCGGGTCGATGGAGGTCGTCGACGCGATCTCCGGCGGCCGGCTGAGCACCGGGTTCCGCTACCGGCACGGCTACTGGGACGGCCTGGAGCGCGAGTTCCGCGGTTTCGCTCTCGTGGAGCAGACCGACACCGACGTGGTCGCCGGTGAGACGCATTCGCCGCCGACGCTGACCCGCAACTGGTTCCACCCGGGGCCGGTCGCCGCCGCCGAGGCCGGCGACTGGACCGAGCTGGACCTGCGGCACGAGTACTGGCCGGGTGACGCTCCCATGCTGGCGACCCCGGCGCCGACGGCCGCGCTGCTCGCGTCGCTGCCGCGGCTGGAGCGCCGTGCCGCGCTCCGGTCGATGCGCGGCCGGGTGCTGCGCACCGAGCTGTACGCCCTCGACGGCGACGACCAGCAGGGCGCGACTCGAGCCACGACCGGGACGGCGTCCGGGGTGCGTATCGAAACGCGGGGCGCGACTCAAACCGCAGCCGGGACGGCGTCCGGGGTGCGTGTCGAAACGCGGGACCGCCCGTACACGGTGACCGAGACGGTGTCCGGGGTGCGGGCCGAGGGGATCGGGATCTACCTGCCGTTCGAGGCCGCCCGCCGGGCCACCGAGTGGGAGCGCGGCGACGAGCCGCAGACCCAGTTCCGGTTCGCCGGCGAACCCGACGCGTACGGGCTGCCGACCCGCCAGATCACCGTCGCCGTCCCGCGCGGTCGCGACCCGATGGCGCCGGACCCTTCGACCACGCAGCCGTATCTGGTGACGCTCACCACGAGCACCTACGCCCGCCGCGACGACGCCGGGCACTACCTCGTGGACCGCACCGCGAGCCGCACCACGTTCGAGGTCGTCAACGACGGCACCCTCGCCGTCGCCGACCTGGTCGCGGCCGTCGACGAGCAGCCGACCCGCCTGATCGGGCACAGCCGCACCTACTTCGACGGCGCCGCCCACACGGGCCTGCCGCTCGGCGAGGTCGGCGAGCACGGCCTGCCGGTCCGCACCGAGGTCCTGGCCTTCACCGACGAGTTCCTCGACGCCGTGCACCGCCCGCCGTACCTTCCCGCCGACGGCGAGGTGACGTGGACGGACGAGTACCCGCAGGAGTTCCGGGACCTGCTCCCGGCCCTCGCCGGCTACCGCCGCGACGACCTCGGCTACTTCATCCAGTCGGCACGGCACCGGTACGACGTCCACGACCCGGCGCACCGCCCCCGGGGGCTGAAGCTGTCCACATTGGACGCGCTCGGCGCCGAGAGCCGTGTCGAATACGACGAGCACGACCTGCTCCCCGTCCGGGCGATCGACCCGGCGGGCCTGGTCACCGCCGCCGAGCACGACCCGCGGCTGCTGCGCCCGCACCGGGTCGTCGACTGCAACGGCAACAGCGGCTCGGTCACCTACTCGCCCGCCGGGCTCGTCACCGCCCGGTTCGTGCGCGGCAAGGCCGGCGAGGGCGACGTCACCACCGCGAGCACCGAGATGTCCTACGACCTGCTCGCGTACGCCCGCGACGGCGTCCCGGCGTCGGTCCGCGGCGCGCGCCGCGTCGAGCACGACGGCGCCGAGACGATCGTGTCGGTGCAGTACAGCGACGGCTTCGGCCGCCCGTTGCAGACCCGCATCCAGGGCGAGGACACGCTGTTCGGCGATCCGGCGTTCGGTGGCGGCGTCCTGTCCGCGGACCAGTCGGCGCCGGTCGGTCCCGCGGTGGGGCGCACCCGCGGCCCGAACGACCCGGACAACGTCGTCGTCAGCGGCGCGAAGGTGTACGACAACAAGGGCCGCGTGGTGCGCGCGTTCGAGCCGTTCTTCGACACCGGCTTCGACTACCGGGCGCCCGGCGCCGGTCAGACCGGGCAGAGCTCGCAGACGTTCTACGACCCGCGCGGCGCAGCTGTCCGCGTCGTCGCGCCGGACGGCGCCGAGCAGCGCATCGTGCACGGCGTCCCCGCCGACCTCACCGACCCGGACACGTACGCGCCGACGGCGTGGGAGACGTACACCTACGACGCCAACGACAACGCCGGCCGCACCCACCCGGAGGCCGCCGCCGCGTACCGCGACCACTGGGACACCCCGAGCAGCGTGGAGGTCGACGCGCTCGGCCGGGCCGTCCGGACCGTCGCGCGGGACGGCGACCGGGACCTCGTCACCACGGTCGACGTCGACCTCGAGGGGCGCCCGCGCAGCGTCACCGACCCCCTCGGCCGGGTCATGTTCGGATACGTGCACGACCTGCTCGGCCGGCGCTGGCGGGTCGACGGCGCCGACACCGGCCGGCGCCTCACCGTCCCCGACGCCCTCGGTGCGCCGGTCGAGAACCGCGACAGCAAGGGCGCACTGACCCTCGGCGCGTTCGACCTCCTGCACCGCGCGATCCGGGTCTGGGCCCGTGACGATGCGGCCGCGCCCGCGACGCTGCGGCAGCGCATCGAGTACGGCGACGGCGGCACCCCCGGCCAGCCGGCGGGGGAGCGGGCCGCGGCGCAGGCGGCGAACCTGCTCGGCCGGCCGGTCCGCCAGTACGACGAAGCCGGCCTCGTCACGACCGACGCCTGCGACTTCAAGGGCAACGTGCTGCAGACGACCCGGAAGGTGATCGCCGACGCGCCGGTCCTCGCCACCTACGACGCGGCCCGCAAGGGCGGCTGGGCGGTGCCGCTGTTCACCGCCGACTGGCGGCCCGGCGCCGAACCTGCCCTCGAACCCGGCGCATACGTGTCGACGACCCGGTTCGACGCGCTGAACCGGCCGACGGCGCACATCCTGCCCACCGACGCCGAGGGCCGCCGCCGGGAGATCAGCGCCCGCTACGACCGGGCCGGCGGCCTCGCCTCGGTCAGCCTCGACGGGACCGTGTACGTGCAGCGGCTCGCCTACGACGCGAAGGGCCACCGGTCGCTGCTGGTGCACGGCAACGGGACGATGACCCGCTACGCCTACGACCCGCGGTCGTTCCGGCTCACCCGGCTGCGGACCGAGCAGTACAGCGCCGCCGGCGACACGTACCACCCGAAGGGCGCCGTGTGGCAGGACCTCGGCTACGAGCACGACCTGACCGGCAACGTGCTGACCCTGCGCGACCGCACCCCGGGCAGCGGCCTGCCGGCGAACCCGGCCGGGCTGGCCGTCGCGGACCCGGCGCTGCGGGCCGCGTTCGCCGCCGGGGACGCGTTCGACCGGCGGTTCACCTACGACCCGCTGTACCGGCTGCGGACCGCCAGCGGGCGGGAGGCGGCCGCCACGGCGCCGGGCGCGATGTGGGCCGCGGCGCCGCGCACCCCCGACGTCACGCGGGTCCAGGCCTACGACGAGCAGTACGACTACGACGCCGCCGGGAACCTGCGCCGGCTCGTCCACGCGGCCGCCGGCGGTTTCGTCCGCGACCTGCGGCTGGTGGACGGCACCAACCGGCTGGCCAGGGTCGCAGTCGGCACCACCGGCCACGACTACACCTACGACGACACCGGCAACGTCACCACCGAGGGCGGCACCCGCCGCTTCGGCTGGAACCACTGCGACAGGCTGGCCACGTTCGCCACGCAGACGCCGGGCGCCGAGCCGTCGGTGCACGCGCACTACCTGTACGACGCGGCCGGCGTGCGGGTGAAGAAGCTGGTCCGGCGGCAGGGCGGCGCGATCGAGGTGACGCACTACGTCAACGACGTCTTCGAGCACCACCGGTGGGCCGGCGGGCAGAACCAGCAGATCCACGTCATGGACGACAAGCAGCGCGTCGCGCTGGTCCGGGTCGGCCCGGCGCACCCGTCGGACGGCGGCCCGGCCGTCGCCGTGCACCTCACCGACCACCTCGGCAGCGGCACCGCCACCGTCGACGGCACCGGCGCACTCACCAACCGTGAGGAGTACACGCCGTACGGCGAGACGAGCTTCGGCAGCTACACCCGCAAGCGCTACCGGTACACCGGGACCGAACGCGACGAGGAGAGCGGCCTGGCGTATCACCTGACCCGGTACTACTCGCCGTGGCTGAGCCGCTGGCAGTCCGTCGACCCGATCGCCGGGTGGCCGGTCGTCAACGCGTACGACTACTGCTTCGGCAACCCGCTGTGCTACGCCGACCCCGGCGGCGCGGAGCCGGACAGCCAGATGTTCCGGACCTGGGACACCGACCGCAGCGGCAAGCTCGACGCCCGCGAGGTCCTCGACGGCGTCGGATCGACCACCGTCAAGGCCGGCATCAACTTCCTGGCGACCGCGGGCCCGTCCCGCTTCACCAAGGACGGCGCGCTGGTGCGGGAAGCGGTCCTGCAGCACGCGTATGCGGCCGAACGCGCCGATGAGGAACGCTTCCAGCGCAACGCCGCCCGGAACGTGTACATGTGGGCGGACGGTTCGCAGTCGACCCGGGCCGAGCGGGACGCCTACCTGTTCCGCCTCGACTTCTACGGCGGCGCCGAGATCCGCAACGGGCTGTTCTTCGGCGCGGCGTACTACCACGCGACCGGCGACCAGAACGGCGCCCGGATGATCAACGGGATCTTCGGCGGGCTCGGCGGCGCCGCCACGGACGCCAACGCCTTCCGCGCCACCGGCGCCGGGATCGCGGCCCAGGGCGGCGCCCCGCCGGCGATCGTCGCGACGCCCCCACGGCCGGCCGGGCCGCCACCGCTGAACATCAACCCCTACCGGGTCGCGGGCGGGCACCACATCCACCAGTCGGCGGCGTACGCCCCGGCCGGCACCTCGTCGCGGTCCGGCAATCCCAACCACAACGCGGCCCTGGCGGTGCAGCAGAACGTGCCGGGCTTCACCGCGGCACAGCACGACGAGTCGTCCTCGCTGCAGCTGAACCTGAACCGCGGGCAGAACGGCGCCGTGGTCAACCGCACCCAGATCGGCCCGGTCCGCATCCAGGTGTCCGGCGACGGCACCTCCGTCGGCACCCCCTCCCAGCACTTCGAGGACGTGAAGGGCTTCTTCGGCCTGCTCGCCGGCGGCGTGCCCGCGTCCGAGGCGTACCGCGCGACCAGCCAGTCCCGTGCCCAGATCGACAGTGCCGGCCTGCAGCCGGTGCGCGTCCCGACCCGATAACGAACGGCGGACAGCAACCATGGCGAACCCCAGAAGCAGCATCGGCATCGTCGAACCGAACCCCGGCACGCAGGTCAACCGCACCTTCAGCCTGCGCGGCGGGGCCGGGCTCGACCCGTCCAGCGTCAACCAGAACCAGCGGCTGGCCGGCACCCCGAGCGTCTTCATCAGATTCAACGGCCACGCCGGCGTCGGCGGTACCTTCACCATCGCGCAGAACGGCGCCTGGACCTTCACGAACGTCACGATGCCGGCGAGTATCGCCGACGGCGCCACCATCCACATCGAGGGCGAGTGCGACGCGATGTGGACCGACATCAGGGACACCGGCCACGAGTCGTTCGACGCCGACCCCGCCTTCACCGGCCTCGACGTGGTCCTGGAGACCCGCCCGCCGGAGCTGACGATCACCGCGGACTACCCGACCGACGTGATCCCGGCGTCGCTGCCGTACCTGGCGAAGATCCACGGCACGACGTCCGGCGCGCTGTCCGGCATCAACGCCGTCGTCGTGTCCGTGGACGGCAGGCCCGAGTTCACCGCCGAGAACGTCAGCGGCGACTGGGCGATCTGGCGGGCGCAGTTCCCGCTCGACGCCGCCGACCACCAGTTCCTCGTCACCGCCCGGGACACCCGCAACCGGCACACGTCGCAGCCGGGCGCGATCTCGGTCCACGAACGGTTCGAGGACACCGACCCGGCGATCGTGTTCGGCCCGACCATCTACGTGCGGGAGCTGTGCGACCTCGCCAAGCAGTACGTCCAGATCGGCGGCCAGTCCGGCGGCGTCGAGCGGTCCGTGCTGACCACGCAGTTCCACCAGCCATACGACCGGCTGCCGGAAGCCGCCCTGTTCGACGCCGCGACCGCACCCGTCGACCAGCGCCGCATCGCCGTCGAGGTGCTGCGCCAGTCGCTGAGCACGCCACCGCCCGTGGAGACCGACCAGCGGCTGCGTGGGCTGGCGTACGAGGCGCTGCTGCGAGAACTGGGCACGTCCACCGCGGAGCTGCGGCTCGCCCGGGTCGCGGACCCCGCGGCCCGGCGGAACCTCGCCAACCGGATGGGCTTCGACCTCGACGGCCCCCGCCCCGACCGCCTCGACCAGGTGACGTTCAGCCCCGAGTCGGTCACCGACCTGCAGCTGGAGACGGCCTTCGGCTTCCGGTCGATGTCGCGGACCGACCCGTTCGCCGCTGCCGCCGGCCCGCCCAGCGTCCCCGCCTGGCAGCAGGCCGCGCTGCGGACCAGATGGCAGGCCGAGGACGTCGCCGCCCGCGACGGCGGCCCGCGGCCGCTGCCCGTCATCGACCCCGACCACGTGCTGTCCGGCAACCTCGCCTCGCAGCAGGCCGGCGAACCGGCGCACGACCTGTGGGCGGCCCGCAAGGCGTCCCTGCAGACGAAGTCGGCCCAGATCGACGCGGCCGCGGCCGCCGGCACCACGGCTGCCTTCGACAACGTCGTCGGTGTCCACATCGGACAGCTCGACCTCGCCGACCTCGCCGCCCGGGACGGCCGCGGCGAGGACATCAGCGCCGTCATCGGCCCGCTGCAGCTGGACCTCGCGCCGTTGCGGTACCTCGCCGGGGTGCGGGCGCTGCTCGCCGGCGGGCCGCTGCTGCGCTCCGAATGGGTCGACGTCCGCGACATCCTCGTCCAGGTCGGCAAGCGCCGGGTCGCCGGCACCTGGCGCACCGAGGAGAAGACCGCCGGGATCGTGCTGCAGCCGCAGCAGTTCACCGCCGCCGCGCCGGCCGGGGACGCGTCCGTGTGGCGGGTCGACCCGCGGACCCATGAAGTCTGGCTGGACACCCTGCGGGTCCGCGGCACCGAGCTCGACCTGCACCGCCGTCGGGCGCAGGCCGTCGTCCAGGCCGCGGAGGCGTCCGTGCTGCCCATCGCCCGCGACACGCTCATCGAGCTCATCGCAGGCCGGCAGACCCCGCCGGAGCCGCCCGCGGCGGCCGCCGAACGGCTCACCCGGCAGCTGTGCATCGACCTGCTCGCCGACTCCGACCTGCTCACCACCCGCGCCGAGCAGGCCGCGCAGACGCTGCTGTCGGCGCTGTTCGCGCTGCGCGCCGGGCGCCTGGCGATCCGCACCGGCGGGCAGGCCTGGGCGATCGGCTCCGAGCAGCTGTTCGACGCCGAGTGGCGGTGGATGGGCAGCTTCCCGACCTGGTACGCGGTGTTCACGTCGTTCGCCTACCCGGAGAACCACCTGTTCCCCGGCACCTACAACCGCGACGGGCTGAACCTGGCGCCGTCGGACTCGTACCTGACGTTCCTGCACGACCTGCGCAGCGAACGGATGAACCCGCAACTGGCCCGGGACCTCGCCGACGACAACGTCGACCGGAGCCTGCCGGCCGCCGCACCGGACCTGCAGGACGTCCTCAAGCGGCTGGCGCCGCGCACCGAACGGCACGACAACGCCGACCTGGAGCACATCCGCACCCAGATCGCGCCGTTCTACGGCGTCACCCCGGCCACCGACCAGCTGCTGCGCGAGCTGTTCTTCCTGGTCCCGATCGCGCTGGCCAACGGCCTGACCGAGATCGGCGAATACACCGCCGCGCTGGACTGGTACCAGTACGCGTACGCGTTCCAGCTCCCCGCGGACCAGCGGCGGATCTTCCCCGGCCTGGCCCGCGAACGCGACATCGTCTCCACGTTCGACCGGCCCGCCGCGTGGCCCGTGCAGGGCTCGAACCCGCACGAGGTGGCCCGGCACCGCAAGGACGCCTACACCCGCTCCACCCTCATGTCGATCGTCCGGTGCCTGCTCGCGTTCGCCGACAACGAGTTCGTGCGCAACACCGCCGCCGCGAACGCCCGCGCCCGCACCCTGTACGAGTCGGCCGCCGACCTCATCAACTCCCCGGACGCGGCACCGCTGGCGGGGACCGGCGTGCCGTTCCCGGAGAACCCCGTCTGGGCGGCGCTCGCCCTGCAGGCCAGGACCGGCCTCGACAAGATCCACCGGGGGCTGAACATCACCGCGGCGCTGCCCGACGTCGCCGGCCGGGAGAGCGTCCTGCCCAGCCAGTACCGGTACCCGGTCCTCGCCGAGCGGGCCAAGAACCTCGTCGCGATCGCCCAGCAGCTGGAGGCGGCGTTCCTGACCGCGGCGCAGCAGGCCGACAACGGCACCTACGCGCTGCTGCAGGCCGGGCACGACCTGACCGTCGCCCAGGGCATGGCCGGTGAGCAGGACCTGAAGGTCGAGGTCGCCCGCATCGGTGTCGAGCAGGCCGGCAGCCAACGGCTGCGGGCCGGCACCCAGGCCGATCACTACCGCCGGCTGCTCGCCGGTGGGATCAGCCAGCACGAACGCGACCAGCTCTTCGACCTCGGCGTCGCCCGCGACCTCGCGATCGCGGCCGGCACCCTGAAAGGCATCGGCGCGTTCATCGGCAAACCGACGAACATCCTCGGCGGTCTCGGCGAGATCGCCGGCGGGCTGTCGCAGGCGGCGTCGCTGGACGCGCAGATCGAAGGGACGAAGGCCGGCTTCGAACGCCGCGCCCAGGAGTGGCAGCTGCAGCAGAGCCTGGCGCTCAACGACGTGGAGATCGCCCGCCAGCAGACCGCGCTCGCCGAGACGCAGCAGAGGATCGCCGCGCAGGAGCAGCTGATCGCGGGCGCCAACCTCGCCCACGCCGCTGCCACCGCCGACTTCCTGGCCACGAAGTTCACCAGCGCCGAGCTGTTCGAGTGGATGAGCACCGTGCTCAACGGCGTCTACGCGTACTTCCTGCGGCAGGCGACGGCCCTCGCGCGGCTCGCCCAGGCCCAGCTCGCCTTCGAACGCCAGGAGCCCGACCGGGGCCTGGTCCAGGACGATTACTGGCAGGGCCCGCCGTCGTCCGGCGCCGCCGACCCCACCGACCGGCGCGGGGTCACCGGCGCGGCGCGGCTCCTCGCCGACCTGACCCGTCTCGACCAGTACGCCTTCGAGACCGACCGCCGGAAACTGCACCTGACGCAGACGCTGTCGATCGCGCAGATCGCCGCGAGCGAGCTGCAGCAGTTCCGGCAGACCGGCGTGCTCACCGTCGCCACCCCGTCGTCCCTGTTCGACCGCGAGTTCCCCGGCCACTATCTGCGGCTGGTCAAGCGCGCCAAGGTTTCCGTGCTCGCACTGGTGCCGCCGGTCCGCGGGGTGCGCGGCACCCTGTCGGCGTCCGGCATCTCCCGCACTGTCGTGTCGCGCGGTGTCTTCGAGACCGCCACCCTGCGCCGCGACCCGGAGGCGATCGCCTTCACCACCGCGGTCAACGCCGGCGGCCTGTTCGACCAGGAACCCGACACCGGCCTGCTGCTGCCGTTCGAGGGCATGGGCGTGGACACGGTGTGGCGGCTGGAGCTGCCGAAGGCGGCGAACCCGCTGGACTACCGCACCATCTCCGACGTGCTGCTCACCATCGAGTACACGGCCCTCGCCAGCGCGCAGTACCGGGAGAAGGTCGTCCGCACGATCGACCGGACGTTCCTGGGCGACCGGACCTTCAGCGTCCGCGAGCAGTTCCCCGACGTCTGGTTCGACCTCAACGACCCGGACGGCGCCGCCCACCCGATGCGGATCGACCTGCCCCTCACCGCCGACGACTTCCCGCGCCACATCGAGGAGCAGACGGTCGCGCAGCTGACCATGTTCGTCGTGCGGGCCGACGGCTTCGACCGGGAGCTGACGGTGACCTCCGCCCGGCACGTCCTGCCGGGCCGCACCGTGGCGGCGACCGCGGTGACGACCGTCGGCGGCATCGTCGGCACCCGCCGCCCCGGCGGCACGCCGTGGGTGACGTTCACCGGCGCCGCCCCCGACGGCGAGTGGCAGTTCCAGCTCACCGACACCCCACAGGTGCGGTCCTGGTTCACCGACGGGAAGATCCTCGACGTCGTGGTGGTGACGACGATCGCGGGCACCACCCCGGCCTGGACCTGACCGCACCTCCGGTGCCGCGGCCGCGTTGTCACCCTTCGCGGCCGCGGCGCCGGATGTCAGTTGTATACGACGGTCACCTGCTGCAGGACGATGCGGGTCTTCGGGACGCCGTCGTCCGGGCCGTTGCCGCCGGGCGTGACGCCACCGGCGGCGACCTTGTCGATGATGTCCATGCCCTTGGTGACCGTGCCGAGCCGGGTGTAGTCCGCAGAGAGGGGCAGGTTGTCGGCGTAGTTGATGAAGAACTGACTGCCGCTCGTGCCCGGCTGCTGGGTGCGGGCGATGGCCACCGAGCCGCGGAGATAGCCGGCGCTGGTGCCGAGGTTCTCCTCCGCGTACTGGTACGCGGGGCCGCCCGTGCTCGTGCCGGACGGGTCGCCGCACTGCAGGACGAACAGACCGGCCGTCGTGAGGCGGTGGCAGGCGGTTCCGTCGAAGAACTTCTTACCGGCCAGGTAGCTGAAGCTGGCCACCGCGCACGGGGCGGCCTTGGCGTCCATCGCGATCTCGACCGCGCCGAGGTTGGTGGCCAGGGACATGGTGGCCTTGGCCCCGCTCGGGACCGCGGCCGGGGGCGTGCCGACGTCCTTGACGCTCGCCCCGTTGCCGGAAGGGACCGGCATCCAACGGCACGCGCCGCCTGCCTGCGACGGTGAATCCGACGCGGCGATCCGCCGGGCGACCTGCGGGGCGGACGACGGCGTCGCGGTGCAACCGCCGACCAGCGACACGAGCGCCACCGCGCACAGCAGGGCACGAGAACGACAGATCATGCGTGCACGGTACGACACCGCGGGATTTTGAGGAGTGCCCGTCCCGCCGCGGTGGTTCGGGGCGTTTCAGGATGCGGGCGCCGCGCCGGGGCCGGGCAGGACGTCGATGTCGGTGGCGCGCATCGGCTCGCCGCAGTGGGAGCAGCGCAGTTCGGCGCGGGCGATCTCGCCGCAGGCGTGGTGGCGGTGCAGGACCGGCGGGCCGGCGTCGCCGGCGGTCCAGCGGTCGCCCCAGCCGACCATCACCAGCAGGAGGTCGCAGAGCTCCCGGCCCTTGGTGGTCAGCACGTACTCGTGGCGCGGCGGGCGGCCGGAGTACTGGCGGCGCTCCATGACACCCTGCTCCACCAGCCAGGCGAGGCGCTGCGCGAGGACCTTGCGGGAGATGCCGAGGTCGTCCTGCAGCTGGTCGAAGCGGTTGATGCCGACATACACGTCGCGCAGGATCAGCGGCGACCACGGTTCGCCGATGACGTCGAGGGTACGAGCGATGGAGCACGCCATGCCGGCGAACTGGGTGCGCTGCATACGCTCATTCTAGGCACGTGGGTTCCCTCAGGAGACTCTGTGCGATAGGGTTCCTTCAGGGAACCTAGTGATGGAGGTCATCATGGCCCGGCCCGAAATCGTCACGGCCGAGGAGTGGCAGACGGCGCGCGACGCGCTGCTGGTCAAGGAGAAGGAGCTCACCCACGCCCTCGACGCGCTCGCCGCGCAGCGCCGCAGGCTGCCGATGGTGCGCCTGGACAAGCCCTATCGATTGGTGGCTCCCGACGGTGCCGACGCGAGCCTCATCGACCTGTTCGCCGGCCGGCGGCAGCTGGTGATCTACCACTTCATGCTGGAGCCCGGTCAGGACTGGTTGTGCACCGGCTGCAGCACCTTCACCGACAACCTCGCCGAGCACTCGCAGGCGCACCTCGGCGCCCGTGACACCCGGCTGATCCTCATGGCCCGCGCGCCGCAGGCGGAGATCGAGCCGGTCCGGCGCAGAATGAGCTGGACCGTGCCGTGGTATTCCAGCCACGGCAGCGACCTCCACGACGACCTGCGCGTCGACGGCTTCGCTCTCAACGTCCTGCTGCGGGACGGTGACGAGGTCTTCCATACGTACGGCACCACCGCGCGCGGCGTCGACCGGCTGCGCCTGGACTTCAACCTGCTCGACCTGACGCCCCACGGCCGGCAGGAGGCCTGGGAGGACTCGCCGCCCGGCTGGCCGCAGACCCCGACGATGCGATGGCTGCGCCCCCACGACGAATACGGAGACCACCATGCCTGAGCTCGCCGCCGACGTCGCCCGTCTGGTCGAGGACGTCAACTACGCACACATCGCGACGCTGCTGCCGGACGGCTCGCCGCACTCGGTGCCCGTCTGGATCGACCGCGAGGGCGACCGGGTCGCGATCCTCACCGGGCCCGGATCCCGCAAGGCCCGCAACGTCGCCCACGACCCGCGGGTCGCCATCTCCATCACCGACCACGCCCAGCCCTACTCGACGGCGCTGATCCGTGGCCGGGTGACGGAGGTCCTCGACGGCGATGACGCCTGGCGCATCATCGACCGCATCTCCACCAAGTACACCGGCGGGCCCTATCCGCTGCGCACCGACCGGGTCGTGCTGCTCATCGAGCCGGACCACGCGCAGGCGCAGTCGTTCGGGTAAGGGCAGTCCACCCGGATCCTCCTCACCGGCGCGAGGTGGTGCGCACCCGTGTAAACCGGTTGCGGGCACCGCTGTGCGCTGATTTGCTGGAAGCGTCTTGTCCGAACGTCAGAGGAGTCAGGGATGCGAGCTGCGTCTGTGTTCACCCAGATGGCCATCACTGCCTATCTCGAGGACCTGACGCCCCTTGCGCACCCTGAATCTCGGCATCCTGGCGCACGTCGACGCCGGTAAGACCAGCCTCACCGAGCGGCTCCTGCACGCCGCCGGTGTCATCGACGAGCCCGGCTCGGTCGACGACGGCAACACGCAGACCGACACGCTCGACCTCGAACGCCGGCGTGGCATCACCATCAAGTCGGCCGTCGTGTCGTTCACCGTCGGCAGCGATCCACCGGTCACCGTCAACCTCATCGACACCCCGGGCCACCCGGACTTCATCGCCGAGGTCGAGCGGGTCCTCAGCGTGCTCGACGGCGCGGTGCTCGTCGTGTCCGCCGTCGAGGGCGTCCAGGCGCAGACCCGGATCCTGATGCGGACCCTGCGCCGGCTGCGCATCCCGACGATCGTCTTCGTGAACAAGATCGACCGGGCCGGCGCGCGTGGCGACGGCATCCTCCGTGAACTCGCGGAGCGCCTCACCCCGGCCATCGTGCCCATGGGCGCCCCGACGGGGTTGGGCACCCGTGCCGCGGATTTCGCCACGGCACCGGCGGCGCTCGACGTCCTCGCCGAGCACGACGCCGGCCTGCTCGCCGCGTACGTGGACGGCGCCGTCGTCCCGCCCGGTCGCGTGCGGGCCGCCCTGGCCGCGCAGACGGGCCGCGCCCTCGTGCACCCCGTCTACTTCGGCTCGGCGATCACCGGTGCCGGCCTCGACGCGCTCACGTCCGGCATCCGGGCATTCCTGCCCGCGGCCGCCGGCGACGCCCGCGCTCCCGTGTCCGGCAGCGTCTTCAAGGTCGAGCGCGGTCCCGCCGGGGAGAAGATCGCGTACGTCAGGATGTTCGCCGGGACCGTCCGGCTGCGCGAACGCGTACACCTGCCGAGCGGCGACGAAGCGAAGGTGACCGGCATCGCCGTGTTCGACGACGGCGGCGCGACCGGGTCGACGGTCCTCCCGGCGGGCCGGATCGGCAAGGTCTGGGGCCTCGGCGGCATCCGGATCGGCGACGCGCTCGGCACGCCCAGGCACGGCACCGGGGCGCACCATTTCGCGCCGCCGACCCTCGAGGCGGTCGTCGCGTCGGTACGCCCAGCCGACCGTGGCCCGCTGTACGCGGCCCTCACCCAGCTCGCCGAGCAGGACCCGCTCATCGACGTCCGCCACGACGACGTGCGCGGCGAGACGTCCGTGTCGCTGTACGGCGAGGTGCAGAAGGAGGTCGTCCAGGCCACCCTCGCCGAGGAGTACGGCATCGACGTCACCTTCCGCGACACCACGACGATCTGCGTCGAGCGCCCCTCGGGCACCGGCTCGGCGGTCGAGGTCGGCCAGAAGGACGGCAACCCGTTCCTCGCCACGATCGGCCTGCGCGTCGACCCGGCACCCGTCGGCGCGGGCGTGACGTTTCGCCTCGAGGTCGAGGCGGGCGCGATGCCGGCCGCGTTCTTCGCCGCCGTGCAGGACACCGTCACCGCCACGCTCCGGCAGGGCCTCTACGGCTGGAAGGTCGACGACTGCACGGTGACGATGGTCCGCTGCGGCTACTGGCCCCGGCAGAGCCACGCCCACCAGCAGTTCGACAAGAGCATGTCGAGCACCGGGTACGACTTCCGCAGCCTGACGCCCCTGGTCCTGATGACCGCCCTGCGCCACGCCGGCACCGTGGTGCACGAACCGGTGCACCGCTTCCACCTGGAGGCTCCCGCCGACCAGCTCAGCGCCCTCCTCCCCGTCCTGTCCCGCCTGCGCGCGGCACCGACGTCGACGACCACGCACGGCACGACCTGCGTCCTCGAGGGCGGCATTCCGGCGGCGAGGGTCCACGAGCTCCAGGTCCGGCTCCCCGGCCTGACCCGCGGCGAAGGCGTCCTGGAGTCGACGTTCGACCACTACGACCCGGTCACCGGCCCACCCCCGACCCGCCCCCGCACCGACCACAACCCCGTCGACCGCGACGAGTACCTGCTCCGGGTGGTCCGCCGCGTCACCGCATGAACCCCCCTTCCGTCCTCGTCTTCCTCCTCGTCGACGCGGAGGAAGACGAGGACCTGCCGGACTTCCCTCCCGGCAGGGCATCGGCACTGCAACGCCTCGGATCGGGCTGACGGCGCCACCGGAGTTGTCCAGGGATGTTTGTCCGACCGGTGCCGCTCTGCCGGACAACGACGGACGAACGCATCGTCAGAAGGGTCGCGGCGGACAGCGCCGCGCGTCTCACGAAAGGGACAAGCCTTGAATCGACTCTCCCGGGCGCTCGCCGCCCTGCTCGTCACGACGGGCCTGGCCGTCGGTGCCGCGGCACCCGCACACGCGGCGACCGACCTGCCGTACCCCACCAAGATCATGCGGGTCGCCGGCGGCGACTGGGCGGACGGCACCGGCGTACGTGCGATGAAGAACGCCGCCGGTCAGCAGATCGGCTGGTACGAGATGTGGGTGGACTACTGGCACATGTCGGCGTACTCGGTCGAGGTCACGATCTGCGTGTGGGACACGCTCGGCAACGGCCGTGGAGTCATCGCGCGGGTCATGGCCAAGCACGGAACGAACTCCAGCACGGAGATCGACCGGGGCAAGTTCAAGGACGGCGGCTGCGTGACCGTCTACGAGGACTTCAGCCACCCGATCTGGGGCGTGGACGTGGACCACGGCGAGACCTGGGCCGGCACGCCGTACCAGTACACCGGCAAGTACGACCGGTACGTGGTGTTCAACCCCACCAAGCCGAGCGTGCCCGGCTTCCGCTGACCTGACGCTCCTCCCGGGCGGTGGCCGGCTCCGCGGGCGTGCGGGCCCGGCCACCGCGCACATGGCACCGACATCGAACGGGATCACGGGCCTGACTCACGACGGGCGGGCGTCGAATTGGGCGCGGGCGTCGAAGACGCGGTCCATGTGCGTCTCCGCCCAGTCCTTGATCGCGATCATGACCGGGAACAGCTCATGGCCGAGCGGGGTGAGCTCGTAGTCGACGCGGACCGGCACCGAGGCGGTGACCGTGCGGGTGACCAGCCCGTCGCGCTCCAGCGTCCGCAGGGTCTGGGTGAGCATCTTCTGGCTGACGCCGGCGATGCGGTGGCCGAGCTCGCCGTGCCGCTGCGGGCCGCCGGCGAGCGCCGGGATCACCAGCGCGACCCATTTGTCGGTGAGCCTGCTCAGCAGCTCACGGGTCGGGCAGCCGTCCAGGAACGCGTCGTAGTCGCGTTTGGCCTGTTCACGGCGCTGTGCCGCGGTCGTCGTCCCCACTGTTGCCTCCTCGGTGCGCTACGCACTTCGCGGTACCTACTTTCTCACAGTGCCCATGGTTCGTACGGTCGTGGTGATCACGAGATCCCACGAAGGAGACGGCGATGCGCGCAGTCAGGTACGCACGGTTCGGCGGGCCGGAGGTCCTGCACGTGGCCGAGGTGCCGGTGCCGGAGCCCGGACCGGGGCAGGTGCGGGTGCGGGTCGCCGCGTCCGTCGTGCACCCGGTCGACCTGATGATCCGCTCCGGGCGGTTCCCGGCTCCGCTGCCGACCGGTCTGCCGTACACGCCTGGCTGGGACGTGGCCGGCACCGTCGACGCGGTCGGCCCGTCGGCCCGGACGTTCCCGATCGGCGAGCAGGTCATCGGCTTCTCGCCCTGGCTGCGGACCACGACCGGCGCGCACGCGGAGTTCGTGGTGCTCGACGCCGCCTGGCTGACCTCCGCGCCCACGAGCGTCCCCGCCACCGGGGCGGCGACCCTGCCGACCAACGGCCTCGCCGCCGCCCAGGCCCTCGACCTGCTCGCGCTCCCGGCCGGTGCGACCGTGCTCGTCACCGGCGCCGCCGGGCAGGTCGGCGGGTTCGTCCTGGCGCTGGCCCGGGCGGCCGGCCTGCACGCCACGGGCCTCGCCGGAGCCGACGACCAGGCGTTCGTCGAGTCGCTGGGCGCGGCGTTCCTGCCGCGATCCGGCGATCCGGCGGGGACGTTCGACGCGGTCGTCGACCTGGCCGTGATCGGCGCCTCGCTGCTGGACCTCGTCCGGGACGGCGGCGGCTACGTGGCCGCGTCACCCCCGCTACGCCCGGAGCCGGTGCGGGGCATCCGGACCTTCGCGCTGGAGGTCCTGCCGGACGGCGCCCGGCTGGGTGAGCTGGTCGCACTCGTCGACAGCGGCGACATCCCGCTCCGGGTCGCCGGCGTCTACCCCTTCGCCGAAGCGGCGGCCGCCCACGACCGGCTGGCCCAGGGCGGCGTCCGCGGCGGCGTGGTGCTCGTCCCCTGACCCGGCCCGCTCACGAGCGCAGGCGGCGCAGGACGGCCAGGACGCGGCGGTGGCCGGTGCGGGCCTGGGGGGAGGTCCAGCTTGGTGAAGATGGCGGTGACGTGCTTCTCGACGCTGCGCTCGACCAGGTGCAGGCGCCCGGCGAAGGCGACACTGGAGCGGCCTTCGGCGAGCAGGCCGAGGATCTCGCGTCGATGCCACGCCGCCGCGGGCCACCGAGCCAGCCGGGGGAGCGCGAGGTTCTGCCGTACGGTCAGGTCCGACAGCAGGTTGTAGGACTGGAACACGAACCCCACCCGGTCCCGCCGCCAACGGGTGAGCTGCCGCTCCCGCATCCTGCTGACCTCGCGACCGGCCAGCCGGACCGAGCCGGAGCCGGGCCGGTCCAGCCCTGCAGCGCAGTGCAGCAGCGTGCTCTTGCCGGACCCGGTCGCCCCCAGGCCAATCACCGGGCCGTCGCCGCAGGCAGCCTGCTCACCAGCCGCCGCAGCTCGGGCGGCGCTCCAGCCAGCAGATCTTCGACGGACCTCCGGACCAGCCGCGACGCAACGAAGATCTCCACGTTCGTCCCATGCGCCAGCGCCTGCGACAGGCCGGCCAGCGGGGTGACGATCGCCGACTCGAGCGGCTCCGCCAGCGCGTCCAGGAAGCGGGTGTCCTCGGCGAAGACCAGGTCGACCGGGTCCCGCGCCGACCGCCGGAGCGTCACCATGTCGGCCGCCGCGACCGCAGCCGCCGCCCCGCGCCATTCGGGCAGATACGCCGGCAGCGCGAACCCGTTCATGCCGCCAGCGTAGCCAACAACCCCCTAGCGTCATGGCCGGTCGTGAATGAACCAGGTCGGCCATTTCCGGGTGGTGGGCGCGCAGGATCGGCGGACGACAACAGCTCCAGCGGGCCGCCCCGCGCCGTGATTAGCACGGGCCACCGGACCGGTGACGGGACCGGGTGGTACGCCGCGTGCCGAGCCTCAGAGAGCGCCCGGGGCGGCACCTCGTGGACCAGGACCAGAACGAAGGCGACCTCGTCCGGCGCTGTGGCCATGCTCCGAGCGTCCCCGGCAAAACCGCGTCGGGCTGCGTTCCCCGCCAACCGCTCACGAGGGCCTGCGGAACGGCAAGGCCGGAGCCCGCTGGGTCGCACCGGCCGAGCGTCATCGAGAGGTCAGCTGGTCCAACACGTGCTCCACGCGGAGCAGCGCCTCGTCGACGACCTGGTGCAGTGTGGGGAGGTTGCGTTCGAGATCTTGTCGGTACACGTCCGAGCCGATGAAGGAGGTTGCCTCCTCGAGGCTCCGGCGCATCGGCGACAGCATGGACTGCATCTGTTCGGAGATCTGCTTCGTTGCCGACCTGCTCAGCTTCGCGCGGGTGTCGGGTTGGCGCAGCGCCTTCGTGACGGACTGCTCAACGTGTCGTTTGACCACTGCGATCTGATCCCGGCCCGAGACGAAACTCATTGGATGGCCGAGAATGACCAGCGCGAGCGTCATGACGAGCCGCAGCAGAAATTGCACGGACGTTTCATCCGGTTCCGGGTTCAGCAGTACCGTCCCGCCCCGGCGGACCTCGGCTTCGATCTCGGCGTAGTCGACGAGGTCGAGCGCCGTGTGGGTGAGGCGATACTCGATCTCCTGCATTGGCATCGCAGCGTTGAAGCTGTCCGCGGCCTGTGCCAACGGGGGCCGGAGACTGTGGGCGTGATCGGCGAGGGCACGGTGGAACTCAGCATGCAGCCGGGTGCCGGTGGCCAGCATTTCAGCGAACTGAGGGGCGACCTTTGTTTCCAGCCGGGCACGGAACAGCTGAAGGATCCGCACTGAGATCCGGGTGCTGAATTCCTTGGCCAGCGACCGGCTCTGCCAGGGTTTTGCCAACCGGCCGATGGTGTGGCCGGTTGCTTCTATCGGCCGCATCAACTGAGGGACCTCATCGGCGAGCGTCATGAGCTCCTGGTCGCAGATCGACACCAGGCGGTCGATGAAGACCTGGAACGCCTTGTCGAGACGGTCGATGCGGGCCGCCTTCTCGAGCTGGACCCGATACCTGAGCTCAGTTGTGCGGTCGCTCGTCAGACGCTGCGTCACCGCGTCGACCAGTTCCGACCGTCCGCCGAGGAGCTCACCCACTTCCAGTACCGATGCGCGGGCGGCGAGAATCGATGTGGTGCCGCTTTCCGCGCGACCGGTCAGGTCGTTGATCACCTGGGTCAGTTGGGCGTGCGCCGCTTGCAGCCGCGCGTCGGGGGCATCTGTGGCCTGGACGACCTCTTCGCAGATGTCCCGGATCGGCTCCAGCAGATCGAGGATCGACCGGACGTCGACGGCAACGACGCCTCTGTCGTCGGCCCCCGGGAGCGGCACGAAGCCGACGTTGCGAACCAGGGCGATGCTAGCGCCCAGCCCCCGGTTGCGCATGTCCGGCTCGGGCAGCGACTTGGAGATGAGGCCTTCTCTCAAACGATCGAAGAGCGTTCCCATGTCCAACAGCGGTGGGCCGCCGACGACGCCTGTGGTGATGATCTGGAGCAGTTCGCCGGTAAATGCCGTGTACCGCTCGTGCGTAGGTGAAAGGGCAGGTCTTGTCGCCGCCGAAGCAGTCATCACACAGGTGTTGCCGATGGACAGTCGGGCCCCAAGATCGGCCGCTGCCATCTCATGCTGATGCGCCAGGCCGCTGTAACAACAGTCGACGATGACGATCTTGCGAATTGCTTTGGACTTCCGTACAGCGCGCCTGATGTTCTCGAACGGTAGTGCGGTGTAGGAAGCTTGGCTTTTCTCCGACGTCGGCAACGCCAGATAGAGCGCGCCGTCGCCCTCTTCGTCGGGCAGGCCGTGTCCGGCGTAATAGACGATCAACGCGTCGCGTGCCTGCTGAGCGACTGCTTCCACGCGTTCGATGGTGAGCCGCACGCTGTCGGGCCGGTCGAGCACCGCGTTGTCGAGCACCGTGCAGTTGCGTGCCGGCACACCCCACAGGCTCGACTGGGTCAGGGCGTCGCGAAGGCCGACAAGATTGTTGTCCACGGCGGGAAGCGCGTGCAGCGAGTTGTACCTTGCGGCGCCGATCAGCACCACCTGCGAGTGGTCCGTGTCCGGCAGGTCGAGTCGTAACCGCATGACTACGACTGCTCCTGCCCGCCGACGGCGGCGATGATCGCCCGGATCTCGTCGGCTGAGCCCCCCTCGATGGTGACCGTCACGTCACCCCGCTCAAGACGCGCGATCGGCACGGAGCGCCGTGGCCGCGAGTCACGCCAGGAGAGAAAGGCGACGACCAGACTGCCCAGGGCTATCGCGTTACTCGCGACGACGCTGATGACCTCGACACCACCCATCATTTCCGGCGACGGCGTCCTCATCGCCATCGACACGTCGGCGAGGCGGGAAACCTCGGGGTCCTCGAGCAGCCATCGGTAGAACGAAACCAATGCTTCCTCGTCGTCGCCCGCATCAACATTGATCTGGACCTCCACCGCTGCCCCCGGTCTATGACGGATCGCTGAGGATGTGCGATGCGCACCATACCGAATGCACTTCGATGCGCCAACGAACCAGCCAAAGGGAAAGTCCGGGTCGGTCACAACTCCGCTGCCGTCAATCCGCGACATGGCTACAGCTTCGCCTCGGGACTCGCAGCTGCGCAGTGGCGAAGCGGCCGGCTCAGGTGGAGTAGCCGGCGAGGAGGATGTCGACGGCCTCGGTGAAGCGGTGGTCGAAGTCCAGGCCGGCGCGGGTGGTGATGACCTCCAGGAGGTTGGGGAACTCAGCCGGGTCGAGGGCGTCGGCGTGCTGGTCGAGGTCGGGGTCGGAGTCCTCGTGGCCGGGGGTGCGGCCGGCCTCGGCGAGGGTGTGCCCGATCGTGAACGTCGCGATCACGTTGATGATGTCCAGGGCACGGCCCAGGGGGAGACCGGCGGCGCGCATGGCGGCCAGCCACTGCTCGGACATGCGCAGCGCGTCGGGGGAGTTCACGGGGCGGGTGGCGGCGAGCGGCAGCACGCCCGGGTGGGCGAGGAGCGCGGCGCGCAGCGAATGGGCGAACGAACGCATCCAAGGGACCCACGGACCCGAGAGGTCGGCGGACAGTTCGGCGAAGGCGTGCTCCATGACGCGGTCGACGAGGCCGTCGAGCAATGCGTCCTTGTTCGGCACGTGGCGGTACAGCGACATCGCCTCCACGCCGAGGTGGGCGCCGAGCTTGCGCATCGACAGGGCGGGCAGGCCGTGGGCGTCGACGTAGTCCAGCGCGGCGTCCAGGACGCGTTCCCGGCTCAGCCCGGCCTTCGGCGCCAACCCATACCCCCTTGACGATGCTTACATCGTAAGCAAGACTACCAGGAGTCGGCATGCTTACAGTGTAAACATGGAGGTCGGCCGTGCTCGTGCTTGCCCTGGTCCTGATCCTGGCCGCGGTCGTCTACTTCCTGGTGATGACGCTGGTCGACCTGTACCCGTTCAACAACGTGCGCGACGCGAAACGGGCGGAGCAGCGCACCGAGGTGGCGATCAACGCGCCGGTCATGGCGCTGCCCGCGGTGCTGCTCGTGGCCGGGAAGGCGCTGGACCTGCCGGTGCTCGGCTACGCCGCCGGGACGCTCGCCACCGTGTCGGTGCTGGGCGGGCTGATCCTCTGGTGGATGCCGTACCTCATCGGCCGCACCGCGCCGTGGGCGACCGCCGGCACCGGCGTCACGTGGGCGGACCTGCACGCCAGGACGTACGCGCGGACCGTCATCGTGCTGCCGCGCATCGGCGACCGGCCGCGGCCCAACCTGGAGCACATGATCCTGCACGCCCTGATGCTGGCCGCGGCCGTGTGCACCTTCGCGGCCGCATAGCAAAAGCGTGCGAAGCAGGGTAAGCAGGGTGCATGAACCACGAGGAAGTGGCCCGCCGGTCAGCGCAGACCGTGTGGGACGGCGACCTGGCCAGCCGGGCGCTCGGCATGCGGCTCGGTGACGTCTCGCCAGGGCTGGCGACGGTGCAGATGCGCGTCCGCGACGACATGGTCAACGGCCACGGGATCTGCCACGGCGGGCTGATCGCGACCCTCGCCGACAGCGCGTTCGCGATCGCGTGCAACACCTACGACGACGTGACGGTCGCCGCCGGGTTCGACGTCACGTTCGTCGCGCCCGCCAAGCCCGGCGACGAGCTGACCGCGACGGCTGCCGAGCGGGTCCGGCAGGGGCGCAGCGGCCTCTACGACGTCACCGTCCGCACCGCCGACGGGTCGGTCATCGCCGAGTTCCGCGGCCGCAGCCGCGCACTGGGAAGGAGGATCCTGCCGTGAGAGATCTGAGCCCCCGCCCGGGCGACCTGGAGCCGATCGAGACGGCGGACGTGGACGAGCTGCGCGCCCTGCAGCTGCGACGCCTCCGGTGGACGCTGCGGCACGCGTACGACAACGTGCCCCTCTACAAGAGGAAGTTCGACGAGGCGGGAGTGCACCCGGACGACTGCCGCTCGCTCGAGGACCTGGCTCGGTTCCCGTACACCAGCAAAACCGACCTCAGGGAGAGCTATCCCTTCGGGATGTTCGCCGTCCCCCGGGAGCGCATCGCCCGCATCCACGCCTCCAGCGGCACCACCGGGCAGCCGACCGTCGTCGGCTACACGCAGCGCGACATCGACATGTGGTCCGACGTCATGGCCCGCTCGATCCGTGCGGCGGGCGGGCGGCCCGGCCACCGCGTCCACGTCGCCTACGGCTACGGCCTGTTCACCGGCGGTCTCGGCGCGCACTACGGCGCCGAGCGGCTCGGCTGCGCCGTCATCCCCGTGTCGGGCGGCATGACCGAGCGGCAGGTGCGGCTGCTCGTCGACTTCGAGCCCGACATCATCATGGTCACCCCGTCCTACATGCTGACGATCCTCGACGAGCTGGACCGGCAGGGCGTCGACCCGAAGCGGCTCAGCCTGCAGGTCGGCATCTTCGGCGCCGAGCCGTGGACCGAGGACATGCGCCGCGAGGTGGAGGAGCGGCTCGACATGCACGCCGTGGACATCTACGGCTTGTCGGAGGTGATCGGGCCCGGCGTCGCGCAGGAGTGCGTCGAGACGAAGGACGGCCTGCACGTCTGGGAGGACCACTTCTACCCGGAGATCGTCGACCCGGTCTTCGACCATGTCCTGCCCGACGGCGAGCACGGCGAGCTGGTCTTCACGTCGCTGACGAAGGAGGCGCTGCCGATCATCCGCTACCGCACCCGCGACCTGAGCCGGCTGCTGCCGGGCACGGCGCGCACGATGCGGCGGATGGAGAAGGTCACCGGCCGCTCCGACGACATGATGATCCTGCGCGGCGTCAACGTGTTCCCGACGCAGATCGAGGAGCTGATCCTGCGCGTGCCGGGCCTCGCCCCGCACTACGTGTGCGTGATCGACCGGCCCGGCCGCCTCGACGAGCTGACCGTCCGCGTCGAGGCCCGCTCCGACACCATCGACGAGGCACTCGCCGGCCGGTTGAGCGACCTGGTGAAGCACAACGTCGGCGTCACCGTGCGCGTCGAGGTGCTGCCACGGGGCGCCCTGGAGCGTTCGATCGGCAAGGCGAAGCGCATCCTCGACAACCGGCCCCGATAGCGATGGCCGCGTCGGTACTGGTGCACAGCCCGCTGCTGGGCCCGGCATCGTGGGCGCCGGTGGCGGCGGTCCTGGGCGAAGGCGCTGTCGTGCCGTCGCTGCTCGGCGTCACGGACGGCCAGGGCATCGCGGCGCGGGTCGCCTCCTGCGTCGCGGCGGCGCCGGTCATCCTCGTGGCGCACAGCAACGCCGGCTACTTCGTGCCGGTCATGGTCGAGGCGCTGCGCGGATCCGTCGCGGCGTGCATCTTCGTCGACGCGGCGCTGCCCGCCCGCACCGGCCCCACGCCCGTGGTCGCGCCCGGCGTCGTCGACGAACTACGGTCCAAAATGGACGGTGACCGGCTCCCGCCGTGGACGACGTGGTGGAAGGACGCGGACATCGCACAACTCATCCCCGACCCGCTGATCCGACATGAGATCGAGGCCGAGCAGCCACGGCTGCCGGTGTCGTACTACGAGCAGCGCGTCCCGGTCCCGGTCGGCTGGGACAGCGTGCCGTGCGGATATCTCCGGTTCTCCGCGCACTACGCGGGCGCGGCGGCGGAGGCGGCGGCCCGCGGCTGGCTCGTCGAGCACCTCCCCGGCCGGCACCTGCATCAGGTCGTCGACCCGCGGGCGGTGAGCGCGCGGCTCACCGCCATGGGATCTGCGTTGACCGGCAGGAGCTGACCCGATCCCGGTCCCACCGCGGCCGCCTCCCGAAACAGGGAGCCCTACAGTAGCTGCTGACCGCCGTCGATGTCGTACGTGCCGCCGGTCAGCGCCTCGTTGGTCATGATGTGCACGGCGAGCGCGGCGACGTCGGCCGGTCCCACGACCCGCCGGATCGGCAGCGTGGCGCGCAGCTGCTCCCGGCGCTGTTCGAGGTCGCCGCCGAGCAGCTCCGCGGACAGCGGCGTGTCGACGAACCCGGCCGCGATGAGGTTGACCCGGATCGGCGCGAGTTCGAGCGCGAGGTTCGCGGTCATCGCGGGCAACGCCGCGGTGCCCATCGCCGCGAACGTCAGCCCCGGCGCCGGCCGCCGCGCGCCCGTGCCGCCCATGAACAGCAGCGTGCCGCCGGGCCGCACCCGGCCGATCGCCTGGCAGGCCACGGCGACCGGCAGCCACAGGTGCGCGTCGGACGACCGGCGGGCCTCCTCGAGGTCGACGTCGGCGATCGTGCCGTAGTACGGCCGGCCCGCGGTGACCAGCACATGGTCGGCGATTCGCGGCAGGCCCCGGAAACACCGTCCGAGCGCCTCCCGATCGGTCGCGTCGAACGCGTGGGTCTGCAGGGCGACGACGTCGGCCGCGGCCCGGGCGAGCCGCCCCGGGTCACGGCCAGTCAGGACGACGTCGGCGCCCTCGGCGTGTGCGCGCCGGGCCGTCTCGAGCCCGATACCCGAACTGCCGCCGATGACGACGACCAGCTGTCCCGCCAGTACCAGCTCACTCATGCCCGATGCTTCATCGCCGCCCGGGTGAGCCGGCATCGCCCATCGAGGGTGGTCGTCCGGCAGCATCCAGTTCTGGGTGGTCTGCCCGTGACCTCAGCCCGTCACGGCCGCGCGGAGAGTGTCGATGTGCCGGCGCCACAGCGCTTCCATCGCACTCTCGTACGAGCGTGAGTCCACTTCGTCGGCACCGGGACTGCCGGCCTCGACCTTCTCGACGTATTCGCACGTGTACTCGGACAGCGCCGTTCTCAGGGTGTCGCCGTAACAGCGCTGCTGTCCGGAATCGAGCGCTTCCCAGGTCCGAGTGGCGTCGTCGATGACCAGCCGCCGGCCTTCCTGGTCGGTCAGCCGGTTGCCCCGGAGCCCGACCGGAAGCTCGTCTTGCAGGTGCACGACGCGGCCGACGAGGGGAAGCAGCGCTATGGTGATCTCCAGCCGGAGCGCGTCACCGCGAAGGTCGTCTTGCACGATCATTGCCCTACCGCCTTCCATGTGTTCCAGGCAGCGCCCGGAAGGGTCCGCCCTGCGTCTACGGCTCCTGCTGTCCGACCCGATTGAACTCGCCACCCTGGGCGCACAGTTCCTGCCGGGTGTTCCCCGCCGGCTCCCTGCCGTCCCCTCTCTGTCAGGCTGAGATGAGACAAGCGGTCTGAAACATGGTCTGAGCAGGGCGAGTACAGGAAGTTCGACGTTGACGATGACTCGTGCCGA
>NZ_JBEXDG010000091.1:0-27877 GCF_040605635.1 Dactylosporangium sp. NPDC005555
AACCACCCGGCCGCAAACAACGAAACTGGACAGCAACCTTCACAGTCACCATCCAGCCCCATCCATCACCCTGAACGCTTAACTCACCGGCATTGCGCTATGACGACACAATGTCTTCCGGATCATGAGAAATAGGCCGGTGTCGATGGCTGGACCGGGGAGTACCACGGCTCCGGCGGTGATCTTCGGGTGTCGTGGGGGAAGTGAGGACGGCGCCACTTGCACACCACCGACGTGGACACGACCGAAGGGACGCACGTTCGGAGATCGGCGTTTCGGGTGCGGGTGAGTGACCGGGGGTAACCACCGGATGCCGCGTGAGCGGATCCCAGCCAACGCGCAGCGCGGCTGTGCGCCGCGGAGCGGCGCATTGGGGGTCCGGGGTGAGAATCCCCCGGCGGGACCCGCGCGCAGCGTGGGGCAGCGAGCCATCGCCGGAGGCGACAGGCGGGTAACAGCGGCGGCTAGGATCTGCGGATGGGGCGGCGGGCGACGATGAGTGACATCGCTGCGCGGGTCGGGGTGTCGCGGGTGGCTGTCTCGTATGCGCTCAACGGGCGGCCCGGGGTGTCCGAGGATCTGCGGGAGCGGGTCCGGGAGGTCGCCGAGGAGCTCGGGTTCGCGGTGCACCGGCCGGCGGTGGCGATGCACGGGGCGTCCTGCGACGTGGTCGGGCTGACGTTGCGGCGGGCGCCGGCGGCGTTCAGTGTCGAGGTGTTCCGGCGGCAGCTGATCAGCGGGATCCAGATGGAGCTGTCGGCGCGTGGGTTCGGGCTGGCGCTGCAGTTCGTCGACGGGCCCGACGAGGAGATCGCGGTGCACCGCAGGTGGCACGCGGAGCGGCGGGTCGACGGGGTGATCCTGTGCGACCTGCGGCGCGACGACCCGCGGGTGCCGGCGGTCCTCGCGCTCGACCTGCCGGCGGTCGTGGTCGGTGGCAGCGGTGAGATCCCGGGGCTGGCCAACCTGTGGACCGACGAGGCCGCGTCGGCCGGCAAGGTCGTCGGGTATCTGGCCTCGCTCGGCCACACGAGGGTCACGCGGGTGAGCGGGCCGCCGGACATGCTGCACACGCAGGCGCGGACCGAGGCCATCGAGAGGGCCGGCATGGCGGTGACCGTGGTCGCCGCCGACTACACCGGCGATGCCGCCGCGCAGGCGACCCGGCGGATCCTGAGCGGCAAGGACAGGCCGACCGCGATCGTCTACGACAGCGACGTGATGGCGCTCGCCGGGCTCGGGGTGGCGGCGGAGATGGGCATCGGCGTGCCGCGGGAGGTGTCGATGCTCGCGTGGGAGGACTCGCCGTTGTGCGAGCTGGTCCATCCGGCGCTGACGGTCCTGCGGCGCAACATCGCCGACTACGGCGCACAGGCCGCCCGGCTGCTGCTCGAATGTGTCGACGGACGGGCGCCGCGCAGCGTGCGGTACACCAACCCGACCCTCGCCATCAGGGACAGCACCGCCCCCGCCGCCGGCTGAGCGGCAGCGGGGGCGATGCGAGGATCACGCCGGCAGCGTCCAGCGCTGGTTGGTCTGACCGTTGCAGGTCCAGACCTGGATCTGGGTCCCGTCGGCGCTCGACTGCCCGGTGGCGTCCAGGCAGCGGCCGGTCGCCGGGTTGACCAGGGTCTCCCCCAACCGGTTCCACTGCTGGTTGGCGTTGCCGGCGCAGTCCCACAGCTGGGCCTTCGTGCCGTCGGCGGCGACCCCGCCCGCGACGTCGAGGCACTTGCCGAGGGCCCTGACCGTGCCGTCGGTCCCGATGGTCCAGGTCTGCGCGCCGGTGCCGTTGCAGGTGTACAGCTGCACCTTGGTCCCGTTGGCGGTCCCGGAGGCGGCCACGTCGAGGCACTTGCCGGCCAGACCGGTCACCGGGCCGGTCCGTGCGCCCCCGCCGCCCGCGCCCGGCACGGTGAACTCGCCGCGCACCAGGACCCGGCTGTTGAAGTACGTGTTCTGCACGGCGGCGTTGGTGTTGTACGCGGGGTCCGTCAGCCACTCCGCCCACACCATGAAGTAGGTCCACCGCGGCTGGGCCTGCAGCAGCGCGACGCTCGGGACCTGGCCGACCTCGGCGAGCGCGATCGGCTTGCCGCCGGCGACGTTGAGCATCGCCTGGTAGTCCGACGCGCTGGGCGCGTACTTGACCCACATGTCGAGCGTCGCGAGGTCCACATAGGACGCGCCGGGCCAGTAGTCGGCGATCGAGCCCATGTTGACGTCCTTGACGTTCCACACCCACACCAGGTTCGTGAGGCCCTGGGCGTTGGCGTAGTAGTCGTGCACGATCTGGAACAGTTTGCGGCTGCCGTTCGCGCCCGGACGGCCGCCCCACCAGGACCAGCCCTCGTTCATCTCGTGGACCGGGCGGAAGAGCACCGGCACCCCGGCGTTCTGGAGCTGGCGGAGGTACGGGGTCGCCTCGGCGAGACGGTTCTTGAAGGCGGTGTTGAGCGACGTGCCGTCGGTGACGAGCTGGCTCCACTGGGTGTCGCTGAGGTGGCTGAGCACGCCGCCGGTGTCCCAGCCGCAGGTCTGCCCGACGGTCGGCGGGCACATGTGCCAGGTCAGCGCGACGAGCGAGCCGCCCTGCCACTGCCGGACGGCCTCGTTGACCATCGTCTGGCGGGACGACACGTCGGAGGACTGGAAGAGGAGGTCGCCGCCCCACAGGCCGGGCGTCTGGCCGGTGATCTGCTGGGCGACCCGCGTCCACTTGGTCGGGTCGGCGTTGGGCTCACGGTTGTGCTGGCCGGTGATGGTGTACTGCCCGCTGATGCCGCTCAGGTAGCTGATGAGGGCGCTGCGGGTCGACGCGGGGAACGCGTCGGCGGTCTCGGGCCGTGGCTGGGCGACCACAGCGACGACGGCGGCCATGAGGGCGGTGACCGCCACGATCCAGGCTCTTCGCACGGGGGCTCCTTGAAGAAGGTTTACTGAACCGAGTAAGTCCAGGAAACGTACGTCGACCGCTCGAACGCTGTCAATAGAGGTGAACAGATGAAAGCGCGCCGGCTCCCGGCGCCACCTGTCGTTACGACCGGGGGCATATCGTTGACCCCGATTGCCCCGACGGCCGGCTGGAGCGTGGATGCGGCTGCGAGCGCTGGAGAAACAGGTGACGCGGATACTTGCCGGGCTCGACGTCCCGGACCCGTTCGACGTGCGGGTCTTCTGCGCGTCCGTCGCCGCCGCCAGGGGCCGCGACCTGCACCTGCACCAGCTGCCCAGGGCGGGCGCCGACGGCACCGCGTGCGGGCTGTGGCTGTCGACCGACAAGGCCGACCACGTGTTCTACGCGGCCAGCACCGGCTGGCTGCACCAGCAGCACATCATCCTGCACGAGGTCGGGCACATCCTCTGCGACCACGTCACACCGGAGCCGGAGCCCGCGGACGTGACCGCGCTGCTGCTGCCCGACCTCGACCCGGCGACCGTCGCCCGGGTGCTGCGCCGCTCCTCCTACAGCGCGCCGCAGGAGCAGGTCGCCGAGATGATCGCGACCATGCTCAACGAGCGCGCCGCCAGCAGCACCGCCCGGCCGCTCACCGACTCCGCCCTGAGCAACCTGTACGACGCCCTCGCCGAACCCTTCCTGGTCGAGCGCCGTGGCCGTTGACGTCCTGGAGATCACCGTCCTGGTCGCGTTCTGGGCGTTCACGATCTGGCGGTTCGCGACCCCGCAGACCCCGCGCGGCAAGGCCGTCCGGCTCGTCGTGCTGCTGGCGACGCTGTCGTTCACGTTCAACCGGCGGGAGATCTCGTTCGCCACGGACACCGTCCTGCACGTGCCGGACATCTCCGTGCCGCTGAAGAACCTCGCCACCGTCGCCGCGTCGGCCGGCATGGTCCACATCGTCGGGCTGCTGTCCGTCGACCCGGCCCGCTGGGCCTGGCTGCGGCGCGCGGCGTACGCGCTGCTGAGCGTGACCGGCGTCGCCATGAGCGTGCTGTTCCTGCTCGCGCCGCGCCGCCCGGAGCGCTACGACTTCGTCTACGAGCAGGCCGGCACGCCCCTCGTCACCGCGTACGCCGTGCTCACCCAGCTCGGGCTGACCGTCGGGCTGATCTGCGCGCTCGTGCTGTTCCGCCCCGCCGGGCGGGGTGTCGCGCCCGGCCGGCTGCGGATCGGGATGTGGCTGCTGAGCGCCGCCGCCGTGGTCGGGCTGCTGTTCATGACCAACCGTGTCGTGTACCAGATCAGCCACGCCGCCGGCAGCCGTGCCCTGGACGGCACCGGCGCCCAGTCGTTCTCCCGGATGCTCCTCGCCCTGATGTTGCTGCTCTTCGCGCTCGGCGGGGCGATCCCGGCGCTCGGCGGGCTGCGGCGCTGGACGTCACGCTACGTGGCGCTGCAGCGACTCCGGCCGCTGTGGCTGGAGCTGTCCACCGCCGCCCCCGGTGTCGTGCTCGGCGACCCACCCGGACGCGCGGCGGATCTCTTCGCACTCCGCGGTGCCGAGCTCCGCCTGTACCGACGCGTCATCGAGATCAGAGACGCGCAATGGCTGCTCGTCGGGCACGCGGGTGACACGGATGCGGACGCCGCGGCACTGCGGAGCGCGGTCGCGCGGGCGGCGGGCGGTGATCCGGGCACGTCTCCCGACCCCGGCCCGGCTCCCGTCGCGGCTCCCGTCGCGGCTCCCGTCGCGGCTCCCGTCGCGGCTCCCGTCGCGGCGCAGGCATCCGGCCCGCCGGGCGCCTCCCAGCCGGCCGGCGGGCCCGCCGTCGACGCCGAGGTCCGGGCGCTGCTCGGCCTCGCGCGGCGATACCGCGACGCTGCCCCGCAGGACGTCGTGGCCACCCCCGTTTCCTTCACCGGCCACAACGATCCGCCCGACCCGGGTCGTTGACGTCAACTTCAGTTTATGGGGCGACATCGTCCATAAATCTGAGCTTATGATGGAGATTTCCATCGTCAGGGTGCGATTGTCAAGCGTGACCAGTTATCAGGAGGCCAGGTGACCCTCGCGGAGAAGCTCGACCGGCTCTTCGGCACGGTCCATCCGCCGGGCCGCGGCGAGTACAGCTACGAGGAGGTCGCCACCGCCATCCGTGAGCGCGGGGTGATGATCTCCCACACGTACATCTGGCAGCTGCGCAAGGGCGCACGGGACAATCCGACCAAACGGCACCTCGAGGCCCTGGCGGAGTTCTTCGGGGTGAACGCCGCGTACTTCCTC
Organism: Dactylosporangium sp. NPDC005555; assembly: GCF_040605635.1. Lineage (NCBI taxonomy): Bacteria > Bacillati > Actinomycetota > Actinomycetes > Micromonosporales > Micromonosporaceae > Dactylosporangium > Dactylosporangium sp. NPDC005555. Next base: position 5,187 of record NZ_JBEXDG010000091.1, read on the forward strand.
GACGACGAGGCCGCCCGGCGCATCGACGAGCAGCTCGAACTGCTCGCCGCGCTGCGGAACACCGGCGTGCGGACCATGGCGTTGCGCGCGGCCGGGCTGTCCGGCCCGAGCCTCGAGGCGATCCACGGCATGATCGAGCACGCCCGCAGGATCGAGGGCCTTCCGGACGATCCGCCGCCACCCGATGTGGTGTCAAACTGACACGCCGGGCGGGGTGTTGGCCCGGCGGCACGCGACGGTAGCGTTGCGCCAGATCGCGCAGGCGACGGTATGGAGGGTTGGCACATGTCCCAGGGCGGAGAGCTGGCAACGGCTCGCGACGATTCCGGCGCGCGGCCGATCTTCAAGGTCGCGTTGCGCGGCTACGACCAGGGACAGGTCGACCAGTACCTCGCAAAGCGGGACAGGGAGCTCGGGCAGTTCGCCGCGGAGCGCCGGCGGATCGAGGCGGACCGGCAGGACCTCGACACCCGGCTGCGCTCCATGCAGGCGCAGCGCCAGCAGCTGCAGCAGGAGCTGGCCGAGGTCAAGGAGCGGCCCGCGCAGGTCGACAAGGCCTCGTTCCGGCACCTCGGCCCGATGGTCGACGACATCCTCGCGCTCGCGGAGAAGCAGGCCAACCAGATCACCAGCACCACCCAGGAGCGGGCCACGAAGCACCAGGCGGAGGCCGAGAAGGTCCTCGCCGAGGCCCGTGAGCTGGCCGCCAAGACCCTGCAGGACCTCGAGGACGAGCTGGCGAAGCGCCGCGCCGAGGAGCAGCAGGCGTATGAGGAGCGCCGCGCCGCCGCGCAGGCCGAGCTCGCCGAGATCCGCGAGCTGGCCGAGCGCCTGCGCGCCAACAGCGAGGCCGCCCAGCAGCGCGCCGAGCAGGAGGCCGCCAGGATCAACGAGCAGAGCGCCGCCCAGATCAAGCACACCCAGGCCCAGGCGAAGGCGCTGCTCGAGGCGGCCCACCTCAAGATCCAGCAGGAGATCGAGGCCGCCCGCAAGCAGACCCAGCAGGAGCTGGCCCAGTGGAAGGCGGCGGCGGAGCAGGAGATCGCCGACGTCAAGGCCGCCGCCGAGCAGGACGTCGCCACGCACCGCGAGTCGGTCGAGGAGGAGCTCACCCGCCACCGCGCCGCCGTCGACGAGGAGATCGCCGACCTGCGCCGCCGCGCCGAAGAGGCGAACACCGCCGCCCAGCACCAGCTCGCCACCGTCCAGCGCGAGATCCAGGCCCGCCGCCAGGCCCTCACCCAGCTCCAGGCCGAGCTCGAGACCAACCAGCAGCGCCTGGCCCAGACCCGCCGCGAGGGCGCGACCACCGAGCGTGAGGTCGTGCAGTTCCAGCAGCGTCTGAAGGAGACCCGCCAGGACCTCGCCGAGGAGATGGGCCGCCTCGAGGAGGCCCGCTCGGCCGCCGAGGGCGCGGAGCGCCACGCCAAGGAGGTCCGCGCCCGCGTCCAGCGCGAGGCGAAGCGCGTCGCCGACCTGGCCGCCGCCGCCGTCATGGCCGCCGCCGCGGGCGGGGAGACCGGCGAATACACGAAGATCCCGGTCCGCACCGCCGCAGAACGCGCCGCGGACCAGCAGCGGGTCGCCGACCAGCAGCGCCTGGCCGAGCAGGACCCCGCGGGTCAGCCGTCCGCAGGTCAGCCAGCCGGGGGCCAGCCTTCCGGGGGGCAGCAGCCCATGGGTCAGCCGTCCGCGGGGCAGCAGCCCATCGCTGTGCCGACCGCCGCTGCGCAGCCTGTCGCCGTGCACCCGCTGACCGGTCAGCCCGTCGCGGTCCACCCGCTCTCCGGCCAGCCGCTGCCGGCCGCCGGTCACCCCCTCGGCGGGCACCCGCTGGCTGGCCGCCCTGTCGCGGGTCTGCCCGGCGCGGCCAACGGCGCCGACCAGTCCGCTGACGCGGACCAGCAGGATGACGCGGACGCCGACGCGACGGCCGACGACAGCGCCTCCGGCGAGCACCCCTCCCTCGGCGAGCAGCTCCGCGGCACCAACGGCCGCGGCGGCGACCCCCTCGGCGACAGCCGCACGGGCGAGCACGGACCCCTGGGCACGAACGGCCGCGGCAGCGACAGCCGGACCGGCGAGCACGGCCCCCTCGGCGGCGGCAACGGCCGCGGCGAGAGCGGCTCCCGGAGCCTCTTCGAGCCCAGGTCCGGCACCCACGAGGCAGCGTCCGACGCCGACCGCCCCACCGCCGGCAACGGCTACGCCCGCCACTCCTCGGACCACACCGTCCCGGCCCAGCGCGACGCCCGCGACCAGTCGGACGCCAACCGCTAGCCCTCACGCCCCACCAGCGCCGGCCACACGGCCACCGCGAACGGCGACCGGTTCCCATCCGGTCGCCGTTTCCATGACCGGACCCTGACCACTCCCGGTCTAACCATCGACACCGGCCACTTTCCCATGATCCGGAAGAGTCTGTGCTGCTCTGACGACATAAAGTCTTCCGGATGCGCGGGGTCGTGCGGTCCGACCCGAGTTTCAAGATCGCCTATGCCCACGACCCGGAGCGCTGGGTCGTCATCGGCTACGACTGGGGCGAGCCGAGCCGCACCATGTGGGACCGCTGAGGGAACGCTGAAAGGGCGCCACCCCGCCGGGTGGCGCCCTTTGTAGCGGTGCGGTGCGTGTGGCCAGCGCCCTGCCAGCATAATTGGCCGCTACTGAGGCGACTGTGCCCCGATCTGGAATCGGGGGGCCTGCCGGCCGGGCCTGACGCAGTCCCGCAACACCTGTGATTCAACCGGATCCGGGTCCGGCCCGGCAACCGGTTTTCAGGCCGCCGCGGCGAACAGTGACGCGTACACCAGCCGCGACCCGTCCGTGACCACCTGCCCGCCGACGGCCGGACCGTCCACGGTGGACAGTCGCAGGCCGAGGTACCGGTCCTCCTCGACCAGCGAGTCCGGCCGCCAGGAAGCGCGCTCCAGCCAGGCGCCCACCTCGTCGGCGACCGACTGCCGGCGCCGCCGCAGCCCGGTCCGCACCTCGTCGAGCGACCCGGCGGCGCACGGCTCCGCGGCGGGCTCCGACGTGGACAGTGCGTGGGACCAGGCGGCCGGGCCGTAGGCGAAGCAGACCAGTGCCGTCCACACCTCGGCGAAGTACACCGGGTCCGGCGCGATCTCCACCCCGGCGAGCTCGCCGCCGACGAAGAACAACGCTCCGACCTGCCCGTCGAGGAGCTCCAGGCGGCTCTGGTACTGGGTGAGCACCGCCCGCTTCCGGGTCAGCACCTGCTCCAGGTGGCCCCGCGCGGGCAGCCCGTGCGAGCCGTTGAACCGCGCGATGTCGCCCCACAGCTTGCTGTACTGGCTGGTCCCCCGCAGCCGCAGCGCGGCCGGGCGCAGCTCGACCGGCAGGACGAAGAACCACTGGTCCCGCTCCGACAGGTAGCCGCCCTGGCTCTCCTGCACGCAGCAGGCGTCGTCGAAGCGCAGCGTCTGCCCGGCCGCGATGAACGCCGACCGGCACAGCGCGTGGTTCTGCGCCGAGTCCTGGATGTACCCCACGTGCAACGGCACGATCGCCACCCCGGACGCGGCGGGATTGGTCAGCTCGACCTGGCCGTACGTCACGACCCGGCTGAGCTTCAGCCCGCTGCGCGGCGGCGCGATGCCCGGATACGACGGCCCGAAGACCGGCACCATGCTCAGCGCCCCGGCCCGCTGCGGCGGTCCGAGCGTGTAGCCGGTGGCGTCGACCCCGGCCGGAACCGGCAGGTTCATGATGGTCCCCCTTCCAGAGCGAAGCGTTCGAGGGCAGCGAGCCGGCGGTGCAGCTCGGCCACGGTCCACCGGTCGGCGGCGGCACTGTCCACATGCGACAGCAGCCACAGGACGAGCGGCGCCAGGTCGTCCGTGTGCCAGAACGTGCGCTGCGGCAGCCGCGGCGCCGGCCGGCGCAGGGACAGGTCGTCGGCGTGGCCGAACGTGGCCTGGCACAGGACGACCGGCGTGCGCACCCCGGCGCCGGGCAGGGCGTCGGTGACCCACGCCAGGTCGCCCGGGTGGACGTTCTCGTAGCCGTCGGAGGCGACCGCCACGACGTCCGGCGCGACCGGTCCCGACAGCGCGTCCAGGACGCCCGTGGCGAGGTCGGTGGCGCCGCCGGGGCGTCCGCCGCTGCCGCCGACCCGCACGACGACCAGCCGCGCGCACACCCTGTCGAGGACCCGCCGGAACGCGGCGACCTGCGACGCGACCGCCCACTCCCGGTCGCCGTAGCCGCGCATGGACGCGGAGTCGTCCAGGACCAGCGCGACGGTGCCCTCGTAGCGGGGCAGCCCGGCGACGGCCTCGTCGGTGAACCGCGCGACCGCCGGCAGCAGCTCGCCGCCGGGCCCGCCGCGCAGCAGGTGCACGAGCGTCGCCGCGAGGTCGCCCCGGTTGGTGGCGGTGACGGTGTCCGGCCGCGGGCCGGTCAGGTCGAGGTCGCCGCGCGCCGCCGGGAGCGGGAGCAGCCCGGTGCCGTCGCGGTGCCGGTACATCACCGGAATCCGCGCAACGGCGGACGGACCCAGCAGGCGGTGCCTCGGCTCGGCGCCCCGGCGCAGGGCGTCGAGGCAGGCGCGGGCGACGCCACGGCCGAGGGCGTGCTCGAAGCAGTCCTGGACGACCGAGCGGCGGGCGGCGGCGATCTCGGCGGCGTGCGGGTGCTCCAGGAGCACGGTCAGCGCGGTCCGGGTGACGTGCCGGTGGTTGGCGCGGCGCCGCCGGACGGCGAGCAGCACCGTGAGCACGTCGGCGGGCGCGAGGCCGAGCGCCAGGACGCGGGTGACCCGTGCGAGGGTGTCGCGGTCAGCGTCGCCGAGCCCGGCGCGGGAGTGCAGGAGCAGCCGCAGCAGCATCCTGGCCCGCTGCGGGGCGAGGACGCCGGGGGTGAGCGCGGTCAGCGCGTACCGTTGCGGTCCGGCCGTGTACGCATCGAGGTGCACGGTCTCGTCGTCGAACAGCACGGCACCGGCCCGCGGCACCCGCAGCGGGGTGTCGTGGAGCTGGAGATGCCGGACGAATTGCACTGTCACGTCCCGCACGGTCGCACGCGGAAAATCACTGGAGCGAATGCGTTTCCGTATGCAACCGGTGACCGGGCGGCGGCGTGTTCCTGGGCATGGCAGACGCCGACACGTTCGCGGAGTTCTACCGGGACACCTACCGGGGGCTGGTCGCGCAGCTCGTCGTGTACACGGGCGACCTCGGTGAGGCCCAGGACGTGGCGCAGGAGGTGTACGTCCGGGCGTGGGCGCGCTGGCGGCGGATCAGCGCCTACGACGACCCGCGGGCGTGGATCGGGCGCGTCGGGCACAACCTCGTCATCAGCCGGTGGCGGCGGGCCCGCACCGCGATCGCCGGCTGGACGCGGCACGGACCGCCACCGCCGGTCCCCGGGCCCGACCCGCAGACCCTGGACCTCGTGGACGCGCTGCGACGGCTGCCGGAGCCGCAGCGGCGGGCGCTCGTGCTGTTCCACCTCGGCGGGTTCGCGGTCGCGGAGATCGCCCGGATGGAGGGCGCGCCGGAGAACACCGTGAAGGCACGCCTGGCCCGCGGCCGGCAGGCGCTCGCGCCGATGCTGACCATCACCGACCCGCTGGATGCGAGGCAGTCATGACCGACGTCGTCGAGCGGGCGTTCGAGAACCTGCGGGGGCGGGTCATGGACACCGCGGTCGTCCCGCCGGCCGAGCTGATCGAGGCGCGCGGGCGGCGCCGTCGCGCGGGGCACGTGGCGCTCGCCGGGTTCGCGGTCCTCGCGGTCATCGCGGGCGGTGTCGCGGTCGCCGGCCGCCCCGGCACGTCGCCGTCCCCGGTCGCGGTGTCGCCGTCGGTGCCGCCGCCGGCCCCGGCCGGAAGCCGCTCCGAGCGTCTCCCGCCGGGCATCCTCTCCCCCGAGTCGCAGGCCGCGGAGGGCGGTGACGACCACGCCTACTCGCAGGAGTGCTTCGGGCAGCCGGTCGCGAGGCGGGCGATGAGCCAGGACATCGGGGAGCGGGAGCAGCGGGTCCGGCTCGGCGAGGCCCTGTACGTGTACCGGGACGAGGCCACGGCGAAGGCGGTGATGCGGGACCTGCGGCCGAAGCTGCGGCAGTGCACCGGTTTCCCGGACGAGAAGGTCCTGCAACCGGCCGGCAGCCCCGAGTTCGGCGACGAGGCGGCGTCGATCACGGTCGCGTGGCCGCTCGACGGCGCCGGGGAGCACGCCGGTGAGCCGTTCCGCCTGCTGGTGGTGCGGGTCGGCACGGCGATCGTCACGTTCGACGGCCTCGTCACCGCACCCGGCCAGGACGCCCGCATGACCACGATGATCGCCCGCATGTGCGTCTTCCGGTCCGCCTGCCCGCCCCGGTACGCCCAGCCGGCGGCACCCGTCGCCGGGGGCGAGGCGTGGGCCGTGGCCGTCGGCGTGGACGCGTTCGCGGGTCAGCGACCGGCGCCGCACGAGACGGCGGGCGACCTGGCCGTGGACGGCTACCTGGCCAGGGTCGTGCCGCTCGCGTGCGACGTGGGCGCCGCCGCGGCCCTGGGCGCCCCGCCGGGCGACGACTACTCGGTCGTCTACTTCGGATCGGAGCGGGACGCGAAGGCCCTCGCCGACCCGTCCGGGCTGAAGGTCGTCAAGGTCCGGACCTACTGCGTCTGAGCGGGGAACGACCGTACGGGCCGCTGCATATACAGCTTCCGGGCGCCGTCGACATCGCCGCGGCGGTGCACAAGACTCGGGGACCAGGGCGGGTCCACGGCGGGGTCGACAGGGGGCGGGCATGAGTGTCGCGCAGGCGCGGGCGGAGTACACGTTCAGCGGCGGCAGGGCGGGATCCGGGCCGGCGACGTGGGGGCAGCAGGCGATCTGGGACGTGGTGCGCAACCTTGGCAGCGACGCCGCGCGGTACAACGTGAGCGGCGGCATGCCGTTGCCCTCGCCGGTGCCGGCGGCGCGGGTCGAGGCCGCGGTCCGGGACCTGGTGCTGCTGCACGAGTCGCTGCGGACCCGGCTGCGGCCCGCCGGCGACGGCCGGCTCGACCAGGTCGTGTCCGCCGCCGGCGGCATCCCCGTCACGACCCGCGAGGCGACCCCGGACACCGTCGACGCGACGGCGTACGCGCTGCGCGACGAGCTCCTCGCGGTCCCGTTCGACGCCGAACGGGAGTGGCCGCTGCGGGTCGGCGTCGTCGAGGCCGGCGGCGGGGTCCGTTACGTCGTGTTCTTCCTGTCCCACACCGCGTCCGACGGCTGGGGGCTGCGGAACCTCCTGGCGGACTTCGCGGCGCTGCTGCGCGGGCCGCTGCCGCCGCGGGAGCTGCTGCAACCCCTGGAGGAGGCCGCGTTCCAGACGTCGGACCGGGGGCGCCGCCGCGACGCCGCCGCCCGCCGCTCCTGGCTGGCGAAGCTCGGCGCCGGCCCGCCGAGCATGTTCCCGGCGCGGGCCGGCGCGCGGCCCGCGGCCGCGTTCCCGAACGCGGTCCTCAACTCCCCCGCCCTGGGCCTGGCCCTGGACCGGGTCGCGGCGTCGTTGTCCGTCACGCCCGCCTCGGTCGTCCTCGCGGCGGCGGCCGCGTCCGCGGCCCGGATCACCGGGGTCGGCGAGGCCGTCTTCCAGGTGGTCGTCAACAACCGGTTCCTGCCCGGGATGGCCGGCGGCGTCACCACGATCGCGCAGGAAGGGCTCTTCCACCTCACCGGCACCACCCGGGTCGCCTTCGCGGATCTGGTACGCCGGACCTTCGGGGCCGCCCTGTCCGCGCAGCGGCACTCGTACTACGACAAGCTCGCCCTCGACCGGGACATCGCCGCCTTCGGCGGGCCCTGCGACCACTCGTGCTTCGTCAACGACCAGCGCGGCCTGATGCCGGCCCTCGGGTTCGCGCCGCCGGCCCCGGTGCCGCTGCGGGAGGCGCTGACCCGCACGACGCTGACCTGGCCGGTGGAGCACGAGCCGCGCCGGGGCGTGTCGTTCGCTCTCGACGCGCAGGACGCGCCCGGCGCGCTCGAGCTCGCGATGACCGCCGACAGCGCGCTGATGCCCCGCGCCGACATGGCCGCCTTCCTCTTCGGCGTCGAGGACCTCATCGTCTCCGAGGCCCTCGACGCCGGGTGATCAGACCTTCCAGACCCACACGTCGGCGATGTGCTCGCCGGGACCGAAGAGCTGGTCGGCGGTCTGGCGGACGGCGTCGCTGTTGCCGTGGCCGTCGGCGAGGATGATCCGCGACGCCTTCCAGTACGCCAGGTCGGTGCGGGCCTGCTGGATCTGCTCTGGCGCGAGGACCGGCACGACGCCGTCGTTGCCGACCTGCCCGAGGAGGCTCCAGGTCGGTGGGTACGTCGGGCCGAACATCGCCTTGCGCTCCGGGTCGTTCGGGTCGGGGGCGAGGAAGTAGCCACCGGCGATCTTGAAGTCGATGCGCGAGTCGATGGACCAGCGCATCGCGTCCAGGCCCTCCCACCAGCCGCCGGGGATGACCACGACCGTGGCCTGCTCCGGCACGTGCTCCCGCCACATCCCGCTGCTGAAGAACACCGGTGGCGGCGGCCGGTCGTTCGTCGGCTGCGGCGTCGGTACGAGCGGCAGCAGCGCCATCGCGAGGGCGGCCGCCCACAGCCAGCGGCCCGCGTAGGGCAGCGGCTCCTCGTCCTCGTCCTGCCTGACGCGGAGCCTGCCGGCGGCGGCGTCCCCTGTGGCGTCCCCCGTGGCGTCCCCCGTGGCGTCCGCCGGTGGCTCCGAGGCGTGCATGTCGGTGGCCGGGGCTTCCGCGGCGAACGCGGCGGACTCCGTGGCCTGGCCGGTGGCCGGGAACGGCGGCGGCACCACGAACCGGTCGACCAGGATCGCCAGGAGAACGCCGACGAGGGGGGTCACGACGAGCGCGACCCGGGTCGGCACCACCGAGTCGAACAGCGGCAGGTCGACCAGGAAGCGCCACGGGCCGTGCCAGGTGGTCTCCTCGCCCTGGTAGCGCACGACCGGGCCGAGCGACAGCAGCCCGAACACGACGGCGGTGACGAACAGGGCCCGCGCGCCCCGGTGCCGCCACAGCGCGGCCGCGGCGGCCGGCAGGAGCAGCAGCAGCGGCCAGCCGAAGAACGTGTTCTCCTCCGTCGGCCCGCCGAGCTTCTCGATGCGGGTCACGTCGCCGAGGATCGAGCGGCGGCTGAAGTTGTAGAACGACGCCCAGTCGGCGCTGAAGCCGTGCACAAAGTCGGGCAGCCCGTGGTACGCCTGCGGCCCGGCGAACTGGTGGTAGAGCGGGTACGCCATGACGACGCCCGCGGCCAGCGCGGTGACACCCAGCGCCGGCAGGGCCGCCCGCGCCGCCGGCAGCATGTCGCGCGGCCGCAGGTACACCAGCAGGAACACCAGCAACGCGAACGCCGCGAGGAAGAGCACCTCCTCGTTGATGAAGCACTGGTAGACCACCAGCGCCGCCAGGATCAGCCCCTTGCGGACCGTGCCGCCGGGTTGCCGCATGCGGAACACGGCCCACAGGATCAGCGGGATCATGAACTGGCCGGCGATGTTGGGGTGCGCGGTCGTCTGCGACACCATCGCGGGGGCGAAGCCGCAGAACAGCGCGCCCAGGTAGGCTGCCGACCGGGACCGCACCACCTCGCAGCGCAGCAGCATGAAGAACCACGCGATCGCAGTGCCGGCGGGTGCGATGGTGCTGATGAGCGCGAACGTGACCGAAGCACCGAACAGCAGCGTGATCGGGGCGAGCGGCAGGGCGAGCCCGAGGATGGACGTGTTGGCCATCAGGTTCACGCCCAGGGGCGCGTTGAGCTGGTCGGTGAGGAAAGGGTTGTCACCGTGGGTGAACAGCCGCGCGGCGTGCGTGAGCACCCATTCGAAGAAGACCTGGTCCTGGTTGTTGTCGGCCAGCATCCTGGTCTGCGGTGCCGCCCACAGATGGTGGAACAGCACGACGGAGAAGACCACGTAGCTCAGGGCGACAAGAGCGTTCTTTCCGCCGGTTTTCACGGGTGAGACCATAGCTGGACGCCTGCCGTTGGCGCACGCCTTGCCCAGCCACTGGCCTCATCGCATCGACGCCGATAAACTACGCCAATTCCGGATAACATGATCAGATCGTTGGATCGACGAGCTACCGAGGAGACGCCGTGCCGCCTGGAGGCGATCGGGATCGCAGTGCGGAGATCCTCGGTGACCAGCTCATCCAGTCCGAGGTCCTCGAAGGTCTCGCGATGGCGAAGAACCACCGCAAGTGGTTCGTCGCATTCGCGACCCCTTATCTCGGCGACGACCCGATCGAGGTCAGCGCCGGCCTGGGTGACTACGCGGCGGAGTGGCTGGAGCACGCACCGAGGATGACGGTCACGGAGGCCGACCCGGACCGGCTGCTCGCGCTCAAGGAGCGCTTCTCGGCCAACCGCGAGGTCGCGATCCGCGAGCTGATGCTGCCGAGCGAGATCACCGCCGAGCACAGCGCCGCCGTGTCCTACAACGTCCTGGAGCACATCGAGGACCACCTCGGCGCCCTGCAGACCATGCGCTCCCTGGTCCGCCCCGGCGGCTACGTGGTCATCGTGGTCCCGGCGTTCCCGTTCGCGATGGGCCCGGCCGACATCGCGACCGGCCACGTGCGGCGGTACACGAAGAAGACCATGCGGGAGGTCCTGCTGGCGGCGGATCTGGAGATCGAGCGGCTGCACTACGCCAACTCGCTCGGCCTGATCGGCTACTACGTGTCGACGTGCCTGCTGCGCCAGAAGCCGGGTCCCGGCCTGATGGTCAAGTTCTACGACTCGACGGTCGCCCCGATGACCCGCTTCGCGGAACGCTTCGTCACCCCGCCCTTCGGGCAGTCCGTGATCGCCATCGCCCGCCGCCCCGCCTGAAAGTTTCGCTGTTCCGCCTTTTCGTCAGCACCGACTTTTCGTCAGCACCGACGGCGGGGCGTGGCGGCGGCGAGCCGGCGGCGGGGCCGGCGGTGACGATCGGGTAGCCGTCCACAGGATCCGCCTGGCCGGACGACAGGATCCAGCCGGCGAGCCGCTCGTGCCGGCACAGCGCGGGTCAGCATTCGATGACGGTGACCGCCAGGCCGCCGCGGGCGGTCTCCTTGTACTTCACCGACATGTCGCGGCCGGTGTCGCGCATGGTGCGGATGGCCTTGTCGAGGGTCACCTTGTGGCTGCCGTCGCCGTTCAGGGCGAGCCTTGCCGCGTTGATCGCCTTGACGCTGGCGATGGCGTTGCGTTCGATGCAGGGGATCTGGACGAGGCCGCCGACCGGGTCGCAGGTCAGGCCGAGGTTGTGTTCCAGGCCGATCTCCGCGGCGTTCTCGACCTGGGCGGGGGTGCCGCCCATGACCTCGCACAACCCAGCGGCGGCCATCGCGCAGGCCGAGCCCACCTCCCCCTGGCAGCCCACTTCCGCGCCGGAGATGGAGGCGTTGCCCTTGATGAGGATGGCGATGGCGGCGGCGGTGAGGAGGAAGCGGGCGACGCCGTCGTCGGTGGCGCCGGGGACGAAGCGGGTGTAGTAGTGCAGGACGGCGGGGATGATGCCGGCGGCGCCGTTGGTGGGGGCGGTGACGATGCGGCCGCCGGACGCGTTCTCCTCGTTGACGGCGAGCGCGTAAAGGTTCACCCAGTCGAGCACGCGGAGCGGATCGTGGCCCACGGAGCTCTTGAGGTCGCGGAACAGCGCCGGGGCGCGTCGCGGCACGCGCAGGCCGCCGGGCAGGACACCGTCCAGGGAGCGGTTGCAGCCGCGGTCGACGCATTCCTGCATGACGGACCACAGGTGCAGCAGGCCGGCCCGGGTCTCGGAGTCGGGGCGCCAGGCGCGCTCGTTGGCGTACATCAGCGAACTCACCGGCATCGAGAGCTCGTGGCACAGGGCGAGCAGCTCACCGCCGGTCGTGAAGGGGTGCGGCAGGACCGTGGTGTCGGCGACGACGCCGGTGTCGCCGACGACGAACCCGCCGCCGACGGAGAAGTAGGTCTTCTCCAGCAGCGCGGCGCCGTCGGCGGAGAAGGCCTGGAAGCGCATGCCGTTGGGGTGTTCGGGCAGGGACTTGCGCCGGTGCAGGACCACGTCGTCGTCGACGGAGAACGGCACGAGCGACCCGCCGGGAAGGCGGAGCCGGCCGGTGGCCCGGACGGCGGCGACCAGTTCGTCGGCGCTGTCGGTGTCCACCGTCGCCGGGTCCTCGCCGAGCAGGCCGAGCACGACGGCCTTGGCCGAGCCGTGGCCGTGGCCGGTGGCGCCGAGCGAGCCGAACAGCTCCGCCCGCACCCGCCCGACCGGGCCGGCGAGCGCCGTCGCGAAGCGGCGGGCGGCGCGCATCGGGCCGACGGTGTGTGACGACGAGGGTCCGATGCCGACGGAGTACAGGTCGAACGCGCTCAGGGTCGAGGCGGCCACCCCGCTCACCCGACCAGGGCGGCGTAGCCGGCGGCGTCGAGGAGGTCGGGCGTGCCGGTGAGGTCGAGCTCGAAGAGCCAGCCGCGCTCGTACGGGTCGTCGTTGACCAGCCCCGGTTCGCCGGCCAGCACGGCGTTGACCGAGACGACGACACCGTCGGCGGGGGCGACGAGGTCGCTGACGGACTTGGTGGACTCGATCTCGCCGCAGGGCGTGCCGGCGGTGACGGTCGCCCCGACCTCGGGCAGCTGCACGTGGACGACGTCGCCGAGCGCGGCGGCGGCGTACGCCGTGATGCCCACCCGACCGTCGAGCAGCCATTCGTGGTCGCGGGTGTAGCGCAGGTGCGGCGGGATCGCGGACATGACGCTCATTTCTGCGAGGAGTGGAGGGGCAGCGGCCCGGTGGTGAGCGGGGTCCGCGCCGGGAGCACGTCCCGCCCGGCGACGTCGAAGGACCCGCCGGCGTGCCCGCATGGCACGGCGAAGAACACGGCGGGGTCCGCGGTGTTCGCGGCATGCGGGGAGCGGCGTTCCGCCAGGAGGTGGACGACCAGGTCGTCGGGGAAGGTGGGCGTGGCGCCCGGATCGCGGTGCACGTCGAGCAGCGGTGTCACGAGAGGCTCCCTGGGTCCGGATGCCGTCGCGGACGGCACCCTGCTGGGTGACCTCCCCGCTCTGTCATCGGAGCCTGAGAGCTTCGCCGCCCGTCGACAACGGGCGGTTTGCACCGTGGGCGCAGGACAACCGTCGTCCTGACTTTCCAGAGTCGCCTGACCGCGGCGGTACCGATGCCTGAGAGATTCTGGGGAGAACGTTGCTCCTTCGGCGCCTCGGACTGACCGAGGGCTCTCCCGTCGCGGGTCGTGCAGCGCGATATGTGGTTGTGATCTGGACCGTAAGACCCGCCACCCGGCCCCGTCAAGCCCGCAACAGTGCCCCGGCCCGGGACACCTTTCCGCCGCGCATTCACGGTGATCCATGCAGTGGGTAGAATGTCCACGGGAGCCGCACAGCGCCGCGGACAGCCTCTGAGCTGCATCGCAGGCGTCGCCATGCACGCATTTCGCATCGACGTGACGGAGTTCCCTGTGCAACTTTCAGCCCGCTTCAAGACAGTCGCCGCCGGCGCGGCGGTGGCCCTCGCCGCCGCGGTCGTCGCGGTCGTCGCCGCCCAGAGTCCCGCTTCCGCGCACGGCTCGGTCACCGACCCGCCGTCGCGCAACTACGGCTGCTGGGCCCGATGGGGCAGCGACTTCCAGAACCCGAACATGTCCCAGACCGACCCGATGTGCGCCCAGGCGTGGCAGGCCAACCCGGACACCATGTGGAACTGGAACGGCCTCTACCGTGAGGGCGTCGCCGGCAACCACCAGGCCGCGATCCCCGACGGCCAGCTGTGCAGCGGCGGCCGGACGCAGAACGGCCGGTACGCGTCGATGGACACCGTCGGCGCGTGGGTCGCCGCGACGAAGCCGAACAACTTCACGCTGACCCTGACCGACGCCGCCCAGCACGGCGCCGACTACCTGCGCGTCTACATCACGAAGCAGGGGTTCGACCCGACGACGCAGCCGCTGACGTGGGCGAGCCTCGAGCTGGTCAACAGCACCGGCCGGTACGCGCCGGCGCCGCAGTACCAGGCGCAGGTCAACGCCGGCAGCCGGACCGGCCGGCACGTCATGTACACGATCTGGCAGGCCAGCCACCTGGACCAGTCGTACTACTTCTGCAGTGACGTCATCTTCACCGGCGGCACCGGGCCCGGTCCTTCCGGTAGCGCGTCCGCGTCGCCGTCGCGGTCCACCAGCCCGTCGGCGTCGCCGTCCGCGTCGGCGTCGCCGTCCCGGTCCACCAGCGTCCCGCCCGGCGGCTGCACGGCGTCCTACGCCAAGACCAGCGAGTGGGCCGGCGGGTTCGGGGCCAACGTGACCGTCACCGCCGGCGGCGCCGGCACCAACGGCTGGACGGTGAGGCTCACCTGGGCCAACGGGCAGACGGTCACCTCGTTCTGGAACGCGGCGATCACCTCCAGCGGCGCCGTGTCGACCGCCGCGAACATGAGCTACAACGGCAAGCTCGGCGCCGGGCAGTCCACGAGCTTCGGCTTCAACGGCTCCTGGTCCGGCACCAACACCGCTCCGGCGGTGACCTGCACCGCCACCTGACCTCGCACACCGGTCCAGGTCCGGGACAGCTGTTCGCGCCCGGTGTACGTGCAACACCAGGTGCTCGTGCGTAACGCCCACGTCGGTGCCCGGCAGCGGTCCCGCTGCCGGGCACCGACGTTCTCCGCACCGGCGGCGTCACCACGGTCTTCGGCCCGTCGTCGACGGCGCTCCCGGCGCATGTCCGGTCCACCGCGAAGCTCCTCGCGGACACCGGGACCGCGGGGGTGCCTGTCCACCTACGGGGGGCTCGTGGATGCCGGTGCCCGCCCGTGTCCGGGGCCGACGTCATGCGCATCGACGCACACATGGTGAAGCGGGACGGGTCAGTTGCTCACCCGTCCCGCTTCGCCGTGATCAGAAGTTGTCGGGGGTGCGGATCCGGCTGCGGACCCACGCGCCCGACGTGCTCAGCGACGACGGGTTGGTGAAGCTGCCCGCCGAGCACGTGCCCGGGTTGAACGCCGCGCTGCTCTCGTTCGCGTCCGAGTACGTCCAGTTCGCGTAGCTGATCTTCTTCGAGTCGAGCAGGTCCAGCCAGGCGGTGCTGCTGCCCAGGTCGACGTTGCCGCCGCCGGTCGCGGTGACCGTGCCGAACTCCGTCACGAACAGCGGCAGCCGGCCCGCCGCGCGGGACACGACGCTGCGGTAGTTGTCGGTGTGCGACGCGGCGTAGAAGTGGAACGCGTACATGATGTTCGTCGCGTTCACCGGGTTGGCCACGATCTCGTTCTCGTCGGAGCCGTTGGACACGCCCAGCGACGACCAGCCGCGGGTGCCGACGATGACGACCGCGTCGGGGTCGGCCGCCCGGATGACGGGGATGACCTGGTCCGCGTACGTCTTGATCTGCTGCCACGTGACGCCGTTGGGCTCGTTGGCGATCTCGTAGATGACGTTCTTCTTGTTCGCGTTGCGCTGCGCCACCGCGGCGAAGAACGTCTTCGCCCGGTCGAGGTTGTAGTTCGGGTCGCCCGGCGTCAGCGTGTGGAAGTCGATGATCGCGTACAGGCCCTTGGACTCGGCGAGGTCCACGTACTGGTTCACCTGGTTGGTGAACGCGGCCGGGTTCGTCTCGTAGCCCTGCTCCTGCACGTACATCGCGATCCGCAGCAGGTCGGCCTTCCAGTCGTCCGCGAGCGCGGAGACCGACGCGTTGTTGACGCAGGACGCGAACCACTGGATGCCGTGGGTGCTCATGCCCCGCAGCTGGATCGCCTTGTTGTTCTGGTTGCAGAGGTTGACGCCGCACACGTGCAGCTGCCCGTTCGCCGCGAGGGGCGTGCCGCCCTGCGGCGGCTGGCTCGGGCTGGTGCTGGTGCTCGGCGACTGGCTCGGCGTCCTGCTCGGCGTCGGGCTGTTCGTCACCGTGCCGGTGCAGGTCACGCCGTTGAGGGTGAACGCCGCCGGGGTCGGGTTGGCGCTCGTCCACGTGCCGTTGAACCCGATGCCCGTCGACGCGCCGGTGGCGAGGCTGCCGTTGTAGTCGAGGCTGCGGGCCGTGACGGCGGACCCGCTCTGGCTGAACGTCGCCGACCAGCCCTGGCCGACCTTCTGTCCCGCGTCGGGGAACGTCCAGCCGAGGGTCCAGCCGTTGACGGCGTCGCCGAGGTTGGTGATCGTGATGTTGCCGGTGAACCCGCCCGGCCACTGGTTCACCGTGTACGCGACCCGGCAGCCGCTCGCGGCGGACGCGTTGACGGCGGGCAGGACGACGATCCCGGTGACCGCGAGGGCGGTGGCGGCGCCCACCGCGAGGAGTCCACGCTTGTGCAAGACCTTCATGACCGGCGATCCTGGGGTCTTTGCGCAGGTGACGCCAGTCGCACCGGTGTCCCGGGACACCCTCGATCCGGTCCTTTTCCCAGGTCAGCGGCGTTTGTCGGCACCACGACGGCCATGAAACGTTCATGGGCGCTACCGTTGATGGCGTGAGCGGGCCGCGGGCCCGCTCACCATATGCACAGGGTGGCGCTCGCGGCGACGCCGGAGCGGAGCGGAGGTGTCGGCGTGAGCGGGCTGCAGCGGTTCGAGAAGCGTCTCGAAGGCATGGTCGAGGGCGCGTTCGCCAAGGTGTTCAAGGGTGTCGTCCACCCGGTGGAGATCCTCAACGCCATGCAGACCGAGGCGAACGCGGGCAAGACCAGCATCGCCGGCGGCCGGATCCTGGTCCCCAACCGCTACGTGATCGTCCTGTCCCCCGCCGACCACGACCGGCTCGCCGCCTACGCCGCCGCCCTGGCCCGGGAGCTCGCCCAGTCGCAGGCGGAGTACATCGGCGAACAGGGCTGGGCCGTCTACGGCGACATCCTCGTCGAGGTGTCCCGGGGCGAGAACCTCGAGACCGGCCTCTTCCGTGTCGACGCCCAGGTCTACACCGGCGCCGACCAGCGCACCCGCCGCGGCCCCGACAGCGGTGTCCGCCTCGTCACCGACGACGGCTCCGCCCACGCCATCCAGCGCGGCAGCACCGTGATCGGCCGCGGCGAGCAGGCCGACCTGCGCCTCGCCGACACCGGCGCCTCCCGCCAGCACGCCCGCCTCGACTTCGACGGCAACCGCCTCACCCTGACCGACCTGGGCTCCGCCAACGGCTCGAAGGTCAACGGCCACAAGGTCACCACCGTCACGGTCAACCCCGGCGACGAGATCCTCATCGGCACCACCCGCCTCCTGGTCCAGGTCCAGCACTCGTCCTGACGCCCTTCATGATCCGGAAGACTTGTCGTCGTCAGGGCGACAACGACTCTTCCGGATCATGGAAAAGCGGGCCCGCCACCTTCCGGTGACGGGCCCGCGCCGGGTGATCAGCCGCCGTTGATGACGAACTGCGAGCCGGGCTCCTTGACGATGTTGCCGTCGGCGGAGTTGGTGATGGTGACGTTGGTCAGGTTGGCGGTGCCGCGGGCTCCGGACATCGCGAGGATGCCGGCGCCGTTGTTCGACTTGTCGATGCGGACGTTCGTGATGGCGACGTTCGGCATGTTGCCGCCGCCGTTCTTGAACTGGATGCCGTCATACGTCGAGTCGATGATGTCGGTGTCGCGGATGGTGACGCCGACGATGTCGAGCGTGGAGGGGAACAGCGTGATCGCGCCGAACTCCTGGTCCTCGTTCCAGAACACGCCGCCGCAGCGGTACAGGCCGTTGTTGGACAGGACCGTGGTGCCGCTGAAGGGCTGCGGCGAGTGGTCCGTGGCCAGCATGATGCCCGGGTAGTTCATCGTGTCGTAGACGAGGTTGTTCTCCGCGCCGTTGCCGTAGCCGCCGTAGATGGCGATGCCGTTGGCGCGCCACGGGAGCTGGACGGTGTTGTTGGTGAAGTGGTTGTCGTGCGCGATGTCCAGCGTCGCGTCCTTCACCCGCGGGTTCGCCCAGATCGCCAGGGAGTCGTCACCGGTCGTACGGAACGACGAGTTGAACACCTTGGAGTTGCGCGAGCCGTTGGAGAAGTTGATGCCGTCCGCGAACGTGTTGCGGATGCGCATCCCGGAGAACTCGAGGCCGTCGGCCGGGTTCCAGTACGCCGGGGTGTCGCTGTAGTCGCGGCCGACCCAGGCGCCGACGTTGACGTGCTCGATCCACACGTTGCTGATCTTGGTGTTCTTGCCGAACCGTCCGTTGAGGCCGTGGCCACGGTTGGCGCGGTTCGTGGTACCGCCGAAGATGGCGATGTCCGAGATCTGCGTGGAGTCGTCGATGTCGAAGCCGACGTTGCCCTCGTGCGGGTGGTTGATGTTGCCCACCACGTTCTGCGGCTCGGTCAGCGTGTAGAGCGTCGAGTGCCACATGCCGGCACCGCGGATGGTGACGTTGCGGATGCCCTTCTGGTTGTACTGGCCGCGGGTCGGGTCGACGGACAGGATCTTCTGCTCCTGCCGCCACTGACCGGCCGGGATCCAGACGCAGGTGATGACGCCGTTCATGTCGTCGTTGACGGCCCGCTGGATGGCGGCGCTGTCGTCGATGCCGTCGTTCGGCACCGCACCGTACGTGGTGATCGAGGTGCAACCGGCGGGCTGGCTGATCGCCGGCGCCACCTGCTCCAGGTCGATCAGGTCGATGTAGTAGAAGGACGCGTTGTCCCCGGCGTCACGCTGCAGCTTGAACTTGGTGCCGGCCGGATACGACGAGGCGAGCAGCGCGTGCGACTCGTCGAACAGGCGGCGGGCGTTGGCCTGCGGCGAGTTCGACAGCGACTCGGTGTCGTCGGTGGTGCCGTACAGCCAGCTGTACTTCGACGACAGCGTGATCTTCTGGACGAAGACGTTGTTCGCGTACAGGCTGATCGTGTAGTCCGCGCCGCCACCGGACGCGGAGTCCGGCACCGAGTTGCGCACCACGATCGAGTTGGCGGCGTTGGTCGAGGTGAACTCGACGTAGTTGCCCTGGCTGTTCAGGCGCACCGACGCGCGGCCCGAGGACTCGGTGCCGAAGTTGGTGTGCCCGAAGGTCCGCAGCGGGTCGGCGGTGACCAGGGTGCCCTGGTACTGGCCGGCCTCGGCCTCGTAGGAGGTGTACGGCACCGCGGCGCCGCGCCCGACCACGATCGACTGCGTGAAGGTGTTGTTGCTCTCGTTGGTCTCCGCGACCACGTTCGTGGCGTCGGCGGTCGCGGTGATGGTCGCGCCGCCGCTGGTCGCGGTCCAGGTGCCGCTGATCGCGACGTTGGCGGTGGCGCCGGCCGCGATCGAGGCGGTGGTGCCGTTGAGCGTGGTGCCGCCGACGGTGACCCGGGTGACGCTGGAGACGCCGCTGGCGGTGGTGCCGCGGTTGTTGACCGCGACGGTGAAGCTGACGGCCGCGCCGACCGCCGGGTTCGACGGGTTCGACGAGACGCTCAGCACCTGCAGGTCCGGGCCGGGCGCCTGGGAGACGACCAGCTGCGAGTTCGCGGTGAAGCTGTTGTTGGACTCGTCCTGCTCGGCGACCGTGTTCGCCGGGTCGACCGTGGCGGAGACGGGGTAGCTGCCCTGCGCGCGGGTGCCGGCGTTGACCGTGACGGTGGTGGACGCGCCGGCGGCGAGCGCACCGACGTTGGCGGTCCCGGCGGAGGTCCCGCCGACGTTGACGTTCACCGTGGTGGCGGTCGATGCCGCGGTACCGGCGTTGCGGACCGTGGCGGACACCGTGACGGCGTTGACCTCCGACGGGGCGGTCGGCGACCACGTGAGCGCGGTGACGGTGAGGTCCGGGTTCGGCGCCGGGGTGCCGATGACCTGGACCTCGGCGACCTGGCCGCCGGGGGCGCCGTTGTTGGTGAAGATCTGCAGCTGCACGTCCGCGACGCGGCCGCTGACCGGGATGCTCACCGTGTTCTGGTTGGCCGACGGGCTGAAGCCGTAGTCGGCGCGCGCCTTCAGGGAGGTGAACCCGGACGCGGACTGCTCCCGGCCGAGGACCTGGATCGCCTGGGTGCGCGGGCCCCACGCCGAGTCGGGGTTGAGCTTCACGACGACCGAGCTGACGTCGGCGTTCGAGCCGAGCTTCACCGTCAGGATGCCCGGGAAGCCGTTGGACTCCCAGTAGGAGCCGACGTTGCCGTCGTTGGCGTTGGTCGCGACGAACGTGAAGATCGACGAGTTCGCCTCGATGGCCTTGCCCTGGGCCAGGTTCTGCCCGTTCGGCGGGGTGGTGCCGGTGCGGGTCACGTGGTTGCTCTCGGCCGACGCGTTACCCGCCGGGTCGGTCGCCTTCACGTAGTACTCGACCGTCGCCGTGTCGGGCTGCGTGTCGGTGTACACCAGGACGGTGCCGCCGACCGAGGCCCGCAGCGCGCCGTTGGCGTAGATCTGGTAGCCCGCGATGCCCGACGCGGACGTCGACGCGGTCCAGGTGAGCCGGATCTGCCCCGACGCCGGCTGGGTGTAGGCGAGGTTGCCCGGGGCGGTCGGCGGCTGGACGGTGCCGGCCGTGCCGTAGATCTCGAACTCCGACAGCTGACCGGCGGGCCAGCCGGTGTTCGCGGAGATGGTGACCCGCACGTAGCGGACGCTGGCGGCGGTGAAGTTGATGGTGACGACGTTCTGCGCGGCCTGGTCGAACACCCGCCCGGTCGCGCCGGACAGGTCGTTGAACGCCGTGCCGTTGACGCTGCCCTGCAACGCGATGGTCTGGGTGCGGGTGCCCCAGTTGGTGGGCAGCTTCAGCTTCACCTGGTCGATGGCGGTGTTGGCACCGAGGTCGACCTGCACCCACTGCGGGAACACGTTGTTGGCGCTCTCCCAGTACGACGCGGCGTTGCCGTCGTTGACGTTGCCGGCGCCGTAGGGGCCGTTGGAGCTGCTCGACTGGACCTGCTTGCCGAGGGCAAGGTTCGGTCCGCCGGCGGCCTCGGCGGCCGTGGGCATCGTGGCGGCGATGACCACGGTCGCCAGGGCTGCGGCGTAGAGCCGCCACCTGGGCTTTCGTGTACTCATGACGTCTAGGCCTCTCATCGGGCGAGGGCGCCGCGCACCGAGCCCGCGGGAGTCGTCCGGCGGGCTTGCGGGGGTACGGCGACGAGGCGCGCCGGGGATACCGGTGCGCCCTCTCTGGGGTGTGCGTGGGATCGGCGGGGACGGACGGTGAGCGGTACGGAGCAGGCGGTGGCGGTCGACTGCTACGCGGCTTGCACAGCGACACACAAAATCTTGACTGGATCTGCAAGTTTTTTGCGTCGCTGGGCATTCAAGATTTCAGATGGGTGCCAGTTCGTCAACATGTCCCCGCATGATTCGTTGACAGTCCATTGATAGGAGTGTTTATTGTTAAACGCTCTGCCTATTCGCTGGCATCCGACCCCAAGGACAGCCC
Organism: Dactylosporangium sp. NPDC005555; assembly: GCF_040605635.1. Taxonomy (NCBI): domain Bacteria; kingdom Bacillati; phylum Actinomycetota; class Actinomycetes; order Micromonosporales; family Micromonosporaceae; genus Dactylosporangium; species Dactylosporangium sp. NPDC005555. The sequence goes on from NZ_JBEXDG010000091.1 coordinate 26,542, forward strand.
ATGCAGCGACGAACCCTCATCCTCATCACCGTGACCGCCGCCCTGGTCGTCGGCGGCCTCGGCGGTACCGGCGCCATCGCCGCCGCCGCGGGAGCCATCACCGGAATCGGCGGCAAATGCGTCGACGTTGCCGGCGCGAGCTCCGCCAACGGCGCCGCCGTCCAGCTCTACGACTGCAACGGCACCGCCGCCCAGCAGTGGACCGCCTCCGGTGGCACCGTCGTCAACAGCGGCTCCGGCAAGTGCCTGGACGTGGCCGCCGCGTCGACCGCCAACGGCGCGCTCGTGCAGCTCTACACCTGCAACGGCACCGCCGCCCAGCAGTGGACGGCGGCCAGCGGCGCGCTCGTCAACGCCGGCTCCGGCAAGTGCCTGGACGCGACCGGGCAGAGCTCGGCCAACGGCACCCGGCTGCAGATCTGGTCCTGCACCGGCGCGGCCAACCAGTCCTGGACGCTGCCGGGCGGCAGCACTCCGCCGACCGGCGGCCTCAACCCGGCCGTCGCCCCCGGCGGCAACTTCGACCTGTCGGTCTGGCAGCTCCAGCTGCCGGTCGGGTCACCCGGCGCGCCGACCACGATCCCGTCGTCACAGCTGCGCGGCGCGAACGGGTACACGAACCCGGCGTACTTCTTCACCGACAAGACCGACGGCTCGATGACGTTCTGGGCGCCGGAGAAGGGTGTCACCACGCCCAACTCCAACTACGCCCGCTCCGAACTGCGCGAGATGAACGCCAGCGGCAGCGCCGCGGACTGGCGCCTCGCCGGCAACCACCGGCTCGCAGCGACCCTGCGTATCCCGAACGTGACGAAGAACGTCTGCGTCGGCCAGGTCCACCTCGGTACGGGCGGCCCGTCGACGAAGCCGCTGCTGGAGCTGTACTACCGCCCCAACGGCGACATCTACATCGGCACCGAGAACTCCCCCGACGGCGGCCAGACCCTCCACCTCGTCGGCAACGTCCCCCTCGGCGTCAAGTGGTCCTACGTCATCGCCGTGTCCGGCAACCGGATCACCCTGACCGTGAACGGCTCGACCACCACCTACGCGATCCCGTCGTCCTTCAACCAGTACGGCATGTACTTCAAGGCCGGCTCCTACAACCAGTCCTCATCCGACAGCACCACCAACGGCGCCAAGGTCAAGTTCTACGCCCTGACCGTCTCCCACAGTTCCTAGCCGCCTTACGCCGCACTGATCGCGTGATCCGGAAGACCTTGTGCACCCCTGGCTACACGACTTGGCGTTTAACGTCTGGGTCTGGTTTGTCACCCTTTCTGGGGGACAACAGCGGGGCGGCCACCTGATCACTCTTTGAGGAAGAAGACGAATC
>NZ_JBEXDG010000092.1:0-27166 GCF_040605635.1 Dactylosporangium sp. NPDC005555
GATCGGCACCCGTACGCCACGATTCAGCATCGATACCCACGCACATCCCGAACCGGGACTTGACAAACCGCCACCACGAATTACGCGCCACCCTCTATGACGACACAAAGTCTTCCGGATCACGGGAAAGAGGTCAGTGTCGATGGTTGGACCGGGGAGTACCACGGTTCGGACGGTGATCTTCGGATTGGTGGGCGCTCGACCACATCAGAGGCGGATGACGCGGCCCACCCGTGGCGGGGTGCGGCCGGCGAGGACGTCGAGCCAGGCGGCGCGCAGCGCTTCCGGGCCTTCGCCGGTCTCGACGTCGACCCAGTCGCGGACCACGCCCGCGAAGCGGTGCCAGGCGTCGGCGAAGCGCTGGTCGAGACCGTCGCGGCCCCAGTCGGCGCTGCGCTTGCGTATCTGGTCCGGGGCGAAGAACACCTCGCCGGCGGCGAGAGCGTTGGGGACCTGACTGGTGAGGCCGACGGCGACGTCCCGGACCAGCAGCGAGCCGAACCGCGCCCGGACCGCGGCCCGGGTGGCCGAGGCGCCGGACAGGTCGAGGTAGGCGGCGGGCTCCACGTCGAGTGTGGCGATCCCGGAGTACGGCACCACCCGGTCGTAGCAGCCGAGGGACTCGGTGAAGGCGACGTTCCCCGGCGACGTCAGGCCGATCAGGCGTGGGCCACGGCCGCGCAGCTCGAAGGCGGCGGCGTATGCGGTCTTGCTCGACGCGGAGGACAGCAGCAGCGTCGACGCGCCGTAGCAGTCGTTGTCGAGGAACCGGTCGGCCAGCATGAACGAGGTGAAGAACAGCGGCCGGAACAGCACCAGCAGGTCTTCCTGGTCGGCGCGGTAAACGGGGTCGCCGGTCGTCAGCCGGTACGCGTTGTACGGCGACGGCAGCGAAGCCCGGTGCGGGGAGCCGTCGCGGAAGCCGGTGCCGTCGACGCGGACGGGCCGCACGACGAGATGGCTGGCCGGCGGCAGGTAGCCGTAGACACGTTGGCCGGCCTCGACGCCCGGCACCGCCGACGCCACCACCGACGCGAAGCCCCACAGCGGCACCAGGCCCAGGTCCGCGGAGCGCGGGAAGAACTGCCAGTAGCGCATCGCGTCGCCGAGGACCGCATAGGTGACGTTGTTGGCGGTCATCCCGACCAGGTCCACCCGGAGCAACGCCTCGCCGTCGGCGAGGGAAGCGTCCGAAGGGACCGGCTCTGAAGACAGCGTCGTGCGGGCGAGGTCGTCACGGGCCACGGCAAGCGTCCAACCTGACATGACGTGACGCTAACAACAAACAGGCAGTGGAAGGCGGGGCGGCGGGTGACATGTGCCATCCCGCCGCCGAAGAGCGGGTCCACAACACAGAAGTGAGACGGACTACACGAAGCGCCAGAGGTGGTCGTTGGTGCCGTTGTCGTCCCAGATGAGCGCCTGCGCGCCCTGCGCGGTCGACGCGCCGCTGACGCCGAGGACCCGTCCGCCGCTGGCGGCCTGGATCCGGAAGTAGCCGTTGCTGCCGTACCGCAGCCGCCAGCGACGATCGGCGGACGACGTGTCCGCGAGTTGGACTGCCCTGGCGCCGTTGGCGGTGCCCGCGTTCTCGACCCCGAGGACGAGGCCGCTGTTGGCGTTGCGGAGCCGGATGTAGCCGCCGGAGTCGGCGACGGCGGTCCACAGGTGGTCGGCGGTGCCGGTGTCGCCCCACTGCAGGACCAGGGCGCCGCTCGCGGTGGACATGTCGGTGACGCCGAGGACGAGGCCGCTGCCCAGGTTCTGGATGCGGCGGGCCCCGCCCGGCAGCAGGCGCCACAGGTTGTCGGTGCTGCCGTCGTCGGCGGTCTGCACGGCCTGGCCGCCGTTGGCGGTCGAGTTGTTCAGGATGCCCAGGACGAGGCCGCTGTTGACGTTGCGGAGCTTGTGGTTGCCGTCGCCGTTGTCGACGATCGTCCAGCGGTGGTCGGCGGTGCCGTTGTCGGCCCACTGCAGCGCCACGGCGTTCACCGCGGTCGACATGTTCTGGATGCCCAGCACACGAGCGCTGTTGAGGTTGCGCAGCCGGACGGCGGCCCCGTCGACGACGAGTTCCCAGTTGTGGTCAGGGGTGCCGTTGTCCGTCCACTGCAGCGCCAGGCCGCCGTCGGCGGTGGACATGTTCTGCACGCCGAGGACCAGCCCGCTGGCGGCGTTGACCAGCCGGTAGTTCGGCACCGACGATGCGCCGTCGGCGCTCCAGTAGACGGCGTAGTTGTAGCCGTGCGCGTCCTGGAACGGGTTGAGCGCAACGGTCGCGCCGCCCGCGGTGGCGGTGAAGGCGAGCGACCCGCTGCCGGTGCGGGTGACCGACGACGTGGTGAGCGCGGGCGGCGCCGACAGGGTGGTGTTGCCGTAGTTGCCAGCGAGGACGACCGGGCCGTAGGTGACGGCGACGACGTTGGCGTTGTCGTTGGCGGGGCGGACCGCCACGGCCATCGGCAGCCGCACGGTGACGGTGTCGCCGGAGGTCCACGACCGGGTCAGCGACGCGTAGGTGCCAGGCATGGTCGCGATGCTCTGCGCGGTGCCGTTGACGCTGACCGTCGCCCCTGAAGTCCACGACGGGATGCGGATCCGCATGGTCCACGAGCCGCTGACGCTGCCGGCGACCTGCAGCGTGGTGGTGTCGCTGACCGGGTACGTGGTGGTCTGCGTGACCGTGATCCCGCGCTGCGACCAGGTCAGCACCGACGGCGTGAACAGGTTCACGGTCAGCGTGGTGCCGTTGTAGAAGTAGATGGACTCCATCAGCTTCGTGTTGGTCTCCACGCCGGTGCCCTGGCAGCACCAGAAGCTGTCGTAGTCGGTGCTCCACGTGCCGCCGCCCCACGCCGGGCCGACGCCGCGCCGCCCGCCGGGCCGCAGGGGCGTGAAGTAGGTGACGTGGCCGTGGCTGTCGGCGGGGTTCTGCGCGCCGATGAGATGGTTGAGCAGGGCGCGTTCGTAGAAGTCGAAGTAGCCGGCGTTGCCCGGGTCCAGCAGCCAGAGCTCTTTCGTCAGTTTCAGCATGTTGTACGAGTTGCACTGCTCGCACGTGTCGTTGGTCAGGAATCCGGCGATCGCGTTCGGGCCGCGGAAGTGCTCGGCCTGGCTGTTGCCGCCGATGACGTACGTGTGCGCGTTGACGGTGATGTTCCAGGCGTTGACGGCGATGTCGCGGTAGCGGGTCGTGCCGGTCGCCTTGTATTCGCGGGCGGCGCCGATCCACTTCGGCACCTGGGTGTTGGCGTGCAGCCCGTTGAGCTGGTCGGAGTTCGAGGCGAGTGGATTGAAGACGGCGTTGTGGTCGAAGCGTTGGGCCGCGATGAGCCAGCGGTTGTCATTGGTCTGCTGGTACAGGTCGGCGAGGACCGCGTTCATGCCGCCGAACTCGACGCCGAGCGTGGTCTGCTGCTGCGAGGCGCTGAGCCGGCCGGTGCGCCAGTCGACCCAGCCGGCGAGTGCGAGGAGCACGTCGCGGGCCTGGGTGCTGCCGATCAGCCGCCAGACATCGAGGAGCCCGGCGAGGGTCTTGTGGATGCAGTACCAGGGGACGTTGCCGTTGCTCAGGGTGCCGGCTTCCAGGGCGGTGAAGTCGGACTCCGCAAAGCCCGACAGGTAGCCGGTGTTGAAGCCGGCGGCGGCGTTGTTGGCCTGGCAGGCCGCGAGGGCGGCGACCATGGCGTTGGCCTTGTCCCGGCAGGTGGTGTCGCCGAGGACGGCGTAGGCCTGAGCCCACGCGGTGAGCAGGTGGCCCTGCATGTGGGTGCGGAACGGGAAGGTCGGCGCGTCCCAGCCGCCGGTCGCGGCGGCGCCGCCGGTGGACAGCCGGTGGTTGGCCCGGAAGTTGTAGACGAGCCGGTTGACGTCGACGAACCGCAGATACGCGAGGGTACGGTTCTGGTTGTCGAGCCAGCGGCCGGTGGTCAGCCGCACCTGCCCGAGGTCGAACGCGTAGGCGGAGACGCCGATGTCGGCGCGGGCCGGGGCGAGGGCGGCGCCGGCGGCGGTGACCTCGCCGATCAGGGGCGCGGCCGCGGTGCCCGCGACGGTCGCGGCGGTGAGGGCGCCGGTGGTCTGCAGCAGCCGGCGGCGGCTGACGCTGGGTTGGGCCATGGGGTGTGGTCCTCTCAGGCGTGTTAGCGCTCACATCAACGGCGGGAAGTGTTAGCGCTCACATCTTTCGGCAGAGCGTGCCAGAGAAGCCCCGGCAGTTCAAGAGAAACTACGGTTGTAGTCTCCAGCACTACTAACGTAGTATTCGAGCATGGGAAGCCGCCGCGAAGACCTGCTCGACGCCGCGATCGCCGTGCTCGGAGAGCGGGGCATCCATGCGCTCACCCACCGCGCCGTCGACACGGCCGCCGGACTGCCGGCCGGCTCCACGTCCAACCACTTCCGCACCCGGGACGCGCTGCTCGACGCGGTCGTCGAGCGGTTCGCCGCCCGCGAGCGCGCCAACTGGGAGGAGCTCGCGGCCAGGCTGGCACCCACCACGCCGCGGGAGCTGGCGACGGCCCTGGCCGAGTTCGCGCACCAGGCGACGGGCGAGCAGCGCACGCTGACCCTGGCCCGCTACGCGATCCTCGTCCAGGCCGGGATCCAGCCGGCGCTGCGCGTACAACTGGAGACCACCGGAGCCAGGGTCAACGCCTGGTTCCTCAACTGGATGCGCACCGCAGGCTCGACCGACCCCGAGCGAGACGCGCCGATCATCATGAACCACTGGACGGGGGTCGTCCTGCACCAGCTCGCGATGCCGGACCCGGCGTTCGACCCGTCCGGACAGCTCACCGCGCTCGTCACCACCGTCATCCGTCCCCGCGCCGCGGAGGTACCGGCACCATGAACCGTGACCAGATCTGGCAGGCCATCGACGCCCAGCGCACCGCCGTCGCCGACCTGCTGGAGACCCTGACCGACGAGGAGTGGCGGCGGCCGTCACTGTGCGACGGATGGACGGTCCGTGACGTCGCCGCGCACCTGACGCTGCAGGAGATGGGGCCGTCCGCCGCGCTCGGGATGCTGCGGCACTGGCGTGGCAGCATGGACCGGACCATCCAGCACGCGGCCGTGCGCCGCGCCACCGCGTTCACCACCGGTCAGATCGTCGCCGGGATCCGCCGTACCATCGGATCCCGCAGACACAACGTCGGCGTCACTCACCTGGAGACGCTCGCCGACATCCTCGTGCACGGCCAGGACATCGCGGTGCCGCTCGGCAGGCAGTTGGACATGCCGGTCGACGCGGCGGCGGTCGCGGCCACGCGGGTGCTGACGATGAAATTTCCACCGCCGCTGCCGTCGGCGAGGAAGGTCGCCGGGTTCCGGCTCGTCGCCACCGACACGTCGTGGACCGCCGGGGACGGGCCCGAAGTCCGCGCCCCGATGGCTGCACTGCTCCTGCTCGCGTGCGGGCGACTGACCGCGCTGCCGCAGCTGTCCGGCGACGGCGCGGCGGCCGTGCTCAGCTCTTGAGGCCGGCCGCTTCGGCCATGTGCCGGGCGTACCACGCCGGCCAGTTCTCGTCGGCGCGGCCCAGCTCCTGCTCGTGGCGGCCGTGCGCCGCCGCCGCGTCGCGCAGCGCCTGCTCCAGCTCGCCCACGGAGCCGTAGATGGCGTGGTCGACCCGGCCCGGCAGCCGGCGGGTGATCTCCTGCAGCACGAACAGGTTGCCGTCCGGGTCGGTGAACGAGGCGAACGACGCGTAGGACCGCCGCTGCGGATCCGGGCCAGGCACCCGCGCCTCGGTGCCCGCGTGGTGGAACACGCCGCCCGCGTCGTGGAACACCTCGCTGACCTCCACCCCGCGGGTCGCCAGCTCCTTCTGCGCGGCGATCACGTCGTCGACGACCATGTGCACGCCCCGCGCGGAGCCGGGCGCGGCGTCGGTGACCCGGTCGCCGAAGATGATCGACGTGGTCGACCCCGGCGGGGTGACCTGCACGACCCGGAACCCACCCTCGCCGGAGAAGTCGGCGTCCTCCCGGAAGCCGATCCCGCGGTAGAAAGCCTTCGCCCGGTCGACGTCGGCGACCGGCAGCACGACGAGCTCAATCTTCAGGTCCACCATGGCCGCTCACTGCCCATTCCGGGGCACATCTACCGTCCCCGCACGACCCGGGCGCGCGCCGTATCGTGGTGCGTTGACGGGGAGGATGGTCGTATGTCGATGCTCAAGGGTGCGAACCTGCCGGTGCGGGTGCCTGCGGTCCGGGCCGTGCTGGGATGGCAGACCGGGCCCGGGGTGCCCGACGCCGACGGGTCCGCGTTGCTGCTGGTCAGCAACAAGGTCCGCAACGACGACGACTTCGTCTTCTACAACCAGCCCGCGCATCCGGCCGGCGCGGTCCGGCACGAGGGCAAGACCACCAGCGGCAGCCTGGTCACGGACACGGTGTTCGTCGACCTGACCAGGGTCGAGCCGGCGGTGGAGCGCATCGTCCTGGCCGCGTCCGCCGACGGCGGGACGTTCGGCAAGGTCCCCGGCCTGCACATCCGGCTCCTGGACGGGGCGACGGGCGCCGAGGTCGCGCGCTTCGACAGCCCCGGTGCCACGACCGAGACGGCGTTCATTTTCGGCGAGTTGTACCGGCGGGCCGGCCAGTGGAAGTTCCGTGCGGTCGGCCAGGGCTACGACTCGGGCCTGGCGGGACTGGCCCGCGACTTCGGCATCTCCGTGGACGACGGGCCCGCACCCGCACCCGCTCCGGCCACGCAGGGGTGGCCGTCGGTGACCGTGACCGGGCCGGACGGGCAGCCGCAGCAGATCGGGCTGCCCGCCACCGTCCACCCACCGACCGCCCCACCACCAATGGCCCCGCCGATGCCGCCCGCGCGCGTCGACCCGCCGACCGCCGCGGTCCCGCCGCCGGTCACGTATCCCACCCCGCCGGTCACGTATCCCGCCCCGCCAGTCGCGCCGCCGGTGGCACCGCCCATGACCTCTCCAGCCGCATCTCATGCCGCGCCTCATGCCGCGCCGATGGCGCCGCCGGCCGGGCCGGTGCGGCTGTCCAAGGTGACGCTCACCAAGCAGGCGCCGACGGTGTCCCTCGCCAAGCAGGGCGGCGCGTCGGGGGCGATGCGGGTCAACCTCAACTGGAGCATGCGGCCACTCGGCAAGCGCGGCCTGTTCGGCAAGCAGAAGACCGCCCATCTGCCGGACCTGGATCTCGACCTGTGCTGCCTGTGGGAGCTCGTCGACGGCCGCAAGGGCATCGTCCACCCGCTCGACAACATGTTCGGGCAGCTCAACGACGCACCGTACATCATGCTGGACGGCGACGACCGTACCGGCGCGAACGAGGCCGGCGAGAACCTGACGATCAACCTCGACCACACGGCGAAGTTCCGCCGGATCCTCATCTACGCGAACATCTACGACGGCGCCGACTCGTTCGCCGGGCTCGACGCGGTCGCGACCCTGTATCCGCAGCACGGCGCCCCGATCGAGATGCGGCTCGACGAGTGCACGGTGATGTCGCGGGCCGGCGTCCTGTTCCTCATCGAGAACATCAACGGCGAGCTCGTGGTGCGGCGCGAGTCGCGGTACATCATCCCGGCGCCCGGCCAGTTCCGGAACCAGGCCGTCGACCTCGCCTACAACTGGGGCCTGGAGTGGGTCGCCGCGGCACCCAAGACCTGACGGTCACATGACGACGACGAGCTTGCCGGTGGTGTGCCGGCGCTCGAAGTCGACGCACGCCCGCGCGCCCTCGTCCAGGGTGTACCGGCGGCCGATCGTCGCACGGAGCCCGTCCTCGGCGATCTCGCGCATGCCGCCATGGACACCCTCCATGTCGAGGACGAACCTGAGCTCGACGTCGTCGCGACCGATCCAGTCCTGCTCCGGCACCGGGAACGTGATGGTGAGCAGCCGCCCGCCGGACCGGACCGCGGCGGCGACGCCGGTGAGCCGGTCGCTGGGCAGGGTGAGGTTGAAGGCGGCGTCGACCTCCTCCGGGTAGCCGGTGTACCCGATGACCTCCGTGGCACCGAGCCCGCGGACGAGGTCGGCGTCCTCGGCGGTGGCGGTCGCGACGACCGTCACCCCCGCGGCGGCGAGCAGCGGCACGAGGGTCGTGCCGACGCCGCCGGTCGCCCCGACGACCAGGACCCGCTCGCCGGGCCGCACGCCGGCGGTGGCCATCAGCGCCCGAGCGGCCAGCCCGACGGTGGGCAGCGCCGCGGCCTGCTCGACCGTCAGGCCGGCGGGCCGGTGCGCGACGAACGGCGTGCCGGCCTCGACGACCGTGTATTCGGCGAGGGTGCCGGTGCTCATCGACGGCCGCGGGCCGAGCATGGGGCGGATCGCCCGCGGCGCGGCGTAGCCGAAGATCTCGTCGCCCTCGGCGTAGCCGGTCACGCCCGGTCCGATCGCCGTGACGGTGCCGGCGAAGTCGTTGCCCGGTACATGCGGAAACGACAGCGCGGCGAGGTCCCGGAACCGCCCGCCGGGGATGACGATGTCGCCGGGGTTGACCGAGGCGGCGGCGACGCGCACCTGGAGCTGCCCCGGCCCGGGCTCGGGCACCGGGAGTTCGCCCACCGTGTACTGCTCCGGTGGGCCGTAGTCACTGACGACGACTGCGCGCATTGCGTCCCCCTAAACGGACCGCTCGGTCATGTTCCGCGCTGAGGCTGCCATAAACGGACCGCGCGGTCAACTTGTACGATGGGCGTCATGACGACCGGCCGCCCCCTGCGCGCCGACGCCGCGCGCAACCGGGCGTCGCTGCTGGCGGCCGCCGCCGACGAGTTCGCGGAGCGGGGCCTGGACGCGTCGGTCGCCGACATCGCCCGCCGGGCCGGCGTCGGCAAGGGCACGGTGTTCCGGCACTTCGCGACGAAGGACGACCTGATCGCGGCGATCGTGCTCGACCGGGTCGACGAGCTCACGACCGCCGGTGAGCGGCTCCGCGGCGCGGCGGATCCGGGCGCCGCGCTCCTGGAGTTCCTGACCGTCGCCGCGCATCAGCGGCAGCAGCGCGACCTGTCCTTCCTGCACGGCGCCGGCGACGTCGACCCGGCGGTGACCGAGGCGCGCGACCGGATGTACCGCACCGTCGACGACCTGGTCGCCCGGGCGCGCGAGCACGGCGCGCTGCGCGACGACGTCACCGGCACCGACGTCGTCCTGCTGATGTGCGCGCCGAACTACGTGGCGAGCTACGCGCCGGGCGCGTCACCCGACCTGTGGCGGCGCTATCTCGGCATCCTTTTCGACGGGCTCCGCCCGCAGGGCGCCCACCCGCTTCCCGAGCCGCCGCCCGCCGCACTCTGACCCGTCAGGTCCACAGTGGATGAACACGTCCACTGTGGACCTGGCGGATGCCGTCACGGGTGGAGATGGGGCCAGGCCTGACGGAACCGGTGGTCGACGGTGGACGCCACCTCGTCGTGGAGTCCGCCGGGCAGTCCGTCGCGCTCCAGCACCCGCAGCGCCAGGTCGAGCACCGCCGGTGCGGTCCGGGCGACGACCGCGTCGGTGAGCCCGTAGCGGGCCGCCTCGAGCCAGCGACCGGCGGCCGGCGCGCACAGGTCGCGGGCCGTGTCGATCGTGGACCGGTCGGCGAGCAGCGCGGCGAGCACCGCGACCGGCGCGAACCAGTCACCGCCCGGCTGGGTGTCCAGATACCGGATCTGGAGGTGACCGCGGGGGCGCACGAGCGGGAACAGCGTGCCGAGGTGATAGTCGAGGTCGTCATACGTGGGACGGCCGGGCAGCGCACCGGTGATCCAGTCGGCGAACGTGACGCCGGGCCGGACCGCCCAGCTGCCGGTGGGGCGGCGGACGCAGAGCAGCGGCGCCCGCAGCGCGTAGCGGGCCCAGGCCCGCGCGGGGTCGGCGCCGTCGGCGACCGTGCCGGCCCGGCCGGGGTCGATCCCATACCAGGTGCGCATGCGGGTGGACGCCCAGCCGGTGTCGCGGCCGGCGTGCACCGGCGAGTTGGCGAACACGGCGAGCAGCGTCGGGCCGAGCTCGTGCACGGCGGCCCACCGGTCGGCGAGGCCGTCTGCGGGTCCCGCGGCGATCTCCGGCCGCAGCCCGGCGGTGGCGCACATCATGGTGCGGCCGTCGCTGCTGCGTCGTGCGAAGGAGGCGGCCATCGCCTGATACCGCCGGGAGGACAGGACCCGCCGCGCGCTGCGGTGCGGGTCGATCCCGGCGCCGGAGAGCCGGAGCCCGCCGCGGGTGACCATCTCGGTGAGCTGGCCGAGCTCGGTGTTGACCGTGGTGTGCAGCCGCGCGAGGGTGGCCTGCGGCCTGGCCACGAGGCGGATCTGGCCGCCGGGGGCGATGTCGAGGCGGCCGCCGTGCCGCAGGGGCAGGTGCGGGCCGTCGGGGGCGATGGTGGGCGGGGCGTGCCCGGCGAGGGTGGTGGCGAGCGCCGCGGTGTCCAGCGGCGCGGCCGGATGCTCGGGGGTGTGGGCGATGTGCTCGACTTCGACGCCGACGGGCGCGGGTGGGCCGGTCTTGAAGCAGATCGACGCGATGTAGCCCTCCGCGTCTTCGATCTGCCGGATCCCGGCATCCGCATCGATCGGGTGCGGTGCGGTCCTCATACCGACGGATCGTACCGCCGACCCGGCTCCGGAATCACCACCTGCACATCCGGGGCAACTGTCGGTAAGATGCGCGGGTCACGCGCGGACGGCGACGGCAAGGACCCGGTGCCGGGAGTGTCCGGGGTGCGCGGCCAGACGACCATGTGCCGGCGGCGACCGCGGCATGGGTGCCGCGTCGTTCGTGGGCGAACAGTTCGCAGACCTATCGCCACTCGTTCAGCTGATCCCCGGTGCAGGATGGGACGATGTCGACAGTGATACGCCCCGTGCGGGCGGGAGACGGGCCGGGACGGGCCAGGGTGTGGCAGGAAGCCGGCACGTTCTTCGCCGCCCTGGAGCCCGGCGTCTTGCAGGAGCCGCAGCCGGACGGGCTCGTGGAGTGGCACGAGGACCTCTACGAGCGCACCTCGGCGGACCCGGCGACGCTGATGCTGGTCGCCGAGACCGCCGGGGAGATCGTCGGGACGGCGGTGGCCCGGGTCCACGAGCCGCTGCCGTCCGCGCGCTGGCAGCTGCAGCGGGACCTCGCGCACCGCAGGGTCCACGTCGACGCCCTCGCCGTGATCGGCGCCGCCCGCCGCAACGGGGTCGGGGCGGCGCTGATGTCCGAGGTCGAGCGCTGGGCCGTCGAGCAGGGCGCCACGGTGGTCACCCTGGAGACGCACCTCAGCAACCCGACGTCCATGCCCTTCTACGAGCAGCGCATGGGCTACTCCCCCCGGGAGGTGGTGTTCCGCAAGGAACTGCGTTGACCCGCGACCCGCCCGGCCGCACAGTGGGTGCGTGCCGGACGAGCCGTGGGACACCTACAATCGCGGCGTGCCGCGGTCTGGCTGGTCGTATCCGGTCGGCCGGTCGATCGTGGAGTCCTCGTTGCGGGCCGCGGGCGTCCACCTGCTCTCGCTCGATTTCCGTGCCACCGGCGGCGACGGCCCGGACGTGCTGCTGCTGTCGGCCGACCGCTACTCGGACATCGGCACCAACCCCGGCCTGCGGCGCGGAACCCCCGACCGCTCACGCGCCTGCCTGTCCCTCTACACGGTGCCGAGCGCACTGCGCCCCGGTGCCCGGGTCGCGCTCCTCGACGAGGGTGTCGTGGACCGGGCCTGCGCGTGGCTGGCCGCCGCCGAGCGCGCGAACCCGACCTGGCTCGACAAGTCCCACGCGTGGACCGCATGGTTGATCGACAGCCGCATCCGCTTCGTGGAGACGGAACGCTGAGCGGCGGCTACCGGCCGGCGGAGGCGTGCTCACGGAGCGGTTCCCCGGCCGGCTGCGCGCGGAAGCCCTTCGTCAGCAGCCATACCGCGAGGACCATCTCGTTCAGGCCGAGCGGGGCGACCAGCAGGCCGTGGACGGTCGAGGTCGGGGTGAGCACGCCGAGCAGGACCAGGACCGCGTCCACCAGGTACGGGACGACCGCGACCAGCGCCCAGCCCGAGATCCACCGCGGGACCAGGCGCGAGCGGTACAGCAGGACATTGAGCAGCAGCGCGCTCAGGCAGAAGAAGAGCGCGTGCGGCGCGTAGTCGAAATCCGGCTGTGTCGCGGGCACCAGCAGGACCACCTCGACGGTCCGCGCCGCGACGTAGGCCACCGCCAGGGCCTCGCCGTGGACCTTGAGCACCGGGAAGAGCACGGGCGGGATCATCACGATCGCGGCGCCCATCACCAGCACCATCAGGGCGCTGCCGCCGGCGGACCGGTCCAGCAGCGCGGCGCTGAGCACGCCGGCCGCCGTCGCCGTGATGAAGAGCCCGCCGGTCACCCGGGCGGTCGTTCGATACATGTTCGCTCCCTCGATCCGATGCAGGAGCCGAGTAGAGCCGCCGCCGGTGTGCGGCTGGTTGGGAACGGGCTTGCCCGCGGGGAGCGGGGCGTGCCAAGCTCGCGCTGTGGTGCGGATCGGTCTGCTCGGTGGTGTCCGCGTCACCACCGGCGACGGCGCGCCGGTCGACGTCGGCTCGGCGAAGACGCAGACGCTCCTGGCCGCCCTGGCGCTGTCCCCGGGCACGCCGCTGCCGGAGGCCCGCCTGATCGACCTCGTCTGGGGTGACGAGCCGCCCCGCACCGCGCACAAGACCCTCCAGTGGCACATCGCCCAGCTGCGCAAGGGTCTCGGCGCCGACGCGATCGCCCGGGTCGGCGACGCGTACCGGCTCGACGTGGCACCCGACGCGGTCGACGTGGCCCGGTTCCAGCGGCACGCCCGCGACGGCGACCCGGGCACCGCGCTCACCCACTGGGGCGGGGCGCCCCTGGCGGGGCTGGACGCGCCGGGGCTGGCCGCCGCGGTCGCGGGGCTCACCGAGCAGTGGCTGGCGACGGTCGAGACCGACCTCGAGCGCCGCGCCGGGGCCGACCCTCGCGGGACCGCCGGGGCGCTCGCCGAGTTCGCCGAGCAGCACCCGCTGCGGGAGAGCGCGTGGGGTCTGCTGATGACGACGCTGTACCGGCTGGGCCGTCAGGCGGACGCCCTCGCGGCGTACCGGCGCGCCCGCCACCACCTCGTCGACCAGGCAGGTGTCGAGCCGGGGCCGGCCCTGCGTGACCTCGAGGCCCGCATCCTCGGCCACGACGCCACCCTCCTCGACACGGCGGTCCACAGTCCGGAGGCGCGGGGCTCGACGCTGCCGCTGGCCGTCGGCAGGCTCATCGGCCGCGACGCGGACCTGCGCGCGGTCGCCGAGGCGGGGGCGCCGGTCGTGACCCTGGTCGGGCCGGGCGGGATCGGCAAGACCCAGCTGGCCCTCGCCGCCGCCCGCGGGCAGGAGCGCGAAGCGTGGTTCGTCGAGCTCGCCGGGATCGCGGCGCCGGCGGATGTACCCCTCGCGGTCGCCGACACGATCGGCGCCGCCAACCGGCCGGGGCAGAGCGTTACCCAGTCGATCGTCACCGCCCTGCGGGCCAGGCGTGCGCTGCTGGTCCTCGACAACTGCGAGCACGTCCTCGACGGCGCGGCCACCCTCGCGCAGGCCGTCGTCGACGGCTGCCCGCAGGTCAGGGTCCTGGCCACGTCGCGGGAGCGGCTCGCCGTCGCCGGTGAGCAGGTCCTCGTCGTCGGGCCCCTCGACGCGGCCGCCGGCGCGGAGCT
This sequence comes from Dactylosporangium sp. NPDC005555, assembly GCF_040605635.1. Taxonomy (NCBI): domain Bacteria; kingdom Bacillati; phylum Actinomycetota; class Actinomycetes; order Micromonosporales; family Micromonosporaceae; genus Dactylosporangium; species Dactylosporangium sp. NPDC005555. Next base: position 13,670 of record NZ_JBEXDG010000092.1, read on the forward strand.
CTTCCACGCCCGGGCCGTCGCCGCCGACCGCACCTACGACGCCCTCGCCCATCGGGCGGCCGTCGACGAGCTCTGCCGCCGGCTCGACGGCATCCCCCTCGCCATCGAGCTGGCCGCGGCCCGCACCGTCAGCCACCGCCCGGAGGACCTCGTCGCCCGCCTCGACGACCACCTCCTGGGGGTCGGCGGCCGGCGGGTCGGCGCGGCGCGGCACCGCACGCTGCGGGCGGCGATCCAGTGGTCGTACGACCTGATCACCCAGGACGAGCAGACGCTCCTGCGGGAGCTGTCGGTCTTCGCCGCCCCCTTCGACCTCCGTGCCGCCGAGGCCGTCACCGAGGTGCCCGATGCCGACGGCGTGCTCGGTGACCTCGTCGGCCGGTCGATGGTCACCGTCGCGTTCGGGCCGGCCGGGCGGCGGTTCCGCCTGCTGGAGACCGTGCGCCAGTTCGCCGCGGGGCACCTGCGCGAGCGGGGCGCCGCCGACGTCGTCGCCGGCCGGCACGCCCGGTGGTGCGCCGGCGAGGTCGCCGGCATCCACGGCATGCTTGCCGGCCCCGGCGAGGCGAGCGGCGTCGAGCGCCTCGCCGAGCTGTGGCCGAACCTCCGCGCCGCGGTCACGTGGGCACGGACGACCGGCGACGCCGGCCTCGCCGACGCGCTGGTCCGGCCGCTCGTCACCGAGCTGCCGCTGCGGGGCCGCCAGGAGCTCGGCGACTGGGCCGAGCTGATCCTGGCGATGACGACCGCCGGCGACCCGGACCTGCGCGCGTTCTGGCTGCTGTGGGTCGCGGAGCGGCACACGCAGAACGCGAACCCCGACGGCTACCGCGAGGCCGCCGACCGCTACGGCGCGTCCGAGGGGCCGTTGCGCCGCTGGGCGGACGCGTACACGAGCGGCGACGGCGAAACGCTGCGGCGATGCCTGCCCGACGCGGTCGCCGACCTGCACCGGCAGGGCGAGCCTGACCTGGCGGCGTTCCTGGAGCTGGCGTCGGCGGGGACGCTGCTGGGCATCGGGGGCTTCGCGCACGTCGACGCCGCCGTCGGCGCGCTCGCGGACCGGCACCGCGCCGGCGGGCCGCCGACCCTGCTGCACTGGGCGTTGCAGACCCTTGCGTACTCGGCCGCGTTCCAGGGCCGCTCCACCGACGCCGAACGCTACTTCGACGAGGCCGCGGGCGTCGACGTCCCGCCCGGCACGCTGTCGGCGAACACGACCGCCGAGGCCCGCTCCGCCTTCCGGCGCGGCGAGCGGCCACGGGCGCTGCGGCTGCTGCGCGCGTACGTCGGCGAACTCCTCGACACGGGCAACGTCGTCGCCGCCAGCGTGGTCTGCATCGAGTTCGTCAACATGACCGCCGCCCTCGACCGGCCCGCCGAAGCGTCGCACATGTTCGGTTACCTTTCGGCCGCGAACGACTTCGGCGCGATGGCCGCCCGCACCCTGATCCCGCAGGCCGCCCGGCTGACCGTCCACGATGGACCCCGCATCGACGACCGGGCGGCGCTGCGGTACATGCGCGACGTCCTCGACGAGCTGATCGCGGCCCTCCCGTGACGGCACCCTCGGAACTCGCGCTGCGGGACTGGGTCCGGACGCGGCTCAACACCTCGATCGTGCGGGAGCTCGCCACCCTCGACCACGGCATGAAGGTCGACGAGCACCGCCGGGCCATCGAGGAGCTGCTCGTCGCGCGGCGGCTGCCGGACGAGCTCGACTGGGTGCCGCGCGAGGTCCTCGAACTGTCGGCCCACACCGTGTGCACCGAACGGGATCCGGTGCCGGGGTCGGCCGGCTGGCGCGGCCACGTCGCGCGCCTCTTCTCCTGCCTGGTGCTCACCCGCATCACGGGGTGGCGTCGATGACGTGGTGCGGCGTGTGCTGACGGTGTTCGCGGCCGGTGCGTTGGGGGCCGGTGCCGCCGGGAAACGCGTCGACGGCACCCGAGCGGGTGTGGACAATCGGGGGCATGGAACTGCGCGCGGCCCGGCCCGCTGACCTCGACCAGATCGGGGCGCTGCTCACGGACCGCGGCGAGGCCGCCGACGCCGAGGACCACCGGCTCGTGATGGAGGATCCCGGCGGCGGGTATGACGCGTGCGCGGTCGTCGTCGACGGTGACCGGGTCGTGTCCACCGCGACCCTGCTCGACGAGACCGTCGTGCTCGGCGGCGTGCCGATCCCCGCCGGGCAGGTGGAGCTCGTCGCCACCGACCGCGCCTACGAGGGCCGCGGGCTGGTCCGCGCGCTGATGGAGTGGGCGCACGACCGGTCCGCCCGGCGCGGGCACCTCCTGCAGGTGATGGTCGGGATCCCGTACTTCTACCGGCAGTTCGGCTACCAGTACGCCATCCCGATCCCGCAGAGCAGGGCCGTGCGCACCGTGCCGGTCATGCCCGACGGCTGCACGGTGCGCGCCGCCGGGCCCGGCGACATCGAGGCGATGGCGCGGCTGCAGGACGCCGTCCAGCGGCGGCACGAGCTGAGCATGCCGCACTCGCCGACGTGCTGGCGCGCGCTCGTCGCCCGCTCCGGCAGCACCCAGCTCGTCGTGGAGCGGGCCGGGCGGCCGATCGGCACCGGCAGGGTCACGCCACCCGCCGAGGGCGTCGTGCTGGGCGAGGTCGCGGCGGCCGAGCCGGCGGCGGTCGCGGCGCTGCTCGCCCACGCCGCCGGGCTGGCCGGTGGCGGGGAGTTCGAGGCGAAGGACCGCGAGGAGCTGCTCGCCGCGCACCTCGCACCGCGGGAGCCGGACGCCGCCGACCACTACGTGCGGGTCCCTGACGTGGTGGCGCTGCTGTCGCACCTCAGACCCGTGCTGTCGGCGCGGCTGGCCGGCTTCGCCTCGGACGACGACGTCATCGTTTCGTTCTTCCGCCATCACGTACGGCTGCGGCGAGCGCACGGTGTCGTGACCGAGGTCGTCGCGGGCGGCCCGATGCAGGGGCCGGCGTCGCACGGCGGTGCGGGCGTCGCGCCGGACCTGATCGCGCCGCTGCTGTTCGGCCCGCACGGCATCGCCGGCCTGACCGCGCGGCACGCCGACGTGTACCCAGGCCCCAACGCAGAGCTGATGCGGGCACTGTTCCCGCCCGTCGCCGCGGACCTGCTCACGTTCTACCTGCCCTGAGCCCGCACAATCTCCGGCCGGGAACCGTTCAGGTGCCGGACGGTTGCGCCGATGGTCTCAGCGTCACACGGACGCGACGGATCACAGGGGGCACGGATGAACCGCACGACGATCACGAAGACGCTCACGCTCGTCGGCTTCACCGCCTTCGCCGGCCTCCTCTGCGGGACCGCCGCCCACGCCGCCGGCACCGACGTCTACGCCCGCGGCGGCGTCATCTACTCCGTCGACGGCGACCGCACCGTCCGGCTCACCGAGGACCAGGTCAACTCGCAGCCGAGCCTCTCCCCCGACGGCACGCGCATCACGTACGTGCACAACAACACCGTCTGGGTCATGAAGGCCAACGGCGCCGGCAAGCACCAGGTCAGCGACCGCACCGGAACCGCACCCGTCTGGTCACCGGACGGCACCACGATCACGTACACGGCCGAGTCCTGCACCGGCGCGCCCGGCACGTTCCGCGTCGGCACCCGCGGCGGCACCACCTCCGAGCCGATGTCCCCCACCGCGTGCCGCGACCAGGCCGCCCCGCAGGTCGGCTACATCACCGACATCCCCGGCGAGGACACCCCCGCGCTGTAGGTTCTCCACCCCGGCCACCGGACCGCCCGCATCGGGTACCGTCGCCGATGTGCCCGAACTGGTCCGACCCGACGTCCGCCTGCACAGCGCCTGGCTCGACGCCCACGCCGAGTGGGGTCCCGGCGCGCACGAGGACGGCTTCGGGCTCCGACCGACCGACGACGTCGACTCGCCCGCCGGGTTCGCCGCATGGGTCGCCCGGCTCTCCGCTCCGTCGACGACCACCCACAGCTGCACGTACCGCTGGATCGTGCAGGACGGCCGCGTCCTCGGCGGAATCGCCTTACGCCAGGGCGACGACGAATACGTCCGCTGGGCCGGCCACATCGGCTACGGCATCCGCCCCTCCGCCCGCCGCCGCGGGCACGCCACGTGGGCACTGGCCCGCACGCTCGACGAGGCCCGGTCGCTCGGCCTGACCCGTCTCCTCGCAGTCTGCGCCCCGGACAACCCCGGCTCCGTCAGAACCCTCGAACACTGCGGTGGCATCTTCGAACGCGTCGACGACACCGGGTCCGGCCCGGTCCGCCGGTACTGGTTCGACCTGTGACCACCCGCGGCATCGTCCACCCCGTGCTGGGCACCGTCGAGTTCGACGCGGCCGCACCGGACGACATCACCCCGTTCGCCGCCGACCTGGCCGGCTTCGACGAACGCGCCCGGCACGCGATGCGCCAGGACTCCCCGCTCGACGACTACCTGGACTTCGACGGCGCCGCCGAAGTGCTGGGCGCCATGTTCCACGCCGACACCGCCACCTTCGTCGCGGCGCTGCGCCTGGTCCGCGTCGGCCTGTCCCCCGGCGAAACCGGCACCCGCGCCGTCTTCGACTACACGCTCGGCCGGCACCTCACCGACCACGTCGTCGCGGTCACCTTCGACGCCACGGGCACCGTCGACAGCGTGGCCGTGGAGAGTTGACCGCGGTCCTCGCCCTCGGCGGCCCGGCGGGCTCGGGCAAGACCAGCATCGCCGCGCTCCTCGGCGCCCCGGTCGTGCACCTCGATGACTGCTACCACGACGACCCCGCCCTCGCTCCGAGCCTGCCGCGGTACGACGCTCCCGGCCGCGTCGTCAACTTCAGCGACCCGGCCGCCATCGACCCCGACCGCCTGCGGCGCCGGCTCGCGCCGCACCGGGACGCGCCGCTGGTCGTCGTGGAGGGCATCTTCGCCCTCGCCCTGCCGTCGCTGGCCACCGCACGCTGGAAGGTCTACGTCGACACACCGCCGGACGTCGCCATCGCCCGCAAGACCCTGCGCAAGATCAGCGAGGGGCGCGACCCGGCCCTCGTGCTCCGCGGCTATCTGGAGCACGGGCGCGGCGCGTACATCACCCACATCGCCCCGACCAGGCACCTCGCCGACCTGATCATCGACGGCACCGCCCCCGTCACCGCCTCGGCCGACCGGATCGCGTCGCTTCTTCCTTGAGGAACGCCTTGACGACGCTGTTGCCACCGTGAGGTTGGAGCACCTGTCGCAACGCGCGGACCCGATGGTCGACGCGGGCCGATCCGGACCGGTCGTTCAACCGGAGGACGTCGAGGCTGATCGCGGCGGCCCGGTCGACCTCGCGCGCCTGAACAAGGGCCTCGGCGAGCCACGACAGGTACAGCGCTGTCTCGCGGGCGACGTCATCGCCGTACCGGGCAGTCGCCCGCTCCAGTATCGGAACGGCTCGCAACGGTCGCTGGAGCTCCGTCCAGCACCGCCCCGCCATGACCTCGATCTCTGCTGGGTCGAGCCAGTAGACCCAGACCGGGTCGTCGTCCGGGCGGCGACGTTCGTACGCCCCGTCGACATCGCTGAGCGCGCGCTCACAGGCGACGTCGTCGCCGGCTCTCGCGTTCGCCCAGGCGACACGTTCCCCGAGCAACGCCAGCGTGGTGGCGCTCGCATGCCCCTGGGCGCCGCAGTACGCAGAACGGGCCAGCGTCACGGCGGTGCGCGGGTCGCCGGTGTTGGCCACCTGGTACGAGAGGCTCGACAAGCAGTTGGCGGCACCGGCGCGGTCGCCGCCGGCGTGGGCGGCGCGCATGCCTGCGAGGTACAGCCGCTCCGCATCGGCGTGCCGTCCGTGGTCGGCGGCAACCCAGCCGCCGACCTGGCCGAGCTCACCGAGCGCGACCAGCAGACGCCTCCCCACCGCCTCGGAGTGCGTGCTCAGTCGCAGAAGGTCGGACGTCGCCGCGATCTCCGCGGTCAGCAAGGGAAACGTGCTCGCACCGCCGACATGGTCGTCGAGCAGTCTGAGCTGATGCACGCGCCGCTCGACCCGCTGCACCGTGGAGGTGCCGATCCGGCGCCCGGCACGCATCTCGCGAAGCTGCACCGGCTCCGTGATGAGCCATTGATGCGCCAGCTCGACAGCGTTGGCAGGTGTCGGTCGAGTATCGACAAGGACGTCAGCGAGTGCGTCCCGGTCATCGTTCTGCCACGTCCGCGGCCCGATGGACCACCCGGGCCCGGCCGCGCGCCCGGCGAGCACCTCAAGCTCCCCACCGGCTTCCAGGATGCGGTCGATGGTCTTCGCGAGCGTACCGGTGGCGGGTCGGCGACCAGCTTCGACCCGGCTGAGATGCCCTGGGTCGACGTGGGCGGCACGCGCGAGCGCGCGCAGGCTGAGCCCGGCCGCCTCCCGCCGCGCCCGCATCGTGACACCGAAGTCGTGCATCGGCTCCCCAACGAACATGTTGCCAACCGTTGCCGGCCCGGAACGGCAACAGATCACGGCTGTAGCTCTGAGTGTTGCATCAACCACGCTACATGCATCAGTCGGGACATCCGCGTCCCGGCAGCAGAGGTAGCGGAGGTAACACATGAACGAGAACACCATCGATGTGTCCATCGGCGAAGCACTGAACTCCGGCCGTCATCCGGGCTGGTGTTCCCCTGCCGCCTGCACCGCCTATGGCGTCGCCATGGACGGCTATCACCGATCGACCCCGATCGTGGTGCGTACAGACGACCCGGTGGTCGCCTTGTACATCTACAGACTTGCGGACGTCGACGGCGACGCCGGGGAATTCATCGAACTCGCGAAGCTGGACCTGTCCGGCGGCGGGCCGTGGCATCTCACCGAGCCGGTCCTCGGTCAGGGAATCCTCGTCGCAAGCGTCGGCAGGAGTCATCTGGCGAGCCGTGGCGGAGCTGGCGGAGCCGCAGCCGGTCCGTGGGGTCCTGGCGAACGTCATGTGATGGCCCGGGTGGTGAGCTTGACTCTCCCATCGTGGGAGACGCCAGGGTGGGGTACTCAACGGTTGGCTGATCGGTATGCGATTGAATGCAATTGTGAACTTGAAGGAGTGGGCGAAGCGGGAAGGGGTTCATCCGGTAACGGCGTATCGCTGGTTCCGGGAGGGCAAGCTTCCTGTGCCTGCTCGACGTGTGGGCGGGCTGATCCTGGTGGAGCAACCCGCCGGGCCGGCGTCCGCCGGCGCTGTCGTGGTGTATGCCCAGGTGTCGTCGGATGATCAGAAGGCTGACCTGGATCGGCAGGTTGCCCGGGTCACGACGTGGGTGACTGGGCAGCGCCTGGCGGTGTCGCGGGTGGTGACCGAGGTCGGGTCTACGCTCGACGGCCGCCGGATGAAGTTCGGTGAGGCGGCGGCGGTGCACGCTGACGCCATCGAGGCGCAGATCCGGGCGTTGCGGTTGCAGCAGGCGGTGCTGCGGTCGGTGGCGCGGCGGGACGCGACCGCGGAGGAACTCGCCGAGCTGACCCGGCTGGCGCGGCTGTCGGCGCAGGAGCGCACCGCGATCGTCCAGCGGTTCGTGGTGGACGCGGTCGGGGACCTCGATGTGCCGGCGTACCGGGACGGGTTGCTGGCGGCGACGCCGGACCTGCCGGAGCGGCCGACCGACGAGCAGCTCGACGCGTGGATCGAGCTGGCCGGGCTGGTGCGGTCGCCGCAGCTGCGGGCGGCGTTCGAGCGGATGGCCGGGTACGCCGCCGAGCACGCGCCCGGGGAGCACGACCACCAAGATGTGGCGGCGGTCGAGCGGCTCACGGCCCTGTGGGTGGAGCGGGTCACCGAGGCCGCGGACAACGGCATCATGCCCGACTCACCCGCCGCCGACCCGGTCGTGGCGGGCATCGTCGAGGCGTGGATCCCGACGCAGCGCAGCACGGATCTGCAGGTCACAGAAGACGGCGTGGAGGCCAGGCGGCGACTGCTGGAGCAGTTGGAGGTCGCCTCGGACCGGGGCGTCGAGCGGTACTGGCAGCTGCTGTGCGTCATCAACGGCTGGCCCGTCCGGCCGAGTCTCGCGGAGCCGGGCGCGTGGCTGATGACGGCGCTGCGGGCGAACCCGGTGCCGGGCGGCCGGGCGGAGGACATCGCCGCGATGGCCGATGACGGTGGCGATCCCGAGCAGGTGCTGGCGGACTGCGAGCGGGTCCTCGCCGCAGTGGAACAGCTCGTCGCCGCCGTGGAACGGGACCGGTTCGCTGATCCCACCCCGTGCGCCGGCTGGGACGTGCGGACGCTGCTGGAGCATCTCGTGTGGGAGAACCTGCTGTGGACCGGCCTGGCGACGGGTGCGCCGCGCGGCGACTTCGACGCCGACCATCTCGGTGACGACCATGTCGCCGCGTTCCGGGACGCGGCGGCGGCGACCCTGGAGGCGTTCCGGCGGCCCGGGTTGCTGCGGGAGCGGTTCGGGCCGGCGCCGGGGTGGCGGATGGTCGAGCAGGTCGTCATCGAGATGCTGGTCCACGGCTGGGACCTGGCCACGGCGACCGGCGCGAGCACCGACCTCGTCCCGGACGTCGCCGGGCGCATGCTGGAGGCCGTGAAGGCGATCTACGGCACGCTCCCCCGGACCGCCGGCGGATCGTTCGGGCCGCAACAACCTGTGCCGGGCACGGCGACGGTCGAGGACCGGCTCGCCGCCTATCTTGGGCGTGCGGTCACATGTCGCCGTCCATGATGAGGACGAGCGAGTTGCCGTCCGGGGCCACGCAGCGGCGGCCGGGCTCCGGGGTGACGAGGAGCCAGGCGGCCAGCTGCTCGAGGTTCTCGGCGAGCTCCTCCCGGACGTCCTCGGGGTCGTCGACCTCGAGTGCGTCGTAGGGCAGGTCCTCCAGCGCCGAGCGCCAGCCGGACGCCGCGAACTCTGCCCGCACGGCCTCGAGGACCACGGGCGGCAGCTCCGTCACGACCGGCCACGACGACCTGGGTGAGGTGCCGCGCGGCCAGGGCCAGGCGATGTTGCCCTGCTCCCAGTGGGCCGCGAGGGTGGGCAGGCCCAGCGCCTTCAGCGCCGGCGGCCAGTCCAGCGCCATCGTCTCCTGGATCCAGAGGGCCTGCTCGCCGTACACCGGGAACGCGACGGCATCGAGCAGCGGAGCGAGCAGGCGGACCACGTCACCGGCATTCGCCTCGTCCAACTGCCCGGCGAACACGTCCCGCGCGAGCCGCTCCGCGGTCATGCCCGGCCAGCTCCGCGCGAGGTGGAAGTCGAGCTCGGCGACCTCGCCGGCCGCGTCGTCGAGCAGGTCGCCCGGCGCGAGACCGGACCCGACAAGGTCCCACAGCAGCTCGGTGGAGACCAGGAAACCGATGACATGACGCTCCGACACAGCCGGAGGATAGCTCACGCCAGGGCGGGCAGGATCACCTGTTCCAGCAGGGCGGCCGGGGTCCGCCACTGCTCGGGGTCGTCGTAGTTGCCGGCCGTGATCGCCACGGTCAGGTCGAGCTCGGGCACGACCGCGAGGCGCTGACCGCCGTTGCCCGCGGCCATCACGATCGAACGCTCCGCGAGCGTCTCCAGGTACCACTGGTAGCCGTACATGGCGTCCCAGTCGGTCTTCAGGCGCGGCTCGAGCATCGTGCGGAGCCAGCCGGCGGGGACGAGGTCCATGCCTTCTGCGAGCATCATCGAGCCGATGCGGGCCAGGTCGCGCGGTGCGAGCCGCAGCCCGGACGCCGCCGACGCCACCCCGTCGGCGCCTTCGATCCACGTGAAGTGCTCGATGCCCAGCGGCTCGAACAGCCTGGCCCGCGCGTATTCCGGCAGCGGCTGCCCCGTCCCGTCGGCGATCAGCTTGCCGATCAGCGCCGTGGCACCGCCGCAGTAGTGCCACCGGGTGCCGGGCGCCTCGACGACCGGCCGCTCCAGCACGTACCGGTACCGGTCCGCCGCCAGCTCCATCGCGATCTCGGCGTTGTCCGGGCTGTCGTACGGGATCTCCTCCCGCCATTCGAGGCCGAGCGACATCGTCAGCGCGTGCCCGACGGTGAGCTTCCGGCGGCCGGCGTCGGCGGCCAGGTCCGGATACTGCGGGAACTGCTCCAGCAGCGACGCCCCGGGGTTGGGCACCCGCCCTTCGCCGAGCGCGACGCCGTACAGCAGCGCCGTCACGCTCTTCGTCACGGACCGCAGGTCGTGCAGTGTGTCCGGCCCGAACTCGACCACACCGAGCGGGATGTTCCACGTCGTGTCGGCGCCCGTGCCGTAGTGCTCCAGGACCGTCTCACCGCCGCGCACCGCCACGACCCCGTGCAGCCCGTCGAGGTGCCCGGCCGCGATCGCCTCGTCCAGCCGCCCCCGCAACTCGTCCGTCATCGCTCCGGGATAGCACACTCCGCCGCCGTCATGGGGGCACCCGGTCGGCGGCGTGGCAGTCTGGAGAGGATGAACAGCAGAGCGTTGTCCGGTGTGGGTGTGCTGTGCGTGGCGGTGTCGGTCGTCATGTACGGCCTGCTGCACGTCCTCCAGCCGTCGGCGCAGCTGGACTGGACGAGCCGGACCATCAGTCAGTACGCGCTGCTGTCCAACGGCTGGGTGTTCGACGTGGCGACGCTGCTGCTCGCCGCCGGGTCGCTGACCGTGGTGGTCGCGCTGCGGCGGGCCGGGCTGCTGCTGCGCCCGGGGGCGACGGTGGCGCTGCTGCTGTGGGTCGCCGGGCTCGTCGGCGTGGTCTGGTTCGAGAAGCACAACTGGGCGGCCGGCCCGTCGATGAGCGGCGACATCCACCGCGTGGCGAGCCTGGTCGCGTTCCTGAGCCTGCCGGCGGGCGCGCTGCTGGCCGCGGCGCCGTGGCTGCGCGCGACCCCCGCCCGGCTGGTCGCGCTCGGCGGGGTGGTGTCGCTGCTGTGCTTCTCGCCCATCCTGTGGGCGCTGGTGTCCGAGCCGTGGACGGGCGTGCGCTGGTGGCGGGCGATCCCGCTCGGCGGGGTGGAGCGGCTACTCGGCCTCGCCGAGGTCGCGACGGTGCTGCTGCTGGCGTGGTGGGCCGCCCGCAAGCCCCGCTGACCGCTTACAGCATCCCGCGCACGATCGCGACGACCTCGACGGCGCACGGGTCGCCGGGCAGGTGGGTGAGCACGTATTCGGTGCCCGGGCGCAGCTCCAGCCCGTCCACGGCTGTCACCGGCTCGCCCGGATGCCACTGCCTGACCTCGGCACCCTGGAGCTTCCAGCCGCCGGCGTTCCACAGCCGGTGCCGGTGGCCGGGCATCAGCCGGGCCGCGTCCCCCGATTCCAGTCGCAGCTGCGGTACGACGTGCTCGTGGTCGCCGGCCTCGTGGGGCTCGCGGTCCTCGCGGTGCGTCGCCAGCAGGACCGGCGGCACCTCGTCGGCGAACGGTGCGGGCGCGCCGCCGGTCAGCGCCCTGCACATGAACAGCGCCCGGGACGTGGCCAGCGGGCCGGCCTCGTGCGTCAGGTACCGAAACCCCTGCCCTGACAGGTATTCGTGCAGGCGCGAGCTGGTCGGCCAGGCGGCGATCCGCACGAAGAAGTCGCCGTGCCGGTACGCGCGGATCCGTGCCCAACGCAGGATCTGCCCGCCGATGCCCCGCCCGGCGTGGTCCCGCCGCACCACCAGTCGGGACAGGTGTGTGGCGTTCACGTCCCGCTGATCGTCCCACCGGCCCGGGTCGGGCTTCGCGGTGAGCGTGACGGTCCCGGCGGCGCCGGAAGCGGTGTCCAGCAGCCACACCTCGCCACGGAACACGCAGGCCGCGACCATGTCCCGTTCGCGCGGCCAGAGCAGCCATTGCCGCGACCCGCGCCCACGCAGCCACGCAACGGCCTCGTCCAGGAGTCCCAGAACGGTCGCCACATCGTCCGGCCCCGCACGGCGCATGACCGGCTCGTCCAGGACGGGCGCCGCATGCACCCGCGCGCGGTCGAGAATTCCCAACGCCGGCCGGACATCTGCCAGGTCGTCGCCGGGCTCGACGGAGCGCATCACGCCCTCGACGAGACTGTCCACCGCCGCGGAGCGGGCCTCGTCCGACAGCTCCCACGGCACAGCTCCACACGCCTGTAGCAGCCGGTCCTCATCGTCGAGGTGCGGCAGGAAGGCGGCGACACAGTCCAGATACTCGTCGTACGGCAGCGACGACAGGCGAGCTTCCAGCTGCCGGCGCACGTCGTCCGGGTCGAGCCAGGCCATTTCCGCGTCCGTCAACACCGGTCCCGCCCCCTGCCCCTTGCCTCGGGCTCAGCGTCGCACAGACGTCTCCCACGGTGTACGGCCGCGTGGTTTGTACACCGACAGGACGAGCGCCACCAGCAGCAGCACGATCGCCGCCGCGGCGTGCACCACCGGCGACGGGGAGCGCGGGGCGTCTCCGGAGCGGGCCAGGGCGGCGAGCTGGCCGAGGGTTCGCATGTACAGCAGCAACACCCCGACGGCGAACAGGTTCATCATGAGTTTGAACAGCACCCAGTAGTGCCGGACCAGCCCCCAGCTCGTCCCCAGCGACTGCACGACCCCGGTCACGAGGCTCGCCACGCCGAGCGGCACCAGGGTCCACCAGCCGACCGGCTCCAGCACCAGGTAGGCGGCCCGTGCCAAGGCCGGCTCGCGTGCCGCGAGGCCGGTCACGGCGACCGCCAGGGACGCCACGGCCGCGCCGAGCCAGCCGACCGACACTCCGATGTGTGCGACCAGTCCGAGCCGTCGCAGCCTCACAGGCCGTGCCGGCCCGGACTGTGGCCGCTGAGCAGCATGACCACGACAAGCACCACGAGGACGACGCCGACAGCGCCGAACACCTTCACCCAACGAGGCATACCCGCAATTTTGCGATACAGAGTGTCTAGATGCAATACATAATGTCGATGCAGATGCGGGATGTATCGTGGTGGGGTGCCGAGACTGTGGGACGCGACGATCGACGACCACCGGCGCAGCGTGCACGCCGCGATCCTCGACGCGACCGCCGCGCTCGTCGCCGAGCACGGCCTGACCGGGGTGACGATGTCGCAGATCGCGCAGGCCGCGGGCATCGGCCGGGCCACGCTGTACAAGTACTTCCCCGACGTCGAGGCGATCGTCGTCGCCTGGCACGAGCGGCAGGTCACCGACCACCTGCAGCACCTGACCGCGGCGGCCGCCCGCGCCACACGACCCGGCCAGCGGCTCCAGGTGCTGCTGTCCACCTACGCGCGGCTGTCATCCGGAGGTCAGGACCACGATCACGCGGCGGCCCTGCACGGCGCCGCGCACGTGCGGCACGCCCACGCGCACCTGCACACACTGGTCGCCGACGCGATCGACGCGGCGGCCGGGGCCGGCGAGGTCCGCACCGACGTCCCCGCCGCCGAGCTGGCCGCGTTCTGTCTGCATGCCCTCGCCGCCGCGAGCACCATGCCGTCACAGGCCGCCAGGGATCGGCTCGTCGCGGTCACCCTCACCGCCCTGCAAGCGCCCGGGACGTAGCGGGGCGCGGGGACCGCCGACGATCCCCGCGCCCTGTCGTGCCGTTCAGCCGGTCAGCTGGCGTACACCTCGAACTCCAGCAGCGAGTAGCCCC
>NZ_JBEXDG010000093.1:0-26512 GCF_040605635.1 Dactylosporangium sp. NPDC005555
GGTGCCCCCCGCCCCGGGGGGGGCGCCGCGCCCCCCCCCCCCCCCGGCCCGCCCCCGCCCCCAGAGCCCCCCCCCCGACCGGTGAACTGCCCGCTGTCCCCGGCCTTCCGGCCGGGCACCGCTCGCGTTCGCGGACGGGTAGGGTCGCGGTCGTGTCGGATCTGCGGATAGGACCGGTCGGCGACGACGTCACCATCGAGGACTGGCGGCTCGTGCACAACACCGTCGTGCCCGACGCCGCGATGTCGTCCGACGAGGCCCGGGAGCGCGTCGGGCAGTATCTGCTCGAGGTCGCCTACGACGATGATGTCCTCGTCGGGTGTACGACGGTCAGGCCGCCCGGCGCTGACGGTGCGGCGTCCACGGTGATCGTCCGGGTGCTGCCCGGGTATCGCGGCCGTGGCATCGGTGCGGCGCTCTACGAACGGGCCATGGCGCAGGCCGCCGGGCACGCCGCGCCCGCCGTGGAGACGGTGGTGTGGGCCGCCAACGCCGCCGGTGTCCGCTTCGCCGAGGCGCGCGGCTTCGCCGAGGTCGACCGCTACGAGCCAGAGCCCGGCGCCGTCCCCTATCTCACGCTGCGCCGCACGGCCGGCTGAGCCGCGGCGACGCAACCGGTGGGGCCCGTGCCGAAGCACGGACCCCACCGGTGGTGCAACTGCCGTCACGTCGGAGCGGCGGCCGTACGGTGTGCTGCTGGATCGGTCTACTGGATCACGAACGTCGTGTAGTAGACGTCCATGATCTCCTTTTCCTTCTTGGCCGTGTAGGCCGCGATGACCTTCTCCTTGAGCTGCGCCTTGTACTTCTCGCGGCCGTCGTTGGTCAGCAGCTCCGTGGAGTCCATGTTGCTGAACAGGGAGATGGCGGCGTCGAGCGCCTTGCTGCCGTCCGGGGCCTCGGCGGCCTTGTCGGTCGCCTGCAGCGTCATCTTCAGCTTCAGGTAGTGCCCGCCGGCCAGGTTGATCGTGACCGCGTCCAGCGGCACCACGACACCGGCGACGAGGGGCGCCTCGGCCGCCGCCTTCTTCGGCGCGAACATGAAGTAGCCACCGGCGCCGCCACCGAGGGCGACGACCACGATCACGATGATCATGATGAGCTTCTTCTTGCCACCCTTCTTGGGGGCTTCCTCGGTCGCCTTGTCCTTCTCGTCCTTCGCCATGACGCGCTCCTTCGTGACCGTGCTGCCGACCTCCGACGTTCAGAGACATCGGACCGATCACCTGACACGTGAGTTGCACGAAGGTGCGGACCGGTAGCGCCACGAGCGCACCGCGACGACGTCGCCTCCCGCGGCGCCCGTTGCCGGTGTGGTCCATGAGCACCGCGTGCCGTGGGAGGCGATGCCGGGGCGCCCGCGGCGCGGCGACGGGCCCGGCCGCGGTGCGGTCAGTGCAGGCCGAGGGACTGCTCGACCCACCGGCGCAGGACCGCGGCGGAGGCCGCGCCCGACTGGCGGGCGACGACCTCGCCGTCCTTGATGATCATCAGCGTGGGGACCGCCTGGACGTCGAAGCGGCGGGACAACGCGGGGGCGGTGTCGATGTCGACCTTGACCAGCTTGACGGAGCCGGCGAGCTCGGCGGCGACCTGCTCCAGGGCGGGGCTCACCGCCCGGCACGGGGCGCACCAGGTGGCCCACAGGTCGACCAGGACCGGGGTCGTGGAGCGCTCCACCACCTCGGCGAACGTGGCGTCGCCCGCTTCGGCGATCCACGGGAGCTTCGCCCCGCAGCTGCCGCAGGCGGGTCTGCCGGTCGCCGCGGCCGGGACCCGGTTGCGCTTGCCGCAGGACGCGCACGCCACGATGTTGCCCGCCACCTGTCACTCCGTTCACTCGGTGCTCTCCAGGTGCAGACGCCCGGGGTGCCGGCGAAATTCCCGGCGACCGTCAGGACGTGCGGAGCTTGCGGGCGGCGAGCGTCGCCACCCCGGCGGCCAGCAGCACGCCGACGACGGTGCCGGCGGGGGCGCTGTAGCGTTCGACCTCGTGCCAGCGCTCGGCGAGCATCCAGCCGGCGCCGATGAACAGCGCGTTCCACACGCCGGACCCGGCGGTGGTCAGCAGCACGAACCTCGGCAGCCGCATCCGCTCGACGCCGGCCGGGATCGACACCAGGCTGCGCAGCACGGGGACGCACCGTGACAGGGCCACGAACCAGGAGCCGTGCCGCTGGAACAGCCGCCGGCCGCGTTCCAGGTCCCGCTGGCCGGTCAGCAGGAACCAGCGCCGCCCGGCGAGGCGGTGCAGCCGCTCGTACCCGAGACGCGCGCCGATCCAGTACAGCACCAGCGACCCGCCGACGGCACCCGCGGTCGCGCACAGCCAGACGAGGACGGGGTGCATGGCGCCCGCCCGGGCGCGGAACCCGGCGAGGGGCAGGATCAGCTCCGACGGGATCGGCGGGACCAGCGTCTCCAGGGCGATGAGCAGCCCCACCCCGACAGGCCCCAGGTGGTCGATGACGGCGAAGATCCAGTCGGTCATCGTGACGACCCTACCGCGCCGCCGAGGTTACGGCAGGTCGAGCCGGGCGCGGGCGGCGGCGTTGCGCTCCCAGCGGCGGGTGCTCGACGCTCGGGCGGGCGTCATGCCCGCGCCCTACCGCCGGCGCAGCGGGATCTGCCCGGTGGTGAGGAGGCCCAGGCGGACCAGGTCGAAGTCCGGGTCGCGCTCCCACTCGACGCGCGGCGCGACGAGCGGGCTGCCGCTCTGCGCGAACGACAGGTGCGCCGGCCCCTCAGGAGCGCCGAGGAACAGGCCCGGGCGGCGGCTGGCGCCGAACCCGCCGAGCGTCTCCAGGCGGCGCGGACGCCGGCGCTCCGGCGGCGAGGCCGCCCAGCGCCACGGGGCCGCGTTCGCCATGAGGGCGGTCGCGTTCGTGGTCCACTTGTCGGTCCACTCCCGCAGCCGGAAGCACTCCGGCAGCCCCTGCAGCACGCGCGCGGTGGCCCGGTCGGTGGTGACGCCGCACATGTCGAGGGCTTCCAGGGCGTGCCCGCTGAGCAGCGCGTCGACCACCGTCTGCAGCCGGGGTCCCTGCCCGCCCCACAGCTCGTCCACGGTCGTCGCCGGGCTCTGCCAGTACTGCGGCATCCGATCCCAGCGGTGGTAGGCCGACCTGCCGGCGAACCGCCCGAGACCGGCCCGCAGGCCGCCGCCCGCCGCGGTGCCGACGGCGAGCCAGATGCCCTTCCCCGCGGCGGTCGACGGCGGCACGAGCTCCCGCAGCAGCACCTGCGTCCGCCCGGCGAACCGGCCGCCGGTGCGGTCGCGCGGGAACCACCATCGGATCCCGGGCAGGAACAGCCCGGCGACGGTCTCGTCGAGGTCCTCGGCCTGCTCCGGCGACAGCATCGACAGCAGCATCGGGTCGAGGGCGATGTCGACGGGGACCGTGCCGGAGGTGAGCTTCGACGTCGCGAGGCGCTGCAGCCGGGCGCGGCGGCGGCTCGCGGGCTCGACGGCGGGGACGACGGCCCAGGTCGCCTCCCACTGCGCCCAGTCCTCGACTGCGGCGACGACGTCCTCGGGGAACACGGAGTGGAACTGCCCCGACGGCACCGCGACCGGGTCGCCGTGCTCCAGGGGCAGCGTGGCGGCGTCGGGGCGGCGCTCGTAGAAGGCGGCGGTGAACCCGAGGACCGCCGTCGGGTCCGGCAGGGTGCGGACCTCCTCCCAGTCGCCGACGCGCTCGCCGGGCCGGATGTCGGCGACGGTCACGACGGCGTACGCCTCGTCGCCCGGCATCCGCACCCAGGCGCCGGGCTCGACCGGGCTCGCCGACCACTGACGCGGCGCCTGGCGGACCACCGGCTCCAGGCCGGACCGGCGCAACGCGTCGACCGCTGCGGTCAGGGACGTTTCCACGGGGACCACCATAAGGTGAGGTGATGGATGAGGTGTACGGGAGCTTGCCCACCCTGGTGGAGCGTGGGGCCGTGCCGGGGCTGGTCGCCGCGGTCACCGGTGCGGACGGCCCGGTCCGGGTCGAGGTGCTGGGCGCGACGACGACCGGGCCGGACGCGGTGCCGATGCGCCGCGACACGCCGTTCCGGCTGACGTCGGTGACGAAACCCATGGTCGCGGCGGTCGCGACGATGCTGGTCGAGGACGGGCTGCTCGCCCTGGACGAGCCTGTCGACCGGCTGCTGCCGGAGCTCGCCGGGCCGCGGGTGCTGCGCAGGCTCGACGCCGACGTCGACGACACGGTGCCGGCCCGGCGGGCGATCACGGTCGAGGACGTGCTCACCTACCGGATGGGGCACGGGCTGCTGCTCGACCCGGCCGCGGAGCCGCCGGTGAACCCGCCGTATCCGGTGGTCCGGGCCGCCGAAGCGCTCGACCTGACCATCGCGCGGCCCGACCCGAGGACCCCGCACGGCGTCGACGAGTGGATGCGCCGGTTCGCGACGTTGCCGCTGCTGTTCCAGCCGGGGGAGCGCTGGGCGTACAACAGCAGCGGCCACGTCCTGGGGGTGCTGGTGGCACGGGCGGCCGGCATGCCGCTCGGCGACGTGCTGCGCGAGCGGCTCTTCGAACCGCTCGGCATGACCTCCACCGGCTTCTCGCTGCCGCGGGACCGGGCCGAGCGGCTGCCGGCGCAGTACCTCGGGGGCGAGCGGCAGACCGACGTCGCGACCGCCGCGGACTGGGCCCGGGAGCCCGCGTTCCCCGACGGCGCCGCCGGGCTCGCGTCCACTGTGGACGACGTGGTGGCGTTCGGCCGGTTCATGCTCCACAGTGGACCCGCACTGCGGGCGATGACGGTCAACCGCCTGACCCCGGCGCAGATCGAGGGCGGTGGGTTCCTGCTCGGCGGCCACGGCTGGGGCTACGGCATGGCGGTGCACGCAGACGGCACCTACGGCTGGGACGGCGGCTACGGCACGTCGTGGAGCAACAGTCCCGCGACCGGCACCGTCCGGGTCCTGCTGACCCAGGTGTCCGACGTGCTCTTCGACAGCACCGTCGAGGACTTCACCCGCCGCGCTGTCCACGGCTGAGCCCTGCGCGCGGTTCACGACTGAGCCCTGCTCGCGGTCCACGGCTGAGCCGTGCGTGCGGCGCGTCGGCGAGCCCGGCGTGCGGTGCGCTGGTGAGCCCGGCGTGCGGTGCGCCGGCGAGTCCGGCGTGCGGTGGATCGGTGGGTCCGTCGCACGCCGGACCGTTCACGCCGGCGTGCGGTTTGCCGGCCGGTGCGTCGGCGTGTGTGTCGCGCACCTGGCGTTTCCGGGCGCGGTTGCCGCACGGGTCCGCCGAGCACCATCGGCGGGTCCCCGTGCGGACGCGTCCAGGAACAGGGCCCCGCACGCCGGATCCGCGCACGCCCGCACCCGCCCGGCGGCCGGCGACGAGACGAGGTCGAGGGCGTCGCGGGCGACCAGTGCCAGGGTCGCGGTCACCGGGTCCGCGGCCTGCCAGCGCGCCGCGCCGGCGGCGTCCAGGAACGGCACCGGCACCGACCGGGCGGCCGCGTCGTTGACCGCGTCCCGCACGGCGGCGGTCGCCCCTTGCGGGCCCGCGACGACGAGCGCGTGGACCGCCTCGCGGAGGCGTCGCGCGCCGGCGAGGATCGCCGCGGGCACGCTGCTGCCGGGCGGCGGCGCGACCGGGCCGACCTGCCGGACCCACGCGGCGAGCGCCGGGCCGTCGGGCAGATCCTCGGCGGGGCTGCCGGTGCCACGGTCCCGCAGCGTGTGGACGAAGTCCAGGCACAGCCGCCCTGATCCTTGGCGGAAGGACATCCACGCAGCATAGCCGGGTGTAGGGTCCCGTCCGTGGCGGTGACCGGGGTGGGTTTCACGTGGCGGGGCGCGTTCACGGACGCGGAGGTCGAGGCGCTGCACGCGGAAGGCTTCGGGCACCCGCCGACCGGCAACGCGTGGTGGGCCCGGGTCAACCGGCACAGCCTCGGCTGGGTCTGCGCCCGCTCGGCCGGGACGCTCGTCGGGTTCGTCAACGTCGCCTGGGACGGCGAGTGTCACGCGTTCGTGCTCGACACCGTCGTCGCGGCCGCCCGGGGGCGCAGGGGCGTCGGGACGGGGCTGGTCGCCGCCGCCGTCGAGGGCGCGCGGGCCGGCGGCTGCGAGTGGCTGCACGTCGACTTCGAGGATCACCTGCGCGGCTTCTACCTCGACGCGTGCGGCTTCACCCCCACCGGGGCGGGCCTCGTCAGGCTGTGACCGCCGGGGGTTGCGGCCATCGCCGATGTGCCCCCACAATGGACGACATGATCCGCACTCACCGGAAGGGCGCGTCCGCCCTCGCGCGTTGACCGCCACGGCGCGGCGTGCCGCCGCTGCCACCTCGTTCCGCCCGTCCGACCGCGTGTTCGACCTGTGGCTCCGGGCGGAGCCGATCCTCCAAGAATGGCGCCAGGTGGGCTGGTCCACCGCGCCGGCCGACCGGGAAACCACCGAACATCTCATCGCCGGTCTCTATCGCCGGCAGCATCGCCGTGCGCCCAGGTTCCGCTGGGTCGACTCGCCGAGCCAGGCGTTGCCGCTGCTCACCGGCATGCCGACGCACGAGGACCTGCTGTCGTGGGTCCGCGCCCGCCGTCCACAAGGGACACCGCCGGTCGCCGGTGACATCGCCACCGGCCTGGGCCGGCTGCGCGCCGCGCTCGACGGGTCGACCGCCAACGCCGACCTGACCGCCGCGGCGAAGAAGCCCTGGCCGGTGCTCCCGGCGCCGACGCAGGCGCTGGGCGCCGGGGTGCCGCTGCTGGAGGTGCTGCAGCGGTCGCTGCGGTCGCCGCTCGCCGAGGGCCTCGCGTGGCCGGTCAGGTCCGCGCTCACCACCAGGGACGGTCCACCCAGGACGGTGCCGGTCTGCTGGTACGGCCAGCAGGACGCCACCTGGATCGGCGTCTACGACATCGTGCGCAAGCTGGGCCTGGCCCGCTACCGGCCGCACGACGCGGCGCTGCTCGACGAGTGGGCCGCGCTCGCCCGCGCCGCCGGCTGGTGGTGGCCGGGCGAGGACGTGTGCGTGCTCGTCGAACGCCCGGCGCAGATCGGCCCGCGCCGGGTCGGCTACCGCGACGGCACCGTCGTCACCTGGTGACGGCCGGGTGACGGTCTCAGCTTGGGTCTCGATCGGGGCCCAGGCCGAGGCCGTGCCGCTCCAGCGCCTCCTGCAGGATCCGCAGCGCCTTCGGCCCGACGCCGTGCAACGCGGCGAGCTGCCCACGGGGGACACCGGCGACGTCGCGCAGCGACGTGTAGCCGGCGTGGTGCAGCGCCCTGGTCGCCGGGGCGCCGATCCCCGGCAGCGTGTCCAGGCCGGGCTCCGGCTCCCCGCTCATGACGGGATCGTCACGCCCGACAGGGACGCGCACGCGGCGAGGAGGCCGTCCTGGACCGCCCGGTCGTACGCGGCCGGGTTGGCCTCCAGATCGGTGCGGCGCTTGAAGTAGCGGCTGGTGACCGTCGCCGCGGGATCGTCGGCGGTCGCCAGCCACACCTGCGTCTCGGCGCCCTCCGGCAGGTCGTCGGTGGCGTTGGGCCCGCCGAGCTTCGTGCGGATCCAGCCAGGGTCGACGGCGTTGCTGAGCACTCCCGGCCACAGCCGCGCGACGGCGAACGCGAGCGCCACGTCGAGCAGCTTCGAGTCGCTGTACGCCTGCATGCCGTGCCACGGTTTCCGCTCGTGCTGCAGGTCGTCGAGGTCTGCGACGCCCACCGACTCCAGCCCGGAGGTGAGGTAGACCAGCCGCGAGGGCCGCGGCATGAGCGCCGTCAGCACGTACGGCGCGAGGACGTTGACCTGGAACGTCCGCTCGAGGCCGTCGACGGTGCTCCGCCGCTCGTCCTGCCCGCCGATGCCGGCGTTGTGGACGACCACGTCGAACGCCCCGGCGTCCCTCGCGAGGGCCTTCGTCTCCGCGAGGCTCGCGAGGTCCCCGACGACGACCGGCGCACCCGGCAGCCCCGCCTCGGCGGCCCGCTTGCCGTCCCGAGCGTGCAGGACCACGTCGTGCCCCAGCCGCAGCAGCTGCGCCGCGGTCTCCAGCCCGATCCCGTCGGTCGATCCGGTCACCAGTACCCGTGCCATACCGGCGAGGCTACGCGTGGAAGGTGCGGCGCAGGTCGGCGACCCACTCGCCGGGCAGCTCCCACGGGATGAAGTGCCCGCCGCGCTCGTGGGCGGTGACGTTCACGTGGTTGTACCAGGGCGCCCGGTCGCTGCCGAGGAACTGCTCGACACGCTCCCGTGCGGTGGTGACCCCGGGCGGGTTCTCGTGGCCGACGAAGGTGATGCCCGTCGGGGCCTCGACGACCGGCCACCGGTCGTGGACGGGCTGCCACGGATAGCGGTTGTTGTTGGCGTACGTGCGGATCGAGCTCCCGATCGAGCCTCCCGCCCAGATGATGGTGGCGTGGGTGAGCAGGTCGTCGCGGGGGAAGACCGACTCGACGTCGCCGCCGCTGTCCGACCACATGCTCCAGCGGCGCAGCACCCAGGCGAGCATGCCGGCGGGGGAGTCGGCCAGCGCGTAGGTGAGCGTGTCGGGGTCCAGCAGGTGCGCGGCGAGGTGCACGGCGAAGCGCCGCTCCAGGGCCACGATCCGCGCGTGCACCTGCGGCGGCAGGCCGTCGGGGATCGGGTTGCCGCCGGAGAGGTCCCAGGCCCGGTCGCCGTTGAAGAACGTCAGCTTCAGCGCCGAGCCGATGTGGATGCCATACAGGGAGTCCGCGTACTTGTGGCCGAGCTGCCCGGTGACGAGCGCGCCGACGTCGCAGCCGGCCGCCGCGTAGCGCTCGTGGCCGAGGACGCCGGTCATCAGCTCGTGCCAGACGTCGGCGATCTTCCAGAAGTTCATGTCCGGCCGGCCGGTCAGCGGCGTGGAGAACCCGAAGCCGGGCAGCGACGGCACGATGACGTCGAACGCGTCGGCCGGGTCGCCGCCGTGCGCGGCCGGGTCGGCGAGGGCGTCGACGACCTTCGACCAGTGCCAGAACGTCCACGGCCAGCCGTGCGACAGGATCAGCGGCTTCGGGGCCGGTCCGGCGCCGGGCCGGCGCATGAAGTGCACGGGCACGCCGCCGACGTCGACGCGGTAGTGCTCGTAGGCGTTGATGGCGCGTTCGGCGGCGCGCCAGTCGTACCCGTCGGCCCAGTGCTCGACGAGCGCCCGCAGCTGCGCGGGCGCGACGCCGTAGAAGCCGTCGTCGTTGCCGGTCTGCCGGGACCATCTGGTCTGCCTGAGCCGGGCCCGGAGGTCGTCGAGGACCTCGTCGGGCACGTGGATCGGCTGCTGGACAAGGTTCACGTCGCCCCCAGGTCGATGATGCGCCGCAGCGCCGGCATGGCCCTGGCGATCGCGTCCTGCTGGGTGGTGTCGAGCTCCGCGATGAGCTCGGCCAGCCGGTCGACCCGGTTGCCGTGCCGGGACCGGACGACTTCCGCGCCGGCGTCGGTCAGGCTGACGAGGACGGCCCGGCCGTCGCTCGGGTCGGGCCGCCGCTCGACGAGGCCGTCCTCCTCCAGGCGCTGCACCAGGCTGGTGATGGCGGGCTGGGTGAGCTGCTCGGTGGCGGTGAGCGCGGTGAGCCGCATCGGCCCGCGCCGCGACAGCGTGTGCACCACCGACAGCGAGCTGAACCCGAGCCGCTGCACCATCGGCAGCCGGATGAACAGCGTGTTGAAGTCCTCGATGAGCGTGGTCAGCGCGTCGACCTGTGCCTTCCTCACCACCGAACTGTATCGAGAATCTATATAAAAAATCAATGCGGTCCCGGCGTCCGGGAGTACCGGTGGACGTATTGCCTATCGTGCCGGTATGATTGATGGGGATGAGGCGATGGCGGAACGCCGTGGCGCTGGTGCCGGCGCTGCTGTTCGTGGCGGCGATGGTGGCACTGTTCCAGCGCTGGGAGGTGGTGTTCTGGCTGTGTGCCGGGGCGACCGTGCTCAGTCAGTACACCACCATCCATCGTGACTAGGACCAGCTGGTCGCCGACCAGTCGTCGCTGGACCAGGTGCGGCCGGACCACGTGCCCGCCGACCAGGTGCGGCCCGACCACGTGCGGCCGGTCCACGCCGGGTCCGTCCACGTCGCGCCGCTCACCCACGGGCTCGAGGACCAGGTCGCCGGCGCCCACGTCTTCGACGCCCAGGACGTGCCGGTCCACGCGTCGCCGGCGATCTTGAAGCCCATCCAGGTGCCGCCGGACCAGGATGTCTGCGCGGCCGACTTCGACGCCCACTGCAGCGAGGTCAGGGGGCCCCAGACGGAGCGTTCGCCGGCCAGTGAGGTGCCGTCGAGGACGACGTGGCTGGTGCCGCGGGACACCTCGAACAGGCCGATGCCGCTGGACGTGTTCCAGGTCGGCTTCGTCACCGCGGTGCCGGTGCGGGCGAGCGCGCCGTTGACGTTGAGCTCCAGCAGGCCCATCGTGCCGGCCTTGCCGGTCGGCAGGTATGTGCCGCCCTTGATGAGCCAGTCCTTCACCTGGTCCGGGGTCGCGGACGGCTTCGCCTGCAGCAGCAGCGCCGCCGCCGCGGACACGACCGCGGTCGCCTGCGAGGTGCCG
The DNA here is from genome assembly GCF_040605635.1 of Dactylosporangium sp. NPDC005555. Classification (NCBI taxonomy): domain Bacteria; kingdom Bacillati; phylum Actinomycetota; class Actinomycetes; order Micromonosporales; family Micromonosporaceae; genus Dactylosporangium; species Dactylosporangium sp. NPDC005555. The sequence goes on from NZ_JBEXDG010000093.1 coordinate 10,549, forward strand.
CTGCCCTTGAACAGGGTGCTGCCGACGCGCGCCGACGGGTAGCTGTTGTCGATGTTGGAGCCCGGGTCGCGCAGCGACGCGATCGACGTGCCCGGCGCGAGCAGGTCGACCTGGTTGCCGCCGACGGCCAGGTTGGTGAACGTGGCCAGGGTGTCGTCCTTGGTCGCGGCCGTGCCGTTGGTCGCGGTGGCACCGACGGCGAGGACCCACTCGTCCATCGCCGGGTTGGTGAGCTTCAGGGTGGTGTTGCCGTTGTTGCCGGCCGCGGCGACGACCACGATGCCCGCCTGCCACGCCTTCTCCACCGCGAACTGCAGCGGGTCGGTCCAGTTCGGCGGGTTGCCGCCGGAGCCGTACGACAGGTTGATGACGCGGATCGGGTTGGCCGGGTCGTCGTTGCGGTGCTTCACGACCCAGTCGACCGCGGCGATCATCTGCGTCACGTCGACCGCGCCGCGCGCCGTGCCGATCTTGATCGAGGTGAGCTTCGCCTGCGGCGCGAGGCCCTTCGCCCCCGACTCGGCGTCGTCGCCGACGATGATCCCGGCCATGTGCGTGCCGTGGCCGTAGGTGTCGAGGTACCGCAGGCCCGGCGCCTGCGACTCGAACGACAGGTCGGGGCCGTTGACGATCTGCGCGGCGGGCAGGCCCGGCACCGGCGCGACGCCGGTGTCGATGAGCGCGACGCCGACGCCCTTGCCCGTCAGGGCCGCGGCCGCGCCGGCGTCGGCGCCGATGATGGTGCGCACCTGGGCGAGGGTGGTCGCCGGGGCGCTGGTGTCGGTCACGCCCGCCCACGCGCCGGACCACCCGGCGGCCGGGCTCGTCGCGCTCGCCGGGCTCGTCGTGACGCCCGTCGTCACTGCGACGGGGAGCGCGAGGGCGCCGGCCGCCAAGGCCAGCAAGGTTCGTCTGCGGGTCACCATGTGCGCTCCTATCGCGTCGTCAGCCGTTCCACCATCACCGCGGCGAGGCCGCACTGTCACCGGCCGTGGACACGTTCTGCCCGGTCACCCGACACGGTCTGCCGGACCCGTGTCCAGCGGCCGGACCGACTCCGCGGGAAGTCCTTCAGTTCCGCGGCGGGCCGCCGAAGAGCTACCGTCGTGCGCGTGGACGAGGTCGTGGCGCTGGCGAGTGAGCTGATCCGGTTCGACACCACCAACACCGGCTCGCCGGAGAGCACCCGCGGCGAGCGGCTCGCCGCCGAGTACGTCGCGGAGCGCCTCGAGGACGCGGGTTACGAGACCACGTATGTGGAGTCGGGCGCGCCCGGCCGCGGCAACGTCATCGCCCGACTGCCGGGTGCTTCCGCGGAACGAGGAGCGCTGCTCGTCCACAGCCACCTCGACGTCGTGCCGGCGGAGCCGTCCGAATGGTCGGTGCACCCCTTCTCCGGGGAGGTGTCCGGCGGGTACGTGTGGGGCCGCGGCGCCGTCGACATGAAGCACATGGCGGCGATGAGCCTCGCCGTCGCCCGCCGCTTCGGCCGTGACGGGGTCGTGCCGCCGCGGGACCTCGTCTTCGCGTACCTCGCCGACGAGGAGGCCGGCGGGGTCAACGGCGCCGGGTGGCTCGTGCACCACCGGCCCGACCTGTTCGACGGCGTCACCGAGGCGATCAGCGAGGTCGGCGGCTTCTCGCTCACCGTCGCGGACGGTGTGCGGGCGTACCTCGTCGAAACCGCGGAAAAGGGCGTCGGCTGGCTCAGGCTCTCCACCCGGGGCACCCCGGGCCACGGCTCGCTGCTGCACACCGACAACGCGGTCGCCCGGCTCGCGGCGGCCGTCGCCCGCCTGGACGCGCACGAGTTCCCGCTCGTGCTGACCCCGCCGGTGCGCGACTTCCTCGACGGCGTCAGCGCGTTGACGGGCGTGCCGTTCGACGCCGACGACCCGTCCGCCGTCCTCGGCCGGCTGGGGTCCGTCGCCCGCATGATCGGCGCCGGTCTGCGGGACACCGCGAACGTCACCATGTTCTCCGCCGGGTACAAGGACAACGTGGTCCCGTCGACGGCCTCCGCGATCTTCGACTGCCGGATGCTGCCCGGCCGGGAGGACGCGTTCCTGCGCGAGGTCGACGCCGTCGTCGGCCCGTCCGTCAGCCGCGAGTGGAAGTCCATGCCGCCGGTGTCGACCACCTTCGACGGCACCCTGGTCGACGCGATGGCCGCCGCGATCACCGCCGAGGACCCGGACGCGCGCCTGCTGCCGTACATGCTGTCGGCCGGCACCGACGCGAAGTCCTTCCAGCGTCTCGGCATCCGCCACCTCGGCTTCGCGCCGCTGCGCCTGCCCCCGGATCTCGACTTCACCGCCCTGTTCCACGGCATCGACGAACGTGTCCCCGTCGACGGTCTCCTCTTCGGCGCCCGCGTCCTGGACCGCTTTCTGCGCATGTGCTGAGCTATTTTGCGGCACCGCTGGGTACTGTGGCCGCATGTCGGTGCTCGTCGCGTTCAGTGTGACCCCGCTCGGAGCCGGCCCGCAGGTCGGCGCGCTCGTCGCGGAGGCGGTGCGCGTCGTGCGCGCCTCAGGCCTGCCCAACCGGACCGACGCCATGTTCACCACCGTCGAGGGTGAGACCTGGGACGAGGTGATGGCCGTCGTCCGCGCCGCGGTCGAGGCGGTCCACGCGAAGTCCCCCCGCACCTCCACCGTCATCAAGATCGACTGGCGCGAGGGGGTGACCGGTGCCCTGGACAAGAAGGTCGCCTCCGTCGAGCACCACCTCGCCGGCGACTAGCTCGAAGCGGGTCACACCGGGCGGTCGGTGAGGTCGCGCAGGGCGCTGATGACGGGGCCGGGCCAGGTGGGGTCGGTGTCCTTGTGCTCGACGGTGCGCACCACGCGCATGCCGACCGCGGCGGCGCCGGCCAGCTCGCCGTCCGCGCCGTCGCCGACGTACACGCAGTCGGTGGGGGCCGCGCCGAGCGCGTCGGCGGCCGCCAGGTAGATCCGCGGGTCGGGCTTGCCGACGCCGAGGACGCTGGAGAAGACGGCGACGTCGAAGCGGGACGCGAGCGCGCAGGCGGGCCATGCCTCGGCGGCCTCCGACGTCGCGTTGCTCACCAGCGCGAGCCGGGCGCCGGCGGCCCGCAGGCCGTCGAGGGCGTCCAGCGTGGCCGGGTGCACGGCTTCCAGGACGCGCCGGGCGAGCGCCCGCCGGTGCACCGCCGCGCGGGCGACGGCCTCCTCGGCCGGGTCGGCGCCCAGCCGCCCGGCGAGGATCCGGATGGTCTCCTCGACGCTCCAGCGGGTGAGCCGCTCGTCCCAGGTGTCGCGGTACGCCCGCCGCAACGCCGACGGGTCGACGCCGATCATGACGGCCATCTCGCCGACGACCCGGTCCCGTTCGGCGTCCGCGCCGTCGACCAACGTGTGGAACAGGTCGAACACCAGGAACCTCGGCACCATGCCCCGCACGCTAACAAAGCGGCGCTGTGAGGTGGTGCACTCTCCCATGCCCGGACCGCCGCCCGGACGGTTGGGTCGAGGTATGGGGCGGATCGCGTACGACGACGCGCTGACCTTCGGTGGCGCCAGCTCGTCCTGCGCTGACCTTCGGTGGCGCCTGCTCGTGCCGCGCCGGTCAGGAGCGCGCCGGCCGGTACAACATCGTCTAATACCGGAACGTGCCGACGAGGTCGGTCAGTTCGCCGGACATGCGGGCCAGCTCGGCGGTCGCCTGCTCCGACTCGGTGACCCCGGCGCTGGTCAGGCGGGCCGCCTCGGCGACACCGGTGATGTTCTGCGCGATCTCGCCCGTGCCCGTGGCGGCCTCGGTGACGCTGCGGCTCATCTCCGACGTCGTCGCGGTCTGCTCCTCGACGGCGGACGCGATCGTGGTCTGGAAGTCGCTGATGCGGGCGATGACCGCCGACACCTGCTCGATGGCGGTGACCGCGCCGGTCGTGTCGGCCTGGATCGCCTGGACGCGGCGGGAGATGTCCTCGGTGGCGCGGGCCGTCTCCTGGGCCAGGTCCTTGACCTCCGACGCCACGACGGCGAAGCCCTTGCCGGCCTCGCCCGCGCGGGCCGCCTCGATCGTCGCGTTCAGGGCGAGGAGGTTGGTCTGCTCGGCGATCGACGTGATGACCTTGATGACGTTGCCGATCTCCGCGGAGGAGTCGCCGAGGCGGCTCATCGTCGCCGACGTCTGCGCGGTGATGTGGACGGCCTCGTTGGCGACCCGGGCGGCCTCGCTGGCGTTCTGCGCGATCTCCCGGATCGACGCGCCCATCTCCTCGCTGCCGGCGGAGACCGTGTCGACGCTGCGCGACACCTCCTCCGCGGCGGCGGCGACGGTCTGCGCCTGCGTCGAGGTCTCCTCGGCCGACGAGGCGATCCTGGTCGCCACGCCCGCCATCCGGTCCGACGCGGTGGCGAGCCGGCCCGCGGAGCCGTCGATCGTCGACACCGTCTGCCGCAGCCGGGCTGTCGCGGCGTCCAGCGCCTGCCCCATCCGGCCCGGCTCGTCGCGGGACTTCAGCCCGGTGGTGCGGGTCAGGTCCCCGTCGGCGAGGCCCTCGCACACCAGCTCCACCCGCCGCAGCGACTTCACGATGCCGCGTGCCACGAACAGGCCGAGGGCGAGCGCGCCGAGCAGCCCGATGCTCAGCAGGACGATCGCCGTGGTCCGGCTCGACTCGTACGAGTCCGCCGCCGCGGTCGCCGACGTGGCGGCCGCGTTCGCCTCCGCCTTCTCCAGGCGCGCCAGGTCCTGGTTGATCGTCGCGAACACCGGGGCGACCTTCGTGTTGCGGACCTCCAGCCAGGCCGCGAGGTCGCCGTTGCGGCCGTTGGGCAGCTGTTCTGTCTCCGCGATCTGGATGAACGCGTTCCAGCTGGTCTCGAGCTCGTCGATGACGCCGGCGGCCCCCGCGTGCTCGCTGTTGCGGTACGCGGTCAGCGCCGCCGTGAAATTGGCGACGTCGGTCGTGAAGTCCGTGTCGTACTTCTGCTGGTTGGTCGCGTCACCGTGGGAGATGGCGTGGTTGGCCAGATCGACGCGGGCCTGCGCGGCCAGCAGCCGGATCTCGCCCACGGCGCCGGTACTCGCCACGTTCGCGCGGTAGATGTGCTGCGCCGCAGCGCTCGCATCACCGAGGGCCGACATCGACAGCACGCCGTTGGCAAGCGCCACCAGCACGGCGACGAGCACCGCGGCGAAAATCCTGACGTTCACACTCAGATCACGCAGAGCCACAACATCCACCGTAGGGACGCAACCCCCGTCGCGGATGAGACTTCCTCAGATTCGTCACCCCGGCAGGATCTTTCGACCGGCGCCGGCCGCGATGAGCGTCAGGTGGTGGCACGCCAGGGATGGGTCGGTGCGGTCATCGCCAGCAGCTCGTCCAACCGGCGGCGCTGGTCGGGGCTCAGCAGGGGCAGGATGCCACGGAAGTCGGACTCGTCCTTCGGTCTGGGGTCCTTGGACTTGAAGAGCAGCACGAACTCCGGCGCCAGGAACGGGATGCCGTCCGGCGTGTGGTGGATGATGTCGCTGTACGGGCGGCGGATGCGCGGCTCGCGGCGGCAGATCCAGGTGCCGCCGTCGTGCGGCTCGCGGAACACGTCGAAGCGCCACGCGCCGGCCGCGCGGTCCCAAGCCCACGTCTGGTGGCTCGTCCGGAGCGTGTCCGCGGTCGCCGGCGTGACCGTGCCGCTGTGCACGGTGAAGAAGTCGCAGTCGTCGAAACGGGCGGCGACCGCGTCGAACGTGTCGGCCGGCACCGCGATCTCCACGTCGTGGTGCGGGCGGGTCCCGGCCCGGCGGAACAGGTCCAGCGCCCAGCCGGCGACCACGCACCACGGCACGTCGAGCCCGGCGAGGCGATCGGTCAGCACGCGCGGATGCCACGGGTCCCACGCATCGAGGTCAGGCACCAGTGGACCATAACCGGACCGGACCGCCGTCGCGGAACGACGCTGTGGCGACCCGGCAACGGCGTGGCGGACGGGCGTCGGGGCCGCACGCCGTACACATGACGACCATGGCGATCCGGAGCAACACCATCGCCCGGATCACCGCGCACGACCGGCTGCGGTGCGTCGCGCGCTTCATGCCGGTCATCGAGCAGCACGGCGACCGCCTTCTCGCCGGCGGCTGCTGAGAAGAGCGGGTGCCCGCGACAGGGGCACCCGCTCGCACTACTCGGCCAGCTCCAGGCTGGCGCGCCGGCGCTCGGCGTCCTTGTCCAGGACGCGCACGGTCACGGTGGCGCCGAGCCGCAGGCCGGAAACGCCCGGCAGCAGGCCGTCGACGCCGTCGGCGAACCGGACGAACGTGCCGAAGGGCACCTCGCCGGTCACCTCACCGTCGACGACGTCGCCGATGCGGAAGTCTTCAAAGCGGGACATGCGATCACCTCCTTCCTCAGCAGGCTCCGCTTCTGCGGGCGGTGCTGGGGGAGGGGGCGGGCCACGGGCCCGCCGGCAGCTCAACGAACTGCCGGATGCCTTGTCTGTGCACGGCGCTCGGCCGACCCGGCAGTCACCCGGGCATCATACCGCCCGGCCGGCCGATGCGGCAGGACCTCCGGGCGGCAGGGGCAACATCGGGCGGCAGCGGGCCGGATATCGACGTGACTCGTCGCGTTCAGGCGGACCTCATCTCGTTGCCGCACTGTGACGCACATGAGCACCGCCCTGATCCGCGTCACCACCGCGCCGCGGACCCGGGCCTGGCCGCGGTGGGTGGGTTTCGGGCTCACCCTGGCCGCGGTGACGGTGGCGTTCGCCCTGCTGCGCCGGTCGCTGCCCGACCCCGGCACGCTGCTGCGGTCGCTGGTGGACGCCCAGTGGTGGTGGATCGCCGTGGCGCTGCTGGTCCAGGCCGGATCCGTCCTCATGTACGCCGTGCAGCAGCGCCGCCTCCTGGCCGCCTACGGCGGGGCGATGTCCAACGTGAAGGCCGTCGGCGTGTCGCTCGCGCGCACGGCGCTGTCCACCGCGATGCCGGCCGGCGGCCCGGTGTCGACCGCGTTCGCCGTGCGGCAGTTCCGCCTGCACGGGCTCACCAGCGCGCACGCCCTCGCCACCACGGCCCTGGCCAGCGTGCAGGCGAGCGCGGCCATCGTGCTGGTCTACCTCGCCTGGTACGTCACCGACCTGAGCGCCGCCGGCCTGCTGAGCGCGGTTGCCGTCGCGGCGCTGCTGTGGCCGGCCGTCGTCCTCGCCCGCCGTCTGATGCCTCGTGGGGCGCGGCGCCCCGCCGATGTCCGGGTGCAGCCCGCCGGGCCGCTCCAGCGCGGCTTCCACGCCCTGGTCCGCCTCGGCGTGGACACGTTTCGCGCCTGCCTGTCGCTGCCGGGCCGGTGCTGGCTGACCGCCGGCGGTGCGGCCGTCGCGCGGCGGCTGTTCGACCTGGCCTGCTTCGTCGCGGCCGCCGAGGCGTACCGGCTCGACACCGCCACGACGGCCCTGGTCGGCGCGTATCTCACCGGGCAGCTCGTCCGGCAGATCCCGCTCGTCGCCGGTGGTGCGGGGCTCGTCGAGGCGAGCCTCCTGGCCTCGCTGATCGCCTCCGGCGCCGACCCGGCGGGCGCCACGGCCGCCGTCCTCGCGTACCGGCTGCTGTCCTGCTGGTTGATCGCGCTGGCCGGCCTGCCGGTCGTGCTCTGCCTCGGAGCCGCCGGACGGTCCGCGGCCGCGCCGGCCGGCCCGGAGTTCAGAGGCGGAACTGGCCGACGAGGGTCCTGAGGTCCTGGGACATCTGCGCCAGGCCGGCGGCGGCGCCCTTCGCCTCGCCGACACCGCGGGTGGTGGTGGCCGCGGCGGTCGCGACGCCGGAGATGCTGCCGGCGATCCGGTCCGCGCCCATCGCCGCCTCCGAGACCGACCGGCTCATCTCCGCCGTGGTCGCCGACTGCTCCTCGACGGCGGAGGCGATCGTCGCCTGGTACTGGTTGATCTCCTCGACGACGTCGCCCATCCGGCGGATCGCCTCCGCGGCGGCGGCGGTGTCGGCCTGGATGGCGGTGACCCGCTGGTGGATGTCCTCGGTGGCCTTCGCGGTCTCCTGGGCCAGTTCCTTGACCTCGTTGGCGACGACCGCGAACCCCTTGCCGGACTCGCCGGCCCGGGCCGCCTCGATGGTGGCGTTCAGCGCGAGGAGGTTCGTCTGCTCGGCGATCGACGTGATGAGCTTCAGGACCGAGCCGATCTCGTCGGACGACGCGGCGAGCTGGTCGACCTTCTCGTTGGCCGCGGCCGCCTCCCGGACCGCGCCGCTGGCCACGCCGGCGGCGTTGGCGGCGTTGCGGGCGATCTCCTGGATCGACACGCCCATCTCCTCCGCGCCGGCGGCGATCGCGGTGACGTGCCGGGACACCTCACCGGAGGCGTCCGACGCGCCGTGCATCTCGCGGCTGGACGCCTCGGCGGCGCCGGAGATGCCCTCGCTGACCTGCGACAGGTTGTGCGACGCCGCGGCGAGGGTGTCGGAGCTGGTACTGACCTCGCGGATCGACCGGCCGATGCTGTCGAGCGCGGCGTCGAGGTGCGCGGCCATCTGCCCGATCTCGTCCCGGCCCTTGATCTGCGCCCGGCGGGTGAGGTCGCCGTCGGCGAGCGCCTCGAGGACCCCGCGGACCCGCCGGACCGGCCCGCCGATGGCCCGGATGACCGGCACCGACAGCAGCAGCAGGAACACGATCCCGATGAGGATCACGCCGACCGTCGCCCACCGGGCCGTCGCCTGCGCGGTCGCCATCGTGTCGCGTTCCTTCGCCACGTGCGCGTCGATGTTGTCCTGCAACGCGCCGAGCTTGTCGTCGACCGCGTGGTTGCGCTCGGCGATCTCGGGCTCCCGCGCCTGCACCGACGCCTGGTCCTTCTGCGCATCCCGCACGAACGTGTCGATGAACTCGTTGAACTTGAGCGCGTCGGCCTTGATGTCGTCGATCGCCGCGCGTACATCGGCCGGAAGAACGAGCGTGTCCAGCTCGGCGATCGTGTCCGTGACCGACGCCAGGTCGTCCGGCAGGTCCGCGATGATCGGGGCGATGTCCTTCTCGGCGAGGGCCCGGTAGGCGTCGACCTTGAGCTCCGCCTCCCGCGTGTCGAGGTGGTGCATGAGCCCGCTGGCGGCCTGCAGGTCCCGCACGATCTCGGCCTGGGTGCCGAGCTTGACCTGCGCCACGATCCCGACGATCCCCGTGGTCGCGGAGATGACGACGCCCGCGGCGCACAGCACGCCGATCTTCTTCACGATGCCCAGGTTGGCGAACATGCCCATGCGGTCCCCCATCACACCGATCGCCACGGGCTCGTTCCCGGGATCTCCTCCGGTACATCGGCGTTGCGGGCGGGTTGCTGAGTATGATCCGCCATCGCCTTGTCTCTAGGCGTTCGCCCGGCGGAGGCGTTCGGCCGCCTGTGTCCGCAGCGCACGGCCGCAGACCAGGGGCTGGCCGTGCAGGACCTCCCAGCGGGCGTTGTGCGCTGCCGGCCACAGGCTGGCCGCCCACGCGACCTCGAGCTCCTCGGTGGTGAACGCGCGCGCCCTGACGTGCTGGTAGGTCACCAGGAACGCCTCGGAACCGTCGACCGGCGCCAGCGTGGGCAGACCGGCGCGACGGTCACCCCGGCCAGTCCGGCTGTCAGCGCGGCGAACACCTCCGCGTACCGCACGGCCACGTCCGGCGTGTCCCCGTGCAGGACGTCGCCGCCGGGCCGGAACTCCTCGGCGTGCACCGCCAGTGAGCCGACGGCGACCACCGGGGTGAGCGGCCGGGCGCACGGAAACCCGCGATCGGCCAGCTGGGCCTGCGCCGCCACACAGGACACGGCCCGGCCGTCGTCGCCGCGCGCCTTGACCACGACGCGGGTGCCAGAGGTCAACCGGAGACCGAACACCGCCGAGATCTGTTCGAGCCCGAACAGCATGCCGGCGGGCGCGGCACCGAGATGCTCCTGGCACCACCCCGGCAACCAGTCCGGCAGCATGCGCGCAACTGTGCCATCAGCCCGCCCGGGGCCGCCGCCGGGGTCCCGGCTCGCCGCGGTGCCAGGAGCGCTCGGCGGCGGCGTGCCACCACCCCGGCAGCGGCGCGGCGACCAGGCCGGACGTCGGCTGATCCGGATGCAGCCCCTCAACTGTGAAGAGCCCGAAATCCTCACCAAAGCCCCGGCGGCCAAAGATCATCGTCCACGCGACACCAGGTGGACCTACTCGACGGAGCCCACCGCTATTTCCCGGTACTCCCCGAGCCACCCCGTCGCGCGATGGTCGCCCCGCCAGGTGAACACGACGACGCCCAGGTCTGCGTCCCCGGGCGGGAAGGTAGTGCCCGCCGTGCCCCGGCGGATCGGCTCCGCGCGGTGGGTGCGGCCGGCCCAGATCGTCACCACCGCGCCGGAAGGACCGGTCGCGACGACGTCCCGGTCGGAGACCGCGATCGTGCATCCAGTGGCCCGCTCGTACAGCAGCTGCCGGTAGGCGCTCTCCGGCAACCGGCAGGCGCGAGGCGGCCTGCCGGGCGGCCAGTCCGGCGCAGTGTGGCCGTTGCCGACGGCCGCGTGCCAAAGCTCAGGCACCGCGTCGGCCAGATGCACGGGCGTGGCCATCAGCTCGCAGATCCACAGGAGCCTGCCCGCTCCGCGTGGCGGCCGGCAGCGCCGCCACCTGACCCGGCGGCCGAGGTCTCCGGCGACCACCGCGACCCACGGGTGGACCGTGCCGAGCAGGCCCTGGCTCGCGAGCCAGTGCAGGTACCGGGGAGCGTCCTCGAGGATGGGATAGATCGCGGCGTACGGCATGCCCGCGATAGTGGTGACGCTCTCGCCGAACAGCTCCGGCGCGTTCGCTACCGCGAGCAGGGCAGCCTGGGCCAGGTCGCCGCGCTGAGGCTCGGGCAGGTCGGTCGCTGCCGTCGCGGGCTCCGCCGGCGGGCCGGTCGGCACGACCCCGGAGGTGATGATGCCGGCGACCGCGTTCCTGGCATCCTCGGGCACGGCGACCTGCGCGAGCTTGGGCACCAGCGTCGCGACAGTACGGATGAGCACGCGCTCGGCCTCGGCGGCGCTGGCGGGTACCGGTAGGTCGTTCAACGTCCGGCGCAAGTGGTCGCATACCGTGGCCGGGACCATGAGCCGTGCGGTGAGCTGGCCGAGGTCGGTCGGGGCCAGGAGCGTTTCCTCGAGGTCACTCCCGGCGTCTGCCGGTGTGTCAGCGACCATGCCCGCGTGGGCGAGGAACTGGATGGCCTGCCGCAGCGGACCGAGGCTGCGACGGCCCTGCTGGTGGGCCAGCGTCCCGACCCACCAGCGGTCAGCCGCTGTCCGCGAGGTCACCTCCTCCCGTACGACCTCACCGAGGACATGGTCGGGCAGGCTGGACTGGATCTGTGACCGCACCACGTATCCCTCGGTCAGCCGTGCCTGCCAGGCCGGCCGTTCGCCGTTGTCGACGATGAGGAACGCCCAACCTTGGTCCTCACCCGCGCCGACCCGTCCGGCGCGGCCGAACATCTGCTGGACGGTGGCCACGTCCAAGCTGTCCAGCCCGACCTGGGTGTCGCGGACGATGACAGCGCGCGCGGGCAGGTTGACCCCGGCGGCCACGGTCGGCGTGGCGACGAGGACGTCGAACTGCCGGGCGCGGAAGGCCGCCTCGGCGTCCCGCCGGTACGGCCAATCCTTGTAGTGCAGGCCCACGCCGGCCTGGCTGCACACCGTGTGCACCTGCGCGGCATCGTCCGGCCTGACCCGGGTGGTGTCCACGCCCCGGCTGGCCGCGAGCAGCAGCGCGGTCCGGCGTACGTTGCGTTTGCTGCCACAGAACACCAGTACGCTGCCGCCGTCGGCGGTCACGAGGCGGCTTATCGCGGTCGCCAGCCGGCTTCGGGTGGCTTCCGTCACGTTCCAGTCGGCGTGCGCCGCGACCGCGGGCAACTGCCAGGTCAGCCGGCTGGACCGCCACGTCAGGTGCAGCAGCCGGGCCCGCAGCCAGACCGCGATCTCCTCCGCGTTGCCGACCGTGGCCGACAACCCGACCACCCGGATCGGCGGCTGGGCGTCGCGCATCCGGGCCAGCATTGCCTCCAGTGTGGGACCACGAGAGGGATCGCCGAGCAGATGGATCTCGTCGACGATCAAGCAGTCGACCTCCGCCAGCGCCTCCCGCAGGGCCGAGCTGCGCGAGACGGCCTCGAACTTCTCAGTGGTCGCCAGCCACAGATCGGCCTCCCGCATCCGGTCCGCGTCGACGGCGTACTCGCCGGAGAGGCGCTCGACCCGCACCCCCTTTGCCTTCCAGGCCTCCAGGTCGTGGTTGAGCTCATCGGTGAGCGAGCGTTGGGGTACCAGCCAGACCGCCTTCCGGCGCCGCAGGAGCACGCTCTTGAGCGCGGCGGCCATGCCCATCACCGTTTTGCCCGCTCCCGTGGGTGCGACGACGAGCAGGTTCTCGTCGCCGTCGAGGATGGCGGGAAGCACCTGTGCCTGGGCCGGGTTGAATGTCGGGTACGGGAAGAAAGGGGACAGGGTGGGCGGCAGCAGGCTGTTGGTGGCGACTGGGCCGGCATCCGGTGATGGTGCGCCGTCGTACGCCTGCCACATCAGCGCGAAGGCGTCCCGCGCGGCTACCGCGGCGGCGCCGCTCGCCCGGATCGGCCGTCGGGTGGGGCCACGCAGCAGCGCACACGGGTAGGTGACCGACTGGAGCGACCGCTCAGACGGATCGTCCGGGAGGCGGCGGATGGCCTCGTCCTCGACGAGGTGCGGGACTCGCCGCACCTCGGCACCCTCGGCGGCGAGCTTGTCCGCCAGGACGGTGAACCGCGGATCAGCGGGGAGCAGGACGCGGACGTCGGTGCGGTCCGTGATGGGCGGCAGGGGCAGATCCGGGTCGGCGATCTTCATCCACAGCAACCCTCGGTCGTGAGGACCGGCCCGACTCGTCCCGTCCACCGTTGTTCACCACGCCTCACCGCCGCCGACTCCGGACCGTCGAACACCTTACCGGTGGGCCCGCGGCCGGCCGGCCGACAGGTGCTCGGCCGCCACTCTCGCCAGGCGGCCGCCCTGGGATCGTCTCCTCCGATGACGGCCACCCCCGCACCTGGCAGCACGCAACGGTCGTCGAGGCTTGCTCGAGCGGGTCGCCTACGTCAACGAGGAGACCAGCCACACGATCGCCCTCGTCGCCACCAGCCGGTTCCGGCACCGGCATGTTGACCGGGGCGGGTCCCTGCTGGGTGTGCAGCCGGCGAGAGCCTGTGAATGGTCGGCTGCTGGGGATGACACCGGAAGTACAGGCTCCAATCGGAAATGTGCCGATCTGCGAAGGTGACCGAACGATGCCCGACCCACGACTGGTGCTGCTGAACCCCGGCCCCGCAGGCACGTCTGCGCGGGTGCGTGCCGCGACGGGACGGGGAGACATGGGCTACCGGGAGCCTGAGTTCGCCGAGGTGCTGCGGTCGATCCGGGCGACGCTGCCGGGCGCGCTGCATGTGCCGGGGCACGAGGCCATCCTGGCCACCGGGTCCGGAACGATGGCAATGGAGATGACCGTCATCAGCTCGGTCCGGCCCGGGCGGGCGCTGCTGGTCGTGAACAACGGCGTCTACGGCGACCGCCTCAAGCGCGTCGCCGTCGCGAATCAGATCCGCTGCTACGAGGTGGCCGGCGACTGGTTCACGCCGATCGGGGTCGATGCCGTGGACGCCGCGCTGCGTGCGCACCCGGACGTCGACGCTGTCGCGTGCGTCCACCACGAGACGAGCACCGGTGTGATCAATCCGATCAAGGAGATCGGCGCCCTGACCGAGGACACCGACGTCGCGTTCATCATCGACGCGATCAGTGCCGCCGGGAGCGAGGAACCGGACCTGGGCGAGGTCGCCGCCGACATCATCGTCGGCACGGCCAGCAACGGGCTGCACGGCCTGCCGGGGATATCGTTCATCCTGGCCTCGCCGAAGGGCGCCGACCGTCTCCGGCAGGTGCCGGAGCGGAACATCCACCTCAACGTAGCCACGTATCTCGACAGCCAGCAGCAGAGGCTGGTGCCGTTCACCCCGGCGGTCCAGGCGTGCTTCGCGATGGACGAGGCGATCCGCGAGTTCGTCGACCTCGGCGGTTTCGCCGCCCGCACCGCCATGTACCGGGAACGGGCCGCCCTCATCCGGAACGGCTTCGCCGACCTGAGCCTGCGGATGCGGATCGCGCGGGAGCACCGGTCGCACTCGGTGAACCTGCTGCACCTGCCCGCCGGGGTCACCTACGACATGCTGCACGGCGAGCTCAAACGCGCCGGATACGTGATCTACGCGGGACAGGGTCCGCTCGCGCGGGAGTACTTCCGCGTCTGCACGATGGGCGAGTTGCCGTTGTCCGTCTTGGAGAGGTTCCTCAGCGACCTCGGTGAGACCCTCGCGGAGCTGGCCCGATGAACGACGCATTCGTGCCATGGCCGGTGCTTGATGCTGCGGACCTGTCGCCGTCAGGACAATACGGCCGGCAGAGTTGAGCGCCGACGTGGACGCAGCATCACAAACGGCACTTGATCTGTAGCGACGCGCCGCGCCGTTCCTTCTCTGCTGGTGCAGTTGGCCGGTGGGCGGATGTCCGTACGGCAGGCTGGCGAAGTGATCAGCGCAGCGGGCCGAAGGGCCGAAGCTCGGCGGGTTGGTGGCCGGTGGTGATCTGCTCGGCGAGCAGTTTGCCGGTGATCGGGCCGAGGGTGATGCCCCACATGCCGTGACCGCCGGCGGCGAAGACCCGCGGTGACCTGGTGTGGCCGATCAGCGGCAGCCCGTCGGGGGTGCAGGGCCGCGACCCGACCCATTCGTCAATTCGGGCGTCCAGGTCCGCTCCGCGCAGCAGCGGTCGGGCGGCCTCGGCGATGGCCGAGATCCGCCAGCGGTCCAGCGGCGCCTCCGCGCTGCGGAATTCCATCATCCCCGCGACGCGCAGCCGGTCGCCGAGCGGCGTGCATGCCACACGCTGCGCGGGGAAGTACACCGGACCGGCCGGAACGTGGTCGATCGCGATGCTGAAGCTGTAGCCGCGACCGGCCTGCACGACGGTCCGTACGCCGAAGCGGCGGGCCAGCGCACCGAGCCACGTGCCGGTCGCCAGGACCACGGCGTCGTATCGGTCTGCCGGGCCTGCGGCGGTCACTACCCGTACGCCCGTGCCTTCGTCGTGGACGTCGACGACGTCCGCGCCGGTCACGAGTGATGCCCCGCGGGCGTGGACGGCATCGGCCAGAGCATGCACGTACTGTCCGGGATTGATGAACCGCTGGCCGTACAGGCGGATGGCGGCACCCACCTGATCCGACAGCGACGGCTCCACCTCGCGCGCCTCGGCGCCGGTCAGGACGTCGTACTCGATTTCCTGGCCGGCAGCGTGGATGTGCCGCAGTTCGTCCAGCAGCACCGAGCGTTCGGCCTCGGTGCGGTAGGCCGCGATGAACGACTTGGCCTCGTTCGTCTGCGACGTGACCCCGCCGTCGGTCAACGCGTCGAATCCCTCGAAGGCACGCCGGTTCATCGGGATGTATGCCCGCATGGCGGTCTGCCACCTCGCGGCGGTGCTGTGCCGGGCGAATCCGGTCAGGAAGCGCAACAGTCGGGCGTCGGCGCGCGGCGGCACGTATACCGGCGACGAAGGGCTCAGCACGGCGCGCAGCCCGTAGCGCAGCACTGCCGGCTCGGGCAGGGGCGTGGTGATGCCGGGGGTGAGCCAGCCGGCGTTGCCCCACGAAGCGCCCGCGGCGACACCGCTACGGTCGAGCACGGTGACCTGTACCCCTCGCTCCTGCAGGAACCAGGCGGTGGCCAGGCCGACCATCCCCGCGCCGATGACGGCGACGTGCTGGGGAGCGTGCTTGACCGACTCGGTGCCAGGCATTGAGCCATTCCGCGTAACGATGGATGACGTTGGGTAACTGGTCGCGGTCGGGCAGGGCAACACGCCGGATCCGTTGTGGTGCAACAAGAAGACGC
>NZ_JBEXDG010000094.1:0-25850 GCF_040605635.1 Dactylosporangium sp. NPDC005555
TGTGGTCGGGGTCTGGGTTCTGCGCCGGTGGCCTCGGTGGCGGTGCGGCAGGTGTTCGACCTGCCCGATATCGGGGTGCGGGTGACCGAGCACCGTCTGGTGTCGCGGCGGTGCGGGTGCGGGCAGGTCACCGCGGGTGTTGCGCCGGACGGGGTTGACGCCCCGGTGCAGTACGGGCCTGGGGCGCAGGCGGCGGCGGTGTATCTGCAGCAGGCGTTGTTCGGGGCGCAGGCCCGCACCGCCCAGGCGATGCATGATCTGTTCGGGGTGGCGATGTCGGCCGGTGCGGTCGCCGCGGCCCATACCCGGGCCGGTGACCTCCTGACCGATTCGGAGTTCGTCGACCAGGTCCGTGACCTGCTGACCGGTGCGGATGTGGTGCATGTCGACGAGTCCGGGCTGCGGGTCGCGGGGAAGCTGCACTGGGTGCACGTGGCCACCACCGGCAAGTACACGCTGATCTGGGTGCATCCGAAACGGGGCCGGGCCGGGACCGACGCCGGGCAGGTCATGGCCTCGCGCACCGGGATCGCGGTCCATGACGCGTGGGCACCGTATGACACCTACCGGTCAGCCGTGCATCAGTTGTGCTGCGCGCATCTGCTGCGCGAGCTCGCGGCCGCCGGTGTGCTGGCACCTGCTGCGGCATGGCCCGGCCAGGCGGCGGATGCGTTGCTGCGCCTCAAGACCGCGGCCGATGACGCCCGCACCAGCGGCAGTGCGGGCATCGACCCGGACCTGCTCGCCGAACAGAGCAGGCTGTTCGCCCAGGCCGCCCTCGTCGCGGTCAAGGACCACCAGCACGACGCCTCGAAGACCGGCCGGAAACTGGCGGCTCTGGCCCGCCGGATGCGCGACCGTATCGGCGACTACCTACGGTTCGCGGCCGATCTGCGGTCCCCGTTCGACAACAACGCCGCAGAGCGGCAGATCCGGATGGTCAAAATCCGGCAGAAGGTGTCCGGGTGCTTACGCACCCTCGACGGAGCCCAGCAATTCGCGCTGATCCGCTCCTACCTCGCCACCGCCACCGCCCACGGCCACAACACCTTCCGGGCACTCACCGACCTCATCATCGGTCGGCCCTGGCTACCCGCCGTCAACTGACCACCTGATCAGTCACACTTTTCTTTGGACGCACCAGATTCGGGTTCGTCTCCACCGCACGGCCCTGTCGACTGGGCCGCCCGCCTGGCCACGTCCGCGGCCACCTGCCAACGCCGCCGCGAGGCGAAGCTGCGGGCGAGGGCGGAGTTCGCCGAGGCCCGCGCGCACGGGCTGGCCGCCCGCCACGCGACCAAGCTGGCCCGGCTCCGCAACGCCCGAACGCTGCAGTCGACAGCGCCAGCGCAGCCCTCCCTGCCACCACCCGCGCCTGCGCCGTCGTCACGGCCCTCTCCGCCGCCACCACTGCCACCCACACCACCGCCGTCACCTCCGCCACCTCCACCCGCGCCGCTGTCACCACCGCCCGCGCGGCTCTCCTCGCCGGCGCCGCGCCCACCCGCGCTGCCACCACCTCGACCCGCACCGCCGTCACCACCGCCCGCGCGGGACTCCTCGCCGGCGCCGTTACCACCCGCGCCACCACCGCCCGCGCGGCACTCCTTGCCCGTGCCGCCACCACCCGTGCCGCAGTCACCGTCTCTGCCGCAGTCACCGCTGGCACTGGCACCATCGCCTGCGCGGCACTCCCCTGCTCTCGCCGCCGCGGCGCGCACCGGCACCATCATCTGTGCCCGCGCGGCCGCCGTCGTTGTCTGCGGCGCTCGGGCTTGCGCTGACGTCCTCGTTCGGAAGGCCGCTCGCGGCACAAGCGAACCCGGCGACACGATCGCTCTCGACCGGCGGAACACCGCCAACGGTCGCCACCGCGCTGACCGCCGAGGGAACACGGGCCGGAGCCGCGGCACACGCGGCCCGGCATTCGGTGCACCACTGGTCGCCGTCCGGACGGCCGGCTGTCCCGCGAAGTCCGGACCCACGGCGGGAGGCCCGGCAGTCACCGAGGCACCATCGTCGCTGCGGCCACCAGCAGTGCCGGCGCACGAAACATCCTCGATCGCCGCCACAACAGCCGCCCGCCCGTCCACCGGCCGGGCCGAACGTTCCCGGTGGCACAGCGTCGCCGCAGCGCGGGCAATCCCGGCGAGCCGGGCCCCACCGGCTGCCGCCACTCCACTCGCCACCCCGTCGACGCAGGCCGCTGCGGCCCGCGCGGACCGCCCCGCCCGTAACCGACCCGTTCCGATTGCGGGGGCGCCGACGAGGCCCTCAATGCAGCCGCCGGGAAGGGGCCGCCGCCGGGGAAGAGACAGGCGCCGGGGAAGGCTTCGCTGGGGTGGCGGCGTGCGTGCAGGTGACCCATCTCGGAGAGCAGGGGGCGATCGTCGACGATGGCGACGGTGACGTAGACGACGGCGCCCCGGCCGGGCAGGCGCCACAGCGGTGTTCGCCGTAGGCGGCGCCGTTCACGGCGGTGTCGGGCGTGACCGGGATGCCGAGACCGCGGCGCAGCCGGCCCGCGTGGTCGGTGCCGCCCCCGGCCGGCCTCTGGGTGGTGGTGATGTGGACCTCGGCGAAGTGGAGCAGGCCGAACGACGCGAGACCGGACCACGCGACGCCGGACCACGCACAGCCGGGCCACGCGACGCCGAGCCACGCGACGCCGGGCCACGCGACGCTGAGGGCGGTGATGTCGTGGCCGGTGGGCCGCTGGGCAGCAGCACGGAATGATCCGGCTCAGGGTCTCGGCCGGCGGCGGTGTCGGGTCCGGTCGCCGGCGCGCACGACCGTTGTCCTGGGCGGTACGGCGCCGTTGTGTGGAAGGCTCATTTGCCGGCGCCCGCGGTGAAGCCGTTGTAGATGAAGCGCTGCAATGCCAGGAAGGCGATCAGCGTCGGGATGATGACCAGGATGACGCCGGCCGAGATGACCTCCCATTGTGCGCCGAACGGGCCCTTGAAGCGGTACAGCGACGTCGAGATGACCCCGAGCTCCTGTGAGGGCATGTACAGGAACGGGATGTAGAACTCGTTGTACATGGCGATGCCCTTGATGATGACGACGGTCGCGATCGCGGGCTTCAGCAGCGGCAGGATGATTTTCCAGTAGATGCCGAACGCGGTGGCGCCCTCCATCGCGGCGGCCTCGTCGAGTTCGCGGGGGACGCCGCGCAGGAACTGCTGGAAGATGTAGATGGAGATGATGTCGGTGCCGAGGAAGAGCACGATCGCCGACCAGCGGGTGTCGTACAGGTCGAGTGCGTCGACCACCTTGAACGTCGCGACCTGCGTCGTCACTCCCGGCACGAGGGTCGCCAGCAGGAACAGGGCGACGACCACCCCGCGGAGGCGGAACCTGAAGCGGTCGATGGCGTAGGCCGCCATCGACCCGATGAAGACGGTGCCCGCGAGGGAGACGGCCATGATGATGGACGTGTTCACGAAGCCGCGGAGCATGTGCCCCTTGGTGAACGCCGTGGCGTAGTTGTCGAAGTTGAACCAGTTGCCGGGCGGGTCGAACGGCCCGCTGGTGAGGTATTCGTTGTTCGTCTTCAACGATGCCATCACCAGGACGACCGGCGGCAGCAGCACCACCAGGGACGCGCCGGTCAGCGACAGGTACTTGAGCAGCCGGCCGATCACGTCAGGTCCACCTTCTCGTCGGGTGCGATACGGCGCTGCAGCCACGTCACCAGCAGGATGATGAGCAGCAGCACGACCGCCATCGCCGAGGCGAGACCGAGCTTGTAGTACTTGAAGGCCATGTTCACGGTCTGGATGACGAACGTCTCGCTGTCGTTGGCGCCGCCGGTCATGATGAACGGGATCTCGAAGACCGAGAGCGAGCCGGAGATCGCCAGGATGAACGACAGCCCGACGATCGGCCGGATGCCCGGCAGGATGATGTGCAGGAACTGGTCCCAGCGGTTCGCGCCGTCGAGCTCCGCGGCCTCGTACAGGTGCGCGGGAATCGACTGGATGGCGCCGAGGAACAGCACGAAGTTGAGGCCGAGATAGCGCCAGACCGACGTGCCGGCGAGCGAGTAGTTGACCACGGCGGGGTCGCCGAGCCACTGCTGGGTCGCGCCGCCGAGACCGACCGCCGACATCGCCGAGTCGAGGGTGCCGCCGGGCTGGAAGAAGAACAGGAAGATCATGCCGATGGCGACGCCGTTGATGAGGTACGGGAAGAAGAGCACGCCCTTGAACAGGTTCCGGAACCGCGTGTTGAAGCTCAGGATCGTGGCGAAGTACAGGGCGAGCACGATCTGCACGACCGACGCGCCGATGTAGTACAGGCTGACCTTCAACACCCCGAAGAGCTCGGGCCGGGTGGCGATCTCGACGTAGTTGCCGAACCCGACGAACTCCCGGCTGGGGCTCAGCCCGTCCCAGGACGTGACGCTGTAGCCGAACATGTTCACCACCGGGATGTAGGTGAACACGATCAGGAACGTCAGCGGTGCGACGAGAAACAGGTAAGGCGTCAGCGTGCGCCTCATGAAGTCCTCCAAGAACGCGTGCGGCCCCTTGCACAGGGCCGCACGCCGAGAGCGTCTATTTGAGCTTCGCCCGGGTGTCGGCCCACTTCTTGTTCAGGTCGGCGAAGATCTGCTCCTTCGTCTCCTTCTTCGCGCCGCGCGCCGCGTCGACGAGCCGCTGGCGGTACTTGCCGTCGAGCAGCGCGATCTCCGCCGTGTTGCCGATCTTGTCGGCGAGCCCCTCCTCGCCCTTCGGCGCCGGGTTCAGCTCGATGAACTCCGTCTTCGCCGCCTGCAGGTCGGCGAGGGAGGCCGGCAGCTGCGCACTCGTCACCACCGATACCCCGCCCTGGTCGGTGGCGTAGTTCGACTCGTCGGCGAACCAGTCGACCCACGCCCGCGCGGTCGCCTTGTTCTTCGAGTTGACGTTGATGCCGTTCTTGTAGTCGCCGCCGACGACCGTGTGGAACTTCCCGCCGACCTGGTTCGGGAACGGCCAGTAGCCGATGTCGTCCTTGCTCGCGGCGGCCGCCTGCATCTGCACGACCGACCAGGAGCCGAGCATCATCGTGGCGATCTTCCCGGTGCCGAGCAGGCCCTTGGACTGCTCCCAGTTCGTCGTCGTCGGGTCCGCCTCGGTGTAACCGCCCTTGACCGCGTCGAAGAGCAGCGAGTCGATGATGTAGTGCTCCTTGCCGGCGGTCCACGGCGCGTCGTCCTTGGCGAGCTTCGTCGCCGCCTCCGGGTCGCCGCTGACCGCGCCGCGCACGCCTTCCCACTGGCCGAGCGGCCAGCCGTCCTTGTAGTTGGTGTACAGCGGGATCACGCCCGTCTTGTCCTTGATGGCCTTCAGCGCCGTCAGGAACTCCTCCGGTGTCTTCGGCGGCTCGGTGACCCCGGCGGCGGTCCACACCTTCTTGTTGAACACGTAACCCTGGGCGTTGCCGGTGATCGCGAGGCCGTAGACCTTGCCGCCGAACGTCTGCTCCGAACGCACGAAGCGATACTTGTCCTTGAGCTCGTCGACGGTGCCGAGGGGCTCGAAGAACAACGGGAGCTGGTCGGCGGTCACGGAGTTGGGGATCGGCAGCACGTCGCCGTAGTTCTTCGTGTTCATCCGGACGCGCACCTCACCCTCGTAGTCGGTGATCGCCTCGAACTTCACGTTCGTGCCGGGATACTTGGCCTCGAACTTCTTCTTGTACTCCGGCAGGACGGTGTCGACGAGGTCGGTCCGCTGCGTCAGTACGGTGATGTCACCGGCGATCTTGCCGTCACTGCCGCCGCCGGCATCGTCCCCGCAGGCGGTGAGGACGAGGGACGACACGGCGAGCAAGGCGATGAGGTGCCGCTGCAGGTGCACGGGTACCACCTTCCGATTCGTGGGGGGTGTTATCGGTCGTGCCGCACAGGTGCCAGGCTCAGAACGCGCGCGTGGGATCGCGGAGGCGCGCGGTGAGGCTCCGGTGAAAGATCCACGCCCGCCGGCGGCCGGATGCAGCGACCGGAACCCGCTCGTCGGGCCCCGCCGCGCCGTGCGCGCTGGACGACCACTGGACGTTGAACCCGTGGTGGGACATCGCGGCAGCCCCTTCAGCCAGTGCGACGCATTCACTGAACCGGATAAGTTCCATCAACCTAGGCCCGCACCCTGACCCTGTCAATCCCACAGTGCGCAGCAGTTTCCCGCTCGGTCCACACCGCCCGCAGCGCCTCGCCGAGGCCTCTCGCGCGGCGCACTGAAGCGCATAATCAAGGCCGGCAGCACAACGAACGCCGCCCGCGGGACCGGCGGCGTGGCTGCACCGTCGGTCCCGCGGGCGGCGGGGTGTCGCCGGCCTTCCGGCGGGCGGGCAACGACCTGATTCGTTGCCCCGTCGGAGAGCGGCCTATGAGCGGACCGGCTCGGGGGCGTCGGCGAACTGGGTGTGGTAGAGCTCGGCGTACCGGCCGCCCACGGCGAGCAGCTCGGTGTGCGTGCCGCGTTCGGCGATCCTGCCGGCCTCCACGACGAGGATGAGGTCGGCCGCCCGCACGGTGGACAGGCGGTGCGCGATGACGACGGCGGTGCGGCCGCTCAACGCTTCGGCGAGCGCCGCCTGTACCGCCGCCTCCGACGTCGAATCGAGGTGGGCCGTCGCCTCGTCGAGCACCACGACCTGCTGGCCGGCCAGCAGCAGCCGGGCGATCGTGAGGCGCTGGCGCTCGCCACCGGACAGGCGGTAGCCGCGTTCACCGACGACGGTGTCGAGGCCGTCGGGCAGAGCGGCGACGAGGTCGTCGAGGCGGGCCCGGCGCAGGACCGCCCAGAGCTCGTCCTCCGTCGCGGTGGGCCGGGCGAGGAGCAGATTGGCGCGCACCGACTCGTGGAACAGGTGGCCGTCCTGGGTGACCATGCCCAGCGTGGCCCGGATGGCGTCGGCGGTCAGGTCACGCACGTCGATGCCGGCCAGGCGCACGGCGCCGGAGTCCACGTCGTACAGACGGGGCAGCAGCTGCGCGATGGTCGACTTCCCGGCGCCGGACGAGCCGACCAGGGCGATCATCTGGCCCGGCTCGGCCTTGAACGACACGTCGTGCAGGACCTCGACGCCGCCGCGGGTGTCGAGGGTCGCGACCTCCTCCAGGGAGGCGAGGGACACCTTGTCGGCGGCGGGGTAGCCGAAGCGGACCGCGTCGAACTCCACCGACACCGGGCCGGCGGGGACGGTGCGGGCGCCGGGCTTCTCCGCCACCAGGGGACGCAGGTCGAGGATCTCGAAGACGCGTTCGAAGCTGACCATGGCGCTCATCACCTCGACCCGGGCGCTGGCGAGGGCGGTCAGCGGCGCGTACAGCCGGGTCAGCAGCAACGCGAGCGCCACGACGGCCCCCGCGTCCAGGCTTCCCTTCAGGGCCGCGACGCCGCCGACGCCGTACACGAGGGCGAGGGCGAGCGACGACACGATCGTCAGGGCCGTCACGAACACGGTCTGGTTCATGGCGGTGCGGATGCCGATGTCGCGGACCCGCCGGGCCCGCGCCGCGAACTCCGCCGACTCGTCCGCCGGCCGGCCGAAAAGCTTGACGAGGGTCGCGCCGGGCGCGGAGAAGCGTTCGGTCATCTGGGTGCTCATCGCCGAGTTGTGCGTGGCGGCCTCCCGCTGCAGCCTGGCGAGCCGAGTGCCCATCCGCCGGGCCGGCAGCACGAACACCGGCAGCAGCAGCAACGCGAGCAGCGTGATCTGCCACGACAGGCTCACCATCACCGCCAGCGTCAGCGTCAGCGTGACGACGTTGCCCACCACACCCGACAGGGTGCCGCTGAACGCCCGCTGCGCGCCGATGACGTCGTTGTTGAGCCGGCTGACGAGTGCGCCGGTACGCGTACGGGTGAAGAACGCCACCGGCATGCGCTGCACGTGGTCGAACACGGCGGTGCGCAGGTCGAGGATCAGCCCTTCGCCGATCTTCGCCGACAGCAGCCGGGCGAGCAGCCCGACCCCGGCCTCCACCAGCGCGATGACGGCGATGAGCACGGCGAGCGTCACGACGGTGCCGCGCCGGCCGCCGCCGACGATCGCGTCGACGACCCGGCCGGCCAGCACCGGCGTGGCGACCGCGAGCAGCGCGGTCACGACACTGAGGGAGAGGAACCCGGCGAGCCGGGCCCGGTGGGGGCGGGCGAACGCGAAGATGCGCCGCAGGGTGACGGCCGAGAACGGCCGCCGGTCCTGTTGCGCGTGGGAGGCCTGATACATCTGGTTCCATGCGGTGACTTCCATGCTCACGTCCGCCACCGTACGACCTCGACCGTGGTTGAGGTCCAGCCGATTCCTGCGGTCGCTTGACCTTCCACCTACTGGAACGGGTTCACTGAACGCATGACACCGGGCGTGACCATCGGGGAGTTCTCGCGGCTGTGCCACCTCAGCGCCAAGACGCTGCGGTACTACCACGACATCGCGCTGCTGGTCCCGGCCGGCGTCGACGAGGAGACCGGGTACCGGCGGTACGCGCCCGGCCAGGTCGACGACGCGCACCTCATCCGGCGGTTGCGCGACCTCGACATGCCGATCGCAGAGATCCGCACCGTGCTCGCCGAGCCCGACCCGGCGGCCCGGCAGGACTCCCTCGCCCGGCACCTGGACCGGATGGAGGCCGAGCTCAGCAGGACCAGGGAGGTCGTCCTCTCGCTGCGGCGGCTGCTGGGGCCTTCGCCTTCGCCCGAACTGCCGGTGCGGCACCGGCTGGCCCCGGGCTCGCCGGTGCTGCGCGCGTCGGCCCGGATCTCCCGCGACGAGGTCTCGGCGTGGTGCGGGCAGGTCTTCCCGCAGCTCTACGGCACCCTCGCGGCGCTGCGCACCGACCCGGCCGGTCCCTCCGGGGCGACCTATTCGGCCGAGTTCTTCGCGGGCGAGACCGGGGAGGTCATGGCCTTCGTTCCGGTTTCGGCGGCTGCGGTACCACCGGGCGACGACCGCTTCGGGATCCTGCCGCCGCGCCGGTACGCCGTGGCCGTGCACAACGGGCCGTTCGCCGACTGCGACATCACGTACGGGCGGCTCGGGCTGCACGTGGCCGCGCACGACACCGCCCTGCCCGACCCGATCGTCGAGGTCTACCTCGTCGGTCCTGACGACACGCCGGATCCGGACGAGTTCCGGACCGAGATCTGCTGGCCCATCTCCACTCAGGGAGTTTCCGCATGACCGACCTGTCCATCGCCCACGTCACCGTCGACTGCGCCGACGCGGCCGCCCTCGCCGGGTTCTACGCCGCGCTGCTGGACCGGCCCGTCGACCCCTCGCCGACGCCGTTCTTCGCCACGGTGGGCCGCTCGACCGGCGCCCAGCCCGTCCTCATGTTCATCCAGGTTCCGGACCGGACGCCGGGCAAGAACAGCATCCACCTGGACCTGCACACCAGCGACCTGCCGGGCGAGGTCGCCCGCGCCGTCGGCCTCGGCGCGAAGCAGGTCGGGGACTTCGACGAGTACGGCGCCGTCTGGACAACTTTGTCAGACCCCGAGGGTAACCTCTTCGACATCGGCGCCGGCTGATCGTTCGGGGGGCAGTGTGGATCGGGACCGGTTCGTGGCGTTGCACCGCTCAGGATGCTTCCTGCTGCCCAACGCGTGGGACGTCGGCAGCGCCCGGCTCCTGGAGTCGGTCGGCTTCCCCGCCGTGGCGACGACGAGCGCCGGGATCGCGTTCTCGCTCGGCCGGCCCGACCACGACTTCTTCGCCGAGCACGGGCCACGCGGCCGCCTCGACCGCGACACCGTGCTCCGCCGCGTCGGTGAGATCGCCGCGGAGCTCACGGTGCCACTGAGTGCCGATCTCGAGGACGGTTTCGGCTCCTCACCGGAGGCGGTGGCGGCCACGATCACGATGGCGGCCACCGTCGGCGCCGCGGGCGGCAACATCGAGGACTTCACCGGCGACCGCACCGCCCCGTTGCACGACCTCGCGCTCGCCACGGAGCGCATCCAGGCCGCCCGCGCCGCCGCTCCGGGCTTCGTGCTCGTCGGCCGCACCGACGCGCTCCTCGTCGGCGGCACCCTCGCCGACAGCATCACCCGGGCCAATGCCTATCTGGCCGCCGGCGCCGACTGCGCGTTCGTGCCGGGCGCCGCCGACGCCGCGACGATCGGCACCCTGGTCCGCGAGCTCGACGGCCCGCTCAACGTCGTCATGGGCCTCACCGGCAACGCCCTGTCGCTCCCCGACCTGCGCGCCCTCGGCGTCCGGCGGGTCACCATCGGCGGCAGCCTGGCCCGCGCCATGTATCACCACCTGCGCCGGGCGGCCCTGGAGCTGGCGGAGCACGGCACCTTCACCTACGCCGAGACCCAGATCTCCCAGTCCGACCTCAACGACCTCTTCCGCCCCCATTGACCCCGGCCCCGCCGGTGTCCTGGGGCCTTTGAGGTGAGGGCCGACCGTCACCCCGCTTCGCCCCTGGGCAACGCGCGGGACGACGACCCGGCGGGCGCGGGGACCGCGCGGGACGGCCGACCGTCACGCCGCTTCGCCCCCGGGCAACGCGCGGCTCGACGGTGCGGCGGACGCGGAACCACGCGGGACGGCCGACCGTCGCGCCGCTTCGCCCTCGGGGCGACGCGCGGGACGGCCGATCGTCACGGCGCTTCGCCCCCCGGACAACGCGCGGGACGGCCGGCGGCACGCGGGTGATCACCTCGCGCGGACGGCCACGGTGGCGCCGCTCCCCCTCGCGACGCCACCAGGTCCGTCAGCTCTCGAGTGCCTCGGCGAGCGGATGACCCGACGCCTCGGCCGGCGCGTCGAGCTCCAGGCGGCGCAGGGCGTCGACGTAGGCCGCCGGCGGCGCGCCGTGCCGCAGCCCGAGCGTGATCGCCGTCGCAAGAGCGTCCGCCAGCCCAGCCAGCTCCGACCCGTGCACCCCGGCCCGCAGGTCCACCCGCCGCAGCCCACCGTCCAGCCCGTGCCCGGTGGTCATCGCCCCCGGCACCCCGCCGATCGTGAACTCCACCGTGCAACCGGTGCTCCGCCGCTCCCGCGGCCCCGGCACCGACGAACTCCGCACCACATCCGTCATCGCTCCACCCGTCCGGATCCCGGCCGGCCCCCGAAGACCGGCGACGCCACCGAACCGTAGGCCACCCACGACCCCACCGACAGCACCGACACGACCCGAAGTCGAACACCCGATCGACACGCCGCGACGGGGCTGCGAAACGAACGGCACCGCTCCGCGTCAAGTGGTCGGCGACAGAGCGGTGCCGTGACGTGACGTGCCGGCCTGGTCGACGCCTGACGGGGAGAGCGGCCCGCGCGGGCGCCGGAGCGGTGGGTGAGCGCTGAGCGGACATCAGGCGCCCCGTCTCCGTCGAAAGGTGGAGACGGGGCGCTGCACGTGTCGGCGCGTCCGTTCCACTTCGGGCAGGTCTGCCGGGCGATGCTCCCGTCTTTCAGCGGCGCGGCAGGGCGGCGAGGATCAGGTTGGGGTCTTTCGAGGTGAGGTAAGCGGCACTGGTGACGTAGGCGGTCGAACCGCGGACGGCGACCGACGTCGGGTTCTGCAGTCCGTCGGCCGCGGTCAGCAGGGTCGTCGACCGGCCGGCTCCGTCGATGACCACCACGGTGTTCTGGCCGACGAGGGCGGCGATCACGTGGTCGGTGCGGTTGCCGGCGAAGCTGAAATCGTCGATACCGGTCAGGCCACTCGCCCGGACCTCGATCTTCACCGGTTTGCCGTTGCGCACCGGAATCCGCAACAGCGTTCCCTTGTCCAGGTTGGTGGCCCACACCGCGCCGTCGCGCACCTTGATGCCGTTGACGCCCAGGAACCCGGTCGGGGCGAGCTCGGGTGCCGACGACCACACGGTCACCCGTCCACCGGCCTGCCGGACGGTCGAGATCGTGCCGAGCGCCGAGTCGGTGATGTAGAAGGTCCTGCTGACCTGGTCGAAGGCCAGCCCGTTGGGCAGACCGTCGGCCGGCAGCGCGGCGATGCGCTCCGGGGCCCCGCCCCGCTCGAGCCGGTACAGGCCGGTCGAGGCGGCATCGCCGCTGGCGTACAGGAAGTACAGGGTGCCGTCCGGCTGTCGCACGATGCCGGTGGTCAGGGCGAAGTTGAGCACCGGCGTGTTGACGCCGCCGTCAGCGGGGGCGGCCAGGGTCGCCAGCGTACGGATCTTTCCGTCCCGGCCGATCGCGGCGACCTGGCGGGCGCCGGCGAACGTGACGTACGCGGTGCCGTCCGGCGACACCGTGATGTTCTCCGGCATCTGCCCCTTGGCCAGGTCGAACCGCACGGCGATCCGCGAGCGGAGGATGTCGGCCGGCGTGGCCGACGCGCTGTGCACGGCCGGCGATCCGGATACGGCAGCCGAGCTTGTGCCGGTGTTCAGCACCGTCACGACGGCGAGGCCGGCGGCAGCGGTGGCGATCGGAATGGTGATCGTCCTCTTGCGCACTTCGTTCCTTCTTCCTTGTTGCTGCTTTCACGGCGAGTTGCCCGGCGGGTGACGACGGGTGCGGGCGGCCCCCGTTTCGGGGCGCACGGGACCGCCGCGCCCATCTGGGCACGTTCAGCGGTACATTGACGGGTGACGCGGAACCGTCGCGGCGGTTCCCGGCGTCGACGACGAAACGGACGTCGTGAGAGCTACCGACCGGTCTTGATGTCGGCGGGCGCCGGCTCGTCGGAGGGCGCGGTGCGGGCGGTGACGGTGCTGTGCACCAGGAGTGTCATGGCCGCGTGCGATGGGGAACCGATCTCCGTGGTGGCGACCACGATGTTCTGTCCCTGCTCGGTACGAAGGTTCTGCTGGGTGACGCTCATCGTGCCGACCAGTGGGTGCCGCATCTCGTACACCGCCTCGCCGCCGGACTTCACGCGGTGATCGGCCCACATGCGGCTGAATTCCGGGCTCTTGACCGAGAGCTCACCGATCAGCGCGGCCAGGGCCGGATCGTCGGGATGCTGTCCGGACGCCAGTCTCAGGGTGCCGACCGCGGCCCGGGCCTTCTCCGGCCAATCGACGTAGAGCTCGCGGGTATGCGGGTCGAGAAACACCATCTGCGCCATGTTCGGCCGGGCCTCCGGCCGCTGTGGGCTCACGAAATCGACGTGGCCGGCGAACAGGGCGTTCCCGGCACGGTTCCAGGCCAGCACGTCGCTGCGCCGCCCCAGCACCACCACGGGCACCTCACCCAGTGCCCCCATGAGCTGGCGCACCGCCGCGGTGATCCGCTCCGGCGCCGCTCGCCGGACGCCCGCCCGGCGACGGGTGCCGGTGGCCAGGTCGTTCAGGTGCCGGCGCTCCGACTCGTCGAGTCGCAACGCTGTGGCGATGGCGTCCAGGACCTCCGCGGAGGCATTCGACGACTGACCCTGTTCGAGCCTCGAATAGTACGAGGAGCTGACGCCGGCGAGCAGCGCCAGCTCTTCCCGACGGAGCCCGGTCACCCGTCGCCGATCGCCGTAGGTGGTCAGGCCGACGTCCTCCGGCTTCAGCTGTGAGCGGCGGGTCTGGAGGAACTCCCCGAGCTGTCGTTTCGCGTTCACGTCACGAAGTATTCGCCCCGGCCGTGGCCGCTGACCACACCTTGTCAGGGATAGGCTCCGCGGAACGTGGATGTCCCGGGCCTCCGCGGCGGCGTCCCGTCAACCTCTGGTCGTGGCCCTGATCACATCAGGCACGTAGCGGAGCACCTTGCGATGATCATCTATCCCCGGCGACGATGGGAGCGGCCGGGCAACCTTGCGCAGGCTCCAGGAACAGCCGTCCTACCAAGGTCGCAGGAGGCAGCGCGTGGAGGCACCGAGGGACGTTGTGCGGCACCCCGATGACCGGGCCGCGAACACCACGGCCGCCGAGATCGGTGCGGATCTGTGGCGGTGGGCCGACACCCACGGAGCGCGCCCCGACCGCGGCCTGGCCCGGCGACTGGCCGAGGTCGTGACCACCATCGCGCCGGATCTTCCCATCGCCGGCGCGACGGTGGCGGCCCGGTACAGCCTCTGGACGTTCCTCGTCGACGACGCCCTCGACGACGTGACCGTCGACCCCGTCGCGCTCACCGAACTGGCGGGCCGCCTCACCACACTCGTGCGGACCACGGCCGCGACCAGCGCGCCGGCGCCGATGCTCGACGCGATGCTCGCCGAGCTGCTCGCCGAGCTCAGGCTCGCGAACGCCCCGACGCTGCTGGCCCGATTCACCGATGCGCTGTGCGATGCGATCGACGCCGGCGTCGAGCACACCCTCCGTGCTCAGCGGATCCAGCAGGGGCACGCCGGCGCGCCGACGGTCGTGGATTACCTGGCCGTCGCCGAGAGCCACGTCAACTACCGCAGCTTCGCCTACCTCCTGCTGATTCTCGCCGAGGCCCCACCGGCGGCGGTCCCGTCACCACGGGTCGACAAGGCCCTGGTCGCCGCCTCCCGCGCGATCCGGATCGCCAACGATCTGGCGTCGGTCGATCGTGACCGCGCCGCGGGCCGGCTCAATGTCCTGCTGCTGCGGCAGGTGGACGCCGCCGGCATCGCGGCGTTCGAGCGCCGGATCGACCGCTACGTGCGGCTGCACGATGACCTGCTGCGTGATGCCGCCGAGGCGGGTGTGCTGCGCCGGAGCCTGCACGTCGCGGTCGCGGTGTACCGCGTCACCGATCTGCGTTAGGGGATGCCGATGATGCACCGCGAGCCGATGTGGCGGGCCGTTCCGGCCCTGGCCCGTGACCCGCTGGCCGCGCTGGAGCGTCTCGGCGCGGCCAACGACGGCGCGATCGTGCGCCTGGACGTCGGCCCGGTCCGGCCGCTGCTGCTGACAAGTCCCGACCATGTGCAGCTGGTACTGCGCGAGCGGTCGTCGCAGTACGTCCGCGACGGCATGCTGTGGAAGCCGCTGCGCCGGCTGGAGGGTGACGGCATCGCCGGTGACGGGCCCAGCTGGCAGCGCAGCCGGAACCTGCTGCAGCCGATCTTCACCGCCCGCGCGGTCAACGGTGTCCTCGACGCGATGGCCGGCGCCATCACGGACGCCGTCGCCGAGCTCGAAGCGGACGCCCGGGCCGGCCGGCCGGTGGAGCTCGTGGAGGGCATGACCCGGGTGGTGTTCCGTGCCCTCATCCGCGCGTTCTTCGCCGACCGGATCAGCACCGAGGAGGCGGGGGTACTCGGCGCCGCCATCTCCACCGCGTTCGAAGCGCTCGGGTGGCGCATCGCGTTGCCGTTCGCACCCGACTGGCTGCCGGTCCCCGGCGACCTGCGGTTCCGCCGGGCGGTCCGCCAGATCGACGACATCGTGTACCCGCACGTACAGCGCGTCCGCGACGGCGGCGGCGCCGGCGACATCCTGTCGCTGCTGGTCGCGGCCCGCGACGAGCACGGCGCGCCGCTGACGGACCGGCAGGTCCGCGACGACGTGGTGTCGATGTTCGTCGCCGGCACCGAGGCGACCGCCCTGACCCTGTCCTGGCTGTGGATGGCGCTGGACGCGCATCCTGACGTCGCGGCCCGGGTCGTCGAAGAGGTCGACGCCGTCGTCGGCGACGCGACCCCGGCTCCGGAACACCTCGACCGGCTCACCTACACCCGGCAGGTCCTGCAGGAGACGATGCGGCTGTTTCCCGCCGGCTGGATCATCCCGCGCACGGCCGCGGAGGCCGACGTCATCGACGGTGTGCCGATCCGGGCCGGGGCGACGGTGCTGGTCAGCCCGTACGTGATGCACCGGCTGCCGAGCGTGTGGCCGGACCCTCACCGGTTCGATCCGGACCGGTTCGGGCCGTCGGCACCGCGCCGGCACCGGTACGTCTTCCTACCCTTCGGCGGCGGGCCGCACCAGTGCCTGGGCAATCACCTGTTCACCGCCGAGGCGCAGCTCGTCGTGGCGGCGGTGCTCAGCCGGCATCGGCCGGTGCTGGTCGGGTCAGGGCCGCTCGTGGCGCGGGCAACCGCGGCGCTGCGGCCGCGCCGGCCGGGACGGCTGGTGCTGCGTCGGCGTTGACCGTGAAACGCTCCGCGGCGGCGAGGGCGGCCAGGCGGGCGGCACGGACGACCCGCAGCGGGGCGTAGAGGTCTTTGGCGTGCCACAGACCGCGGTGCGGTCCGCCGCCGGGCTGCCGCCGCAGGTACGCCGCGCCTGCCGTGACCGCCGCGGCGACGTCGAGGCCGGCGCTGTCACCGGCGCTGGTCAGGATCCGCACGCCGTACGCCGTCTCCTCGACGGTCCCGCCCCAGCGTCCCCACGACCCGTCGGGGTGCTGGGTGGCCATCGTCCATGCCACTGCCCGCCGGACGGCGCGGCTCGCCGCTGATCCGGCCGCTGATCCGGCCGCGGCGGCGGCATAGGGCGTCAGCGCGTCGACGCAGCAGATCGTCGCGTAGTACGGCGAGGCGTGCCACTTGTCCCACCAGCAGCCATCGGCGTGCTGGGCATCCATCAGCCAGACCGCGGTCGCCTTCGCGATCGGGTCCAGCCGCGGATATCCGGCCGGCTGAGCGGCCATCGCCTCGTGCAGCGCCTCGAGGGCGTGCGCGGTGGTGCTCACCGACGGGGTCCGCTCGCCCGGGAAGCAGCGGAAGTATGCGCCGGTGTGGTAGGTCAGCAGCGCGTCGGCGGGCCGTGCCCTGCCGTGCCGGTGCAGCGCGGTGAGCACCACCGATCCGTCGTCACAGTCCGGCGGCAGGCTGGGCGCGGCGGGTGCCCCGCCGGGGCCGAGCGCTCCGTCGAGGCTGTCCAGGACGCTGACGGGTGCCGACCGGCCGGACATGACCGGCGCCAGGGTGCTCAGGACCCAGGACTGCTCGAAGTAGGTGATCGGCCAGACACCGCAGACCGGTCCGCCGCCGGCCGCCTGCAGCCGGTCGAGATAGCGCGCCGCGGCCGTCGCGCCGGGCGTGCCGCGGTCCGGGTCGTCGCCCAGCCACGCCGCGGTCGCCGCCGGCGAGCAGGCGATCATCCCCTCGTCGTGCGGCCGCACCGTGGCGATGCGGGCGGCGTCGGCGCCGAGCACCTCCAACGACGCCCACCAGGTCTGCGGGCCGCTGCGGCCGGGGTCGTCCCGCACGCGGGCCGCCAGGCGGCTCGCCGCTTCGGGGTCCATGCCGGAGGGCACGGCCAGCCGCGCATCGCTGACGACGGGATCCGCCGCGTCGAGGTGACCGTTGATGGCGGCGATCAGGGCGGGCACGACGACCTCGACCGCGATCGTGTCCGGCACGGCCGCGTGGCTGCCCGACCAGCGCCGCAGCGCGGTCAGGCCCCGCTGCGCCGAGCCGCGCAGCTGCCCCGCCTCGATCCTGGCGGCCGGCGGTCGGCGGAGGGTGGCGAGGATCGCCTCGGTCGCGCTCAGCGTCGGCACGAGCTCGTAGCCGTCCGCCTCTCCCCAGCCCCCGTCGCCGCGCTGCTGTGCGAGGAGGAACCGCAGCCGGGCGGTGTGGCCGGGCAGCGAGGGAGTGAGGCTGACGAGCCGGGCGGTGTCGTAGATCGATGCGCTCACCGCGCCCCCCGGGTCCGTGGTGAGCTCATCCAGGAGGGCGGCAACAGCGTCGTGCTGGTTTGGCGATGATTGACCTGCGGCAATTAGTTCCGGCATTCATCCACCCAAAACCTTCGACCATTTGATCATTAGGGGCCTGAGTGTATGGCACCTTCCGAACCTTGATACATTGCCCGCCGTGTCTGTGCCGGATTGCGGACAAACGGCCGTGCCGGCGGTGTCCGCGGCAGGCTCGAAACAGTGGTGACCCACACCCTCTGATCGGGACAGGTAAATGATCTTCGCGAGTAAGCGCCCGGCCGGTCAACCGCGTGGAACACGGCTGCGATCGAAAGTTGTCGCACTGCTGCTCTCACTCACCGCGTTGTGGGGATTCGCCGCGTTCGTGACCCTGCGCGAGGGCCTCAACCTGCTGTGGGTCAGCACCCTTGACCCGGGCGTGGGCCGGCCGACCGAGTCGCTGGTCGCCGCGCTGCAGGCCGAGCGACGGCTGTCGGTGGTGTACCGCAGCAGTCCCACCGGTCGCGACGCCCAGCGTCAGGCCGTGACCGACCAGCGCCGGGACACCGACCGGGTCGTCGCCGCGTGGCGGGAGTCCACAGCGGGCCCGGGCGTGTCCTGGGCGGCCGACGACATCCTCAAGACCCGCATCCGCGAGCTGGGAGCGCTGCTGGACCAGCTGCCGGACCAGCGCACCGCCGTGGACAGCGGTGCCGCGACGAGCGTGGCAGGCGACTACACGAAGATCATCGACGGCGCGTTCCGGGTCTACGGCTCCATTTCCGCCCTGGACGATCCTGAGATCGCCACGCAGTCACGGACCCTGATCGCGCTGACCCGGTCCCGGGAGATCCTGTCGCAGGAGGACGCCCTGCTCGCCGGCGTGTTCGCCGCCGGGCGGTTCACCGGTGCCGAGCCGATCGACCTCGCCAGGCTGGTCAGCATCCAGCGCTACGCCTACGCCGAGGCGGCGGCCTCCCTGCCGAGCTCCGAACGTGGACAGTACGACCGGATCGCCGCCGGCGACGCGCTGACGAGGCTCCGCACCGTCGAAGACCAGCTCGTCTCCGGCGCCCGGGCAGGCGCGGCACCGCCGGTCACCGCGGCGGGCTGGACCAGCGCGATCACCGCGGCCGCCGACGAACTGCGCCAATTCGAATTGACGTCCGCCGATCAGACACTACAGCGGGCCAGGCCTGCCGTCATCGGCGTGGTGGTCCGGCTCATCCTGGCCGGTGGTCTCGGCCTGATCGCCGTCATCGCGTCCATCATCATTTCCATCACCACCTCCCGGAAGCTGCTCGCCCAGCTCGTCCGGCTGCGCGACGCCGCAGACGAACTGGCCACCACGCGGCTGCCCGAGGTCATGGACAAACTGCGCCGCGGCGAACGGGTCGACGTCGACGTCGAGGCGCCGCCCCTGGAATTCGGCACGGACGAGATCGGGCAGGTCGGCCACGCGTTCAACGCCGTGCAGCAGGCCGCCGTCCACGCCGCCGTCGAGCAGGCGGAGCTGCGCCACAGCTTCAGGGCTCGTCTCGTCGACATCGCACGGCGCTCCCAGGCGCTGCTGCATCGTCAGATCACGGCGCTCGACGGCATGGAGCACAAGGAGACCGACGAGGAGAAGCTGGCCGACCTCTACGCCGTGGACCACCTCGCCACCCGCATGCGGCGCAACGCGGAGAACCTCATCGTGCTCTCCGGCGGAAAGTCGGGGCGGGCCTGGCGCGCGCCGGTCCCGATGATCGACGTCCTGCGTGCGGCGATCGGGGAAATCGAGGACTACGCCCGGGTCACCGTGCGGCTCCGCGCGGCGCCCGGCCTCACAGGCCGCGCCGTGGGCGACGTCATCCACCTGCTCGCCGAACTCGTGGAGAACGCCACCAGGTTCTCGCCGCCGCACACCAAGGTGTACGTCGGCGGCGAGCACGTCAGCAACGGCTACGTGGTGGAGATCGAAGACCGCGGACTCGGCATGAGCGAGGCCCCGCTGGCCGCCGCCAACGAGTCGCTGGTCAACCCACCGGAGTTCCAACGGTCGAGCAACGTCCGGCTCGGTCTGTACGTCGTCGGCCTGTTCGCCAAGCGGCACGGCATCGGCGTGCACCTGCGCCGGTCCCCGTACGGCGGCACGACCGCGGTCGTGCTGATCCCGTCAGCACTGATCGACCCTCAGGACGACGCGACCGCGCCGGCTCAGCACGCCCCGATCGACGACGCGACCACCGCTGCCGCGCCACCGTTCGTCACCGCACCGGTCGGACGATCCGGGGCCGTGGCGGTTTCCTCGACCGGCTCCCTCCCCGAGGGCCGGCACACCGCCGTCGCGGTGCTGCCCCCGCCGAACGGCGCGGCGCCCGCCACGCACAGCGCCGCGTCGGCGGGCCCGCCCGACTCCCCGATCCCGATCACAGCCCCGGCCGTGGACCTGACTGTGGCGATGTCCACGGAGCCGGTCACTGAGCCGGAGACCGTGTTCGGTCTGCCGCGGCGCTCCCGGAAGCAGCCGGAGAGCGAGACCGCGCCTCCGGCAGAGGCGCCCACCCTGGCGCCGCGCTCCGCCGAGACGGTCAGCGCACGGATGGCCGCGTTCCAGCAGGGATCGCGATCAGCCCGGCGGCAGGCACCCGGCACCGGCGGCCAGGACGAACCGGCCCCCGCCACCACGCCCAGCACGTCCAGTACACACGCCGCACCCGCCGAGTAGTCGTGACACCACGGAGAACCGCAACCGGACATCAAGAAAGGACCATCGTGGTGCAGGAACCGACCACTGCCGGCGATCTGACCTGGCTGCTACAAGACCTGGTCACCCGGGTGGCAGAGGTGCGGCACGCCGTCGTGCTCTCGGCCGACGGGCTGCGCGTCGCCTCCTCACAGGACATCCAACGCGACCTCGCCGAGCATGTGTCCGCCAGCGCCTCCGGACTGCAGAGCCTGGCCCGCAGCGTCAGCCCGCTCTTCAAACTCGGCCTCCTCCGCCAGACCGTGCTGGAGTTCGACGACGGGTACGTCTTCGTCATCGCCGCCGGCAACGGCACCTGCCTCGCGGTCATCAGCGGACCGAACACCGACATGGGCATCGTCGCCTACGAAATGGAGATGCTGGTGCAACGTGTCACCGAACATCTCGCAACCCAGCCGCGGGCGCACTCCGGCCAGATCAACGGCGGGTGACGCCGAGGCGATGAACATCCCACAGCACGACCACGACGAGATCTGGGTCGACGCGGACGCCGGCCCGGTCGTGCGTCCCTACGCGATGACGGGCGGCCGGACCCAGGCCAGCGGCCGCTTCGACCTGGTCTCGATGATCATGACGAGCCGCAGCATCTCGGGCGCCGACGTCCTCGACCTCGGTCCCGAACACGAGGCCATCCTCCGGCGCTGCCAGCGGCCGACCTCCGTCGCGGAGCTGTCCGCTCATCTCAACCTGCCCGTCGGCACCATCCGAGTCCTGCTCGGCGATCTGCTCAGCCGGGTGCTCATCATGGCCAACAACCCGGATCCGGTGCCGAACCTGCCGGAGGACGACATCTTCGAAGAGGTGCTCAATGGCATCCGAAACCTCTGATCCGCGCAACAGCTCGACGCACATGCCCAGGGCGACGAAGATCCTCGTCGCGGGCGGCTTCGGCGCGGGCAAGACCACGCTCGTCGGTGCGGTGAGCGAGATCCAACCGCTGCAGACCGAGGAACGCATCACCACGGCGAGCATCGGCATCGACAGCCTCGACGGCGTGGACGAAAAGACCACGACCACCGTCGCCATGGACTTCGGCCGGATCACCATCAGCACCGATGTGGTGGTGTACCTGTTCGGCACGCCCGGACAGGACCGGTTCCTGTTCGTCTGGGACGAGCTGGCCCTCGGAGCGATGGGCGCCGTGGTGCTCGCCGACACCCGCCGGCTCGCCGACAGCTTCCCGTCCATCGACTACTTCGAGCAGCGCGGCATCCCGTTCGTCGTCGGTGTGAACTGCTTCGACGGGACCCCCCGCCGGCACACGCCCGAAGAGGTCCGCATCGCGCTCGACCTGGCGCTGGACGTACCGGTCATCCTCTGCGACGCCCGTG
The DNA here is from genome assembly GCF_040605635.1 of Dactylosporangium sp. NPDC005555. Taxonomy (NCBI): domain Bacteria; kingdom Bacillati; phylum Actinomycetota; class Actinomycetes; order Micromonosporales; family Micromonosporaceae; genus Dactylosporangium; species Dactylosporangium sp. NPDC005555. Next base: position 21,544 of record NZ_JBEXDG010000094.1, read on the forward strand.
ACCGGGAGTCGGCGAAGGCGGTCCTCGTCAGCCTGGTGACACACGCCCAGCGCATCGCAAGGCAGCAGCGGGCCCAGCGCGGCGCGGCGGCGCCGGCCTGACGGTCGCGCCGGCCCGCCCGAAGCCGGGGCGCGGCTCAGGCGCGGGTGAACTCCATGATCCAGTTGGACTCCCACGTGTGCCCGCCGTCGGCGGAGAACTCCTGCTCCCAGCGGGCCGAGGTGGGCGTGATGTCCGACCAGATGAAGTGCGCCCTGATCGGCCTTCCTTCGTGCGTGTCGTCGCCGTAGAAGTCGCCGCGGCCTTCGGTGAAGGTGCCCACCACCGGCGGGTAGAGCAGGCCGGTGGTGCTGCTCGCCCAGGAGATCGACCACTGCTCGCGTTCGACGTCGAACAGCCGCAGCGAGAAGCCGCGGCTGCCCAGCGTCGGAAAGACGATCTCCTCGGTGTTGCCGGCACCGCCGAAAATGCTCTGGCAGGACGCGGTGCTCGGGAAGTGGTCCCACTCGTCGCTGCCGGCGAAGAGCGTCCGGAGGCGCCGGTTGGCCACGTTCCACGAGCCGATGATGAAGTCGAAGTCGTTCATGCCGACGATCATGAGGCGCTACCTCTGACATCTTCTGTCAGTGATCTGGAAGACTGACGCGAATGCGTGCCAGCCGGTTGTTGTCGCTGCTGCTGTTGCTGCAGAACCGCGGGCGGATGAGCGCCGCACAGCTCGCCGCGGAGCTCGGCGTCACCGCCCGGACCGTGTACCGCGACGTCGAGGCGCTGGCCGCGGCGGGCGTGCCGATCTACGCCGAGCAGGGGCCCACCGGTGGATACCAGCTCATGGACGGCTACCGCACCCGGCTGACCGGGCTGACCGCCGACGAGGCCGAGTCGCTGTTCCTGACCGGCATGCCGCAGCCGGCCGCCGAGCTGGGACTCGGCGCCCAGGTGGCCGCCGCCGAACTCAAGCTGACGGCGGCGTTGCCCACCCCGTACCGGGAGGCGTCGACACGGATCCGGCAGCGCTTCCACCTCGACGCGCCCGGCTGGTTCCGGGAGCCGGACGCGGTGCCGCACCTGCTCACCGTCGCGGAGGCGCTCTGGCAGGACCAGGTCATCGAGGTCCGGTACCGTCGCTGGGCACCCCGGCCCGGCGTGGTCGGCCGACGGCTGCACCCGCTGGGGCTCGTCCTCAAGGCCGGAGTCTGGTACCTGATCGCCGCCGGGCGCGGTGAGCCGCGCACCTACCGGGTCTCCGCCATCGTCGAGCTACGGCAGCTGCCGGAGAAGTTCACCCGCCCGGACGGCTTCGACCTGGCAGGGTTCTGGCACGCACACGTCGAGCGGTACGAGCGGGCCGAAACAGCCGAGGTCGCCGTGGTGCGCCTGTCGCCCGCCGGGATCGCCGCCCTGCCCGACATCATCGGCCCGAGGGCCGGCCGGCTGGCAGCGGGTACCCTCTCACCCGCCGACCCGGACGGCTGGCGGCGCGTCACCATCCCGCTGGAAAGCGTGGACCACGCCGCTGCCGGCCTGCTCCGGCTCGGCGCGGACGCGCAGGCACTCGCACCTCCCGAACTGGTCGCGCGCATCACCGCAACACTCCGGGCGATGACCCGGCTGTACCCGACGACGTCGGGAGAATGACGAACGGACGCATCCCAGCATCCCGGTCACCGGCGCCGGCGCGTTGACCCGGGTGCCGACGGCCGCACCCGTCCCCTCACAGCAGGCCGCCGGCGAGAGCGACGGCGACGCCGACGGCGCCCGCGGCGAGGAGGGTCGGCACGACGCCGCGGCGCAGCGGCAGGAGCAGGACCACCGAGGCGGCGAGGACGGCCCACTGCCAGAGGCGGGTCCGGGCGGCGGCGAGCAGGACCGCCGAGCCGAGGATCGCGCCGATGGCCGCCGGACCGGCGCCGTCGAGGAACGCCCGGACCCGGGCGTCGGCGCGGAGCCGGTCGAAGCGGTGCGCGCCGAGCAGGACGAACGCGAACGACGGGCTGAACGCGACCGCCGAGGCGAGCACGGCGCCACCGATCCCGGCGGCCGCATAGCCGACCACTGCGACGGTGTGCACCACCGGGCCGGGGGTGACCTGGCCGAGCGCGACGGCGTTGAGGAACTGCGCGTCGGTCATCCAGTGATACTGGTCGACGGCGTCGGCGCGCATGAGCGGAATGATGACGAAGCCGCCACCGTACGACAGTGCGCCCACCTTCAAGGCGACCCACGCGATCGACAGCAGGACACCCCGCCGATCCCCGCCCCGGCCAGCATCGGCAGGCCGGGGACCCGTCGCCGCCACCCGGGGCCCGCGCCGCGGGCCGCCTCGATCACGCCGCAGCCGAGCAGGACGAGGACGAGCCACGGGCCGAGGGTCGCCGCGGCGGCGAGTCCGGCGGCGACGTAGAGCACCCAGCGCACCCGGCCGCCGGACCGCAGCGCACGCTGCCGGCTCGCCGGGACGAGGCTCCAGCCCGCCTGCACGGCGACCGCGGCGACGGCCGCGCCGGCACCGGCGCCCGCGGCGCGGACCCACAGCGGCGGCGCGCCGGCCAGGAACAGCACGGCCAGGGCGAGGATCAGCACGAGGCCCGGGAGGATGAACGCCGCCCCACCCACGAGCGCCCCGGCCCGGCCGCGGACCCGCCAGGCGCAGAAGATGGCGAGCTGCGTGGAGGCCGGGCCGGGAAGCAGGTTGCAGGCGGCGACGGCGTCCTCGAACTCGGTGCTGTCCAGCCACCCGCGGCGCTCCACACACAACTGCCGCAGCAGAGCGATGTGCACCGGCGGCCCGCCGAACCCGATGCAGCCGATCCGCCCCCACTCCTTGAGCACCGTCAGCAGTCCGCCTGGTGCGCGCGCTCCACGCCCGGACGATACAGCAGCGCGGTCCGGCGCCACGGCCATGATCAGCAACGGCCGGCGACGGGCACGTGAGGCCTCCTACGCTCCCTGCTGCTGCCGCTTGCGGAGCGCCTCAATCGCCTTGTCGGCGTGCACGTCCATCCGGATCTCGCTCCTGATGACGTCGAGGATGCGGCGGTCGGTGTCGATGACATACGTGACACGCTTCGTCGCGGTCAGCCCGAGCATCCCGCGGCCCAGGCCGAACCGCCCGCGGACCGTGCCGTCCTTGTCCGACAGCAGCGGATAGCCGAGCCTGTGCCGGGTCGCGAACTCGGCCTGCCGCTCGACCTCGTCGCCGCTGATCCCGACGGGGTGACCGCCGACGGCCCTGATGTCCGCGGTGAGGTCCCGGAAGTGGCACGCCTCGGCGGTGCAGCCCGCGGTCAGCGCCGCCGGGTAGAAGAACAGGACCACCGGCCCGTCCGCGAGCAGCCCGGTCAGCGACCGGGTCACGCCCGTCTCGTCCGCGAGCTCGAAGTCCTCGACGATGTCCCCGACGTTCATGCCGCCCATCCTCTCACCAAGATCCGAGCTCATCCTGTGCGTTCGCCGGGACCGGCGCAACCCGGACGCGGCCGCCACCGGGACCTGCTGTGCGGCCGGGCCGGACAACACCCGGCCCGGCTGCGACGATCACGACATGCCGAGCCCAGCATCCGGCGAGCGGTCCCGCGACGCGCTCCCCGACCGGTCCTTCATCCGCGCGACGGCCGCCGACGTGGCCGACGTCCTCGCCATCCTCGACGAGGCCGCGGCGTGGCTCGCCGCCGGTGGCGTCCGGCAGTGGCCGGCGGGCTTCGACGCCGCCTGGGTCACGCCCGCCGTGGAGCGCGGCGAGACGTGGCTGGTCCGCGCCGGCGGCGACCCGGCCGGCACCGTCACCCTCGACTGGTCCGATCCACTGTGGACCGACGAGCCCGCACCCGCCGGCTACCTGCACCGGATGGCGGTGCGCCGGCGGTACGCTGGCACCGGCCGCACCATCCTGGCCTGGGCCGCCGGGCAGGCCCGCGACCGCGACGCCACCGCGCTGCGGCTCGACTGCGTCGACGGCAACGCCGCCCTGCGCGCCTACTACGAGGCCGCCGGCTTCCGGCACCGCGGCGACGTCGAGGTCGGCGGTGCGCCCGGCCAGCGCTCCGCCGGTGGTGCCCGCACCCTCGTCAGCCGATACGAGCGGTCCCTGTGACCGGGCGCGGCGGGTGTCACACCCCACGGGTGAGGTCGTGCGGGGCGGTTGCTCGTTGAGTTCCGGGATGCGCGCCGCCGCTAGTGCTGTGTCCAGTAACGTTGGCCGGGTTTTGTCGCACCCCTGTGCTTGGGTGTCGGTATGCCTCGACGCCGGGATCCTGACGCGGTTCGGGTGGTGCATCGCACCGCCCGGGTCGGGCTGCGCCTGACCC
>NZ_JBEXDG010000095.1:0-25549 GCF_040605635.1 Dactylosporangium sp. NPDC005555
CCTTTCGGATCCAGGTAAGCCATCGGACCCAAAAACCTCCCTCCGAGTTCTTCCCGGCTGCACCGGGGATACAACGAGGCGCTTCGTGGCGCACCGGATCTGCCGCCGATCGTGCGCGCCGACCAGTCGCCGTTGGTGGCTGCTGGTGACCGGCACTCCTCGCTCCGGGGCATCCTGTTGTGCCGAGGTCACCGCACTCGATCGTGCTGCTGCGCGTGCCCGTCACCAGAGGGGCGCCTGATCGGGATGCAGGATGATTCGGTGCCGCTCGGCGGCCTCGGCCTGTTCGCGGTCCCAGGACTCGGGCCCAGTCTGAGCCCCGGCCTGGCCCAGACGTCATGGGAGTCACCCGCCAGCCAGGCACCGAACCATTCAGGCAGGGTGAGATGCAGCTTGCACGACTCGTACTCATCCGACCACCACATCTGCCCCTGCGGGTGCCGGCAGTCCAGCAACGCCCACATCGCACAGCCGAGATCGCAGAAGAACACGACACCGCGCGGCGGCGGTGGGCGTTCGCCGGGCTCAGCCTCAGCGCTGACAAGCTCCAGGTACCCGTCGACCATGGGAGTGTTGGACCAGCTGTTCGTCAAGCCCTCGATGCCGCCGTGAGGTCCGACACCACCATCGCCGAGCTCACGGTAGATGCGGCGCAGCAACGGCGGCAGGCGATAGCCGATCACAGCCTCGGCATCCCTGATGACCTGCCCGGAGACCGGCGGAGGCAACAACGACGCGGACGACGAATCCGTCGGGCGACCGGCCTCCACCCGCGCCCGAATCGCATCGAAGATCTCGTCTTCAGTCATGCCGCCGGTCCCCTCAGCGTGAGCGTGTCCAACACGATGATGGCCGAACCGGCGCGTCCTCGGTACGCCGCGACGCAACGAGCAACGATGCGCGTGTCCACCAGAGTGCCACCGAGATTACGGTGTACTCGTGGCGATCATGGACGTGCACAACGACTCCGACGGGTTGCTGGTGCTCTGGTTGGAGCCGTGGGGAGAGGACCGCTGGCTGAAACCGTGCGAAACGTTCCACGTCCGCTCCGACTACGACGGCGTCGATGCACCCTTCACCGTCGACCACTTCGAGGACGACGACGACCGGGCGGCCGGCATCGCGAACATCGCCGTCTGGGTGAACGAAGGAAACGCCGAAGTCACCGACGGCACAGGTACCCGTCTCGAGTGCGGCCATCAGCGCCCAGAGGACGTCACCAGGAAATGGAACGCGCTGCCGCAGCAGATGCTCGGCGAAACGGCCTCGAACCCGATTCCGGAGGGAGGCCCGAAACGGAGCTCTACGTTGACCGAGGACACTCTCTGACCGACCAATCGCCCAACCCGAGGCCGTAAACCGGCCAGCGCCCAGCGCTGGCGGCTTGATCGACCAGGCTCAGACCTCACCGGCTGCGCGCTCATGCCGCGACCGGCGCGCGGTGCTGATCGCCGCAGCTCGCACGATATAACGACGCATGAATGAAGCACCTACTTGACACTGCCAGCACGATGGAGGCGTGCTGATCGCTGGGATCGACGAAGTAGGTATGGGCTGTATTGCAGGACCGGTCTATGCCGCCGCAGTCGTGCTACCCGCCAATCACGGCATCGCCGGCCTTCGCGATTCGAAGAAGATCAGTGCGGGCAAACGTGAACAGCTGGCCGTCCAGATCCGCCAACGCGCACAGCTCTTCGCCGTTGCAAGCGCGTCCGTCGAGGAGATCGACACACTGAACATCCTGTCCGCGTCCTGGGCTGCGATGGCGCGGGCTGTCGCCCTGTTGGACCAGCGGCCGACACTGTGCCTTGTTGACGGCGCTCATACCCCGGAGCTGGAGGTGGCCGAAGTAAGAGCGGTGCCTGGCGGCGACAGAACAGAGGAAGCGATCATGGCTGCCGCCATCCTGGCGAAGGTTGCCCGTGATGCTGAGATGGTTCGCTTGGACGCGCTGCACCCCGGCTATGGATTTGCCCAGAACAAGGGCTACGGTGCGCCGGCAATTGCGGCTCTGAACGCGCTCGGTGTCTGCCGACCGCATCGCCGGACGTTTGCACCTGTCCGATCTCTCTTGAGTGGCTGACGGCGTACTGATCGCCCCGAGTTGCTCGCCGCCATCCTGATCTGCCGCCGATGGTGCGCGATGTCCTGCTGGAGGCGATGCCGTACGGCTCGAGCCACCTCGTGGCCTGCGCTTCTGCTTGCCGGGTGGGTGTTACGTGTGGTGATAGATTGCGGAGCGTGACCGGCAGAGCGGGCATGCCATGAGTACGACACACGGGCGACTGGCTGTACTCACCGAGCCGGTCAAGGTTGTTCTGCTGGATTGCGATGGGCCGATCTGCAACATTTTCGGCGCCCGCGCAGCGACGCGGCTCGCTGCCGATCTGCGGGGGATGCTCGCCGGTCACGGAGTCGAACTGCCTGAGGGCGTCGTCCAGGAGGGTCCGCTCGGAGTGCTGCGGGCGACGGTGCGGCTGGTACACGGTGAACCCTGCCGCGGTGGAGCGAGCCAACCGCCTGGTCGACGCGAAGCAGTATGTGCTGGGGAGCGACTGGCGCGAGTCCCAGCCGCGGGCCGACGACGAGAATGCGTTTCTCGGCCGGCACTCGTGGGCGGATTACGCCGAGTGGCACCTGGCCTTGGCCGACGGCGCGACCGACGAGACCAAGGCCCGCTACGGGTTCGTGTACGCGACCTACGCCGCGTGCACCGCACGGGCCTCATCGCCTGCGTCTACCGCGCCGCCGAGTGGCGACACAAGGCGGTCGAACTCGCGGCCCACGACCTGCTGCAGCGCCTCGACAAGGCGGCCGGCATCGACGTCGGCTGACATCGGGTTGCGCGCCGACTCTGCCGACAGGCGGATGTCGGCCGTTTGGTCCCTCAGGTCCGAGGGCCTGTCCGGTGGCGACCTCGTCAAGCCTCCGTCCGGCGCAACCCTGGTGTCCTGGGAGGCCGGCGTACAGCCGCCGGACCCGAAGTAGCAGGGCCCTTCGTGGCCGCTACGCTTCACCACACCTGCGACTGGAGGACCACGAAATCATGAGCGAAGAGTACGTCACCCTCGACGACAAGGACCTCAACGGCGACGGCGTCGTCGACCAGGCCAAGATCTACACCCTCGACGACGGCGCCAACGTGCTGGAGGCCGACACGGACGGCGACGGCGAGGTCGACCTCATCGCGATCGACGCCGACGGCGACGGCGTCTACGAGGAGACCGTCGACCCCGCCACCGGCGAGTCCACGGACCTCACCAACTCCTGAGCCGAGGGCGGTGCGGCCCCGAGTCTCCGGCCAGCAGTCACCGGCCGGGCCGGGGCCCACGTTGATCGGGACGAGCCGGATGGCTGGAGGGTCAGGCGACCCGACCGTAGCCGTACGGCGTGCCAGGTAGTTGATGGAGTCGTACCGCACGAGCGTGCCCGGTCTGCAGGGCCTCGATGATCTGGCCGTCGCCGACGTAGATGGCCACGTGCCCGGCGGCGGAGCCGGCCGCCGCGGCCGCTGGCCCGGCCGTGCAACCAGACCAGCCGGGAGAGTCTCGAGGCTGGCGGTGGCAGTCGAGCCGCCCCGGTCGACGTGGTATCTGCTGCCGCGCTCGTCATGGCGGACGCGGCCGTGCTGTCGGAGCGGCCGACGCAGGCCAGCTACGTCGTGCAGCTGGCCCCCGTTGCGCAACGGTTCGCGACGCTCTGTGCGGATACCTTGAGCCGCGGGCGATGGTGTCAACGGACGACCGACGCGCAGCCCGTGAGCTGGTTCGAGACAGCGCGGCCAGACGTGCGGTGGCCGACTCGAAGATCGCCGCGACAGCGCGCCGCACCACCCCTCGCGGGTACGGCGCGCGGCCCGGCTGTCCTTATCGCGGGAGGCAGCGGACGTTCACGCACTGGGCGGGCGGGCCGTTCGCCGCCGCGACGTTGCCGCCACCGTCGTGGACGCCCGCCGTCGCCTCGATGCCGTATCCGGTGTTGCGGACGGTGACGTTGCGCATGACGGTGGTAGGGGCGGCGATGTGGATGCCGTCGCCGGTCGAACCGAACACCAGGTTGCCCGTGACCACGGGGACGAGAACTTCCTGCGCGAGGTTGTTGTCGAGGTTGCTGTCGCGGTCGCTGCCGCGGTGACGCTGAAAGTCATGGAAGTGGCGAAGCCGCACGTCGAAAAGTGGGTGACCGAAACCGCCGTCCCGGCCGCCACCTCGGCGGTAGCGTCGGCCGTCCCGGCTGTCGGATCGGCTGTGGCGTCGGCTGGCTCTGCCGTGGGCTCGGCTGCGGTATCGGTTGGCTCCGCTATCGGGTCGGTGGTGTCGTCGGCTGGCTCCGCTGTCGGTACGGCTGCCGTATCGGCCGGGTCTGCCATGGGTTCGGCCGCAGTATCGGCTGGCTCCGCGGTGGCGTCGGCCGGCTCGGCTGTCGGGTCAACCGCGTCATCAGCGTGGAACAGGCTGACTCGCAAAAAGGGCAAGCCGGTTGTCGAGGTCGAGTCGCACACCGCGGTGGAAGCCGCACCAGTAGACGCCGCGCTGGTGGAAGCCGTGCCGGTGGAGGCCGGTGTGGTGGAGGCTCCGCCTGTGGACGCGTCGCATGATGTGGCTGCCGCTATCGAGGCGTACAGGGCTGGTATGAGCCGGGCGGAAGCGCGGCAGCGTATCGTCGCGGCGCTGGCTGCCCGGCTGTTCAGCGAGCAGCAGATCGCGATCGTGCGCAATGCACGGATAGAAGACGGTGGCGATACACCGGAGCTGGACAGCGCCACTCTGGCATCGATGCAGAAGCAGATCGGCGAGAGCGTCCAGCTGATCCTGGAGACCGCCCCCGCTCTGCTCGGCGAAGACGCGATGGCGGACCTACGGAAGATCCTCGGCCCTGCGCCCGCCGAAGAAGACGGGCAACCCGAACGACGCATATGAAGCGTCTCGGCCCCGTCATCGAGCCACTTCCACGGCGCTCGCTTGGCCGGCGGGATGCGGGAGTGCACCTGTGCTGGTCCGGCCAAACGCCCTGAGCGACCTGTACGCAGTTGCACTGGGATGGCCACGGGTGACGACTCCCGGTCGGTCTCGGCTCCGCCCCGCCGTGGCCAGACGATCTGCATACTGTCGGGGTGCGCGGATCTGCCGCGATCAGCTCGCTACGGAACGTCATGACGGGGTGCTTGCTCGGCTCGCTGACATGCCGATGTCAGTGCATTCGATCATATCCTGCTGTGATCTACCTAGAACTGCTCCCAAGGACCGTACATGCCTGCCTGGCGATAGCGTCGGGTCTCCAGGGTGCCGTCCAACCGTTTGACTGTGGCCACGACGATGTTCTGCTCGATGTGGTACGCCGTGAACGTCATGACCTTGTCACCCGTCGGGCTGGGTGGGTCGCCCTTGATCACGGGCCAGGCGATCAGGGTGCGGCCGTCGGCACCTATGGCGACTGGGACCAACGCCTGCCGCCGCGCAGCGCTCTGATTGCCGAGTTCGACCAGCACCAGTGCATCCTCGGCAGCCGGCCGGTTGGCTGGCTCCTCGACGAGGAACTCTGCGTACACCGGACGCGCTCCTCCCGGAAGGATCACGCATGGGATGTCGTTACCATTCGAACCACCGCGGAATGTGACGACATCGTCGCTCTCACCGCAGAAATCAAGGCCCCGGATGGAAGCGTTGCGCCAGTCGCTCTGGCGGATCTGACCGGGCTGGCCGCTCCGGCCCGACCCGGGCGTTGCTGGCAGCGATGCGATCGCGCCGCCGGAAGCCGGTCCTGTTGAACTGCTCGAACCGGGGGCGCTCGGCGGCGGAGTCGCTGTCGCGACGGCCGTCGTCACCATATCGGCCGGCGGCATCGGCCGGCGGATAGCCGGTGCGGGCAGCAACGTGGTTCCCGCCGCGATCGTGGCGACGGCCAATGCCGCACCCACGAGCACCCGCCGACGCACGGTGCGGCTACGTGCGGTGGCGAACACCGCATTCGCCGGTGGCGGCGCGAAGGCGGTCGGAGCCGCTTGCCGGAACGCCGCGAACTCTTCCGACAATGCCGTGCCGATCGGGTCGGTCATCGGTCCACCCCTTCATGGATTTGCAATGCCGCCGCCAGCTGGACGCGGCCGCGGTGCAGCCACGACTTGACTGTGCCGACCGCAGCCCCGGTCTCGACGGCGATCTCGGTCACGGACAGGTCGGCCAGGTAGTGCAGAACGACCGCCCGCCGGTGCTGCTCGGGCAGCGTTCGCAGCGCCGCGACAAGCGCCACGCGGTCCGGTTCCATGCCGGGTGCCACCTGGCTGACGTCACGCAGCATCGAACGCGATCGCTGCAGACGGCGATATCGGCTCATCGCCAGGTTCCAGGCCACCCGGCGCACCCACGCGACCGGATCCTCGTACTTCCCGACCGTCGCCCACCGCTGCCAGGCACGGATGAACGCCTCCTGTACCAGGTCGTAGGTCTCGCTGTTGTCACCAGTGAACGCATACAACTGTCCAGCGAGGTCAACGAACCTAGCCTCATAGAGCGCGGTGAAGTCAGCGGCCGACCTTTCAGCCTCCCCCGGTCGCCTCACGTCAACGCTCCACCCTGTCCCGCAGCGACGTTCATAACTAAGACACTCCGCCCGAACCCCCAAGGTTGCGCCCAGAAACGCTCCCGGCGTCGCGGCTTCCACCACCGCCACGGTCACGGCTGCGGGTCAGGCCGGACGGTCGGAGGAGTGCTGACCCGGACTCGCACGCTCGGTACCGGTCGAGTCCTGCCGGGCTGAAACCTGCCCCTCTGCGTCCCGGCGCAATTTGGAGTGCACGCTCATGCCGCCGGTCGGGCGCTCCGGCTCGACGGCGGTCGTCACGCTGCGTACGCCGTTCCAGCCGGACGCTCTGACGGATCCGCTGCGCACTCGTAGGCGATGTGCGTGCGCGTCAGCCACGGAATCGTGATTGACCGCGACCCCGCGATCGAGCACTCGCCGCTGCCGCGTGATGAGTCACGAGTGGAAATGGACCCGCAGACGTCGTGAGGAGCCGCGCTGTCGCGCCCGCGGTCACCGGCAGGGCGGACCGAAGGTCGCGGTGGGGCGGAGGGTTTCCGGATCGAAACGCGCCTGCCAGGCACGTCCATCGCCGGTGCTGATCATGACGTTCTGCGGGCCGGTGAACGCGACGCTTACCACCGCAGGGTCGGAGTCTGCGGGTCGGACGCAGCCGAGGTCGGTGGATTCTCGGCTGAGCAGCCCGTTGCGGGAACGGACGCGCAGGACCGCGGTGTCCGCGTCGAAGAGATCGCCGGCGTAGGCGACGACTATCTCGTACCGGCCGTCTGGCGAGATCCCCACCACGCGCGGTCCCTCCCCCCGGTCCAAGTTGCCGATATTGTGCGCCACCTCGGCGAGCGTGCCGAGGACGGTGATGGCGAGCAGGACGACCACCGCGAACGAGACCGCGGCCCGCACCACCGTCCGGCTGCGCATGCCCAACGAGCCCGCGACTCCGAGCATCACCACGCTGCCGGCGAGTGCTCCCGACGGGTGCCAGTCATGGGTGGAGGTCATCAGGTGGACATAGCGCCACGGGTTCCACCACGCCAGGGCGACCGCCGCCTGCACCGCGACCGCTGCGCCCGCGATACTCGCCGCGACAACTCGCCGCCGCCGGGAAAGCACGCGGTCATCCGATCGCGGCGGATGCCCTACCGCGTCCGCCCAGTCGATTCGGTCGCCATCGATCACGCCGACCCCACCAAGCCGCATGTGCCTCATCGGGTCAGTGTGAGTGAGCCGGAAACCCCGCTCGACACGCTGGCCGGCTACGACTGCTGGATGCCACTACCACCCGCACCGGCGCCGTCCGGCTGCGTGTTTTTGATCAGCGACGGTCCAGCACGGCGCTGAGGAACCGGGTGTCCAGCCACGGCGGCGTCGCCTGCCGGCCGAACGGGTCGGAGAGGTCCCGGCCGTACCGCGCCGCCACGGCTGCCACGGGTTCCTCGCCGACGCTCCAGCCGGCCGCTCGCAGGTGCTCCGCCGGTTCCCGGCGCCGTTCGGTATTGATCAGGGATCGCATCTGGACACCGGACCGTTCGCTGAGCTCGTCGAGCGGCGCACGGTCCGCGGCGAGGTGGTCCACCTGGACGATGTGGTCCAGCGCGAGCCGGCTCCCCGGCGCGGAGTGTTCGTCGACGCGCCGCAGGAGCTGATCCTCCGCTTCCGCCGGCAGGTAGGCCAGCAACCCCTCCGCGACCCAGACGGCCGGGGCGTCGGCGTCGAACCCGGCGCCGGTCAGCGCCGCCGGCCAGTCCTCGCGCAGGTCGGCGCCGACCGGGACGCGGGCGCAGGCGGGGCTGGCACCCGCGTGGTCGAGCACGTCGTCCTTGAACGTGACGACCTGCGGCTGGTCCAGCTCGTACACGGTCACGCCGGGCGGCCAGCCGAGCCGGAACGCCCTGGTGTCCAGGCCTGCGGCCAGGAGCACGACCTGCCGGACGCCCCCGCCGACCGCTTCGAGGACGACGTCGTCATAGAACCGTGAGCGCACCCCGATGTAGCGCGAGCCGTGCAGATGCAGCGCGTCCCGGTCGCCGACCTCGGCGCCGGGCTCGGGCCAGCGCACCGGGAACGCGACCGGCGACTCGACGGCCCGGATGAACGCGGCGCCGAACGGGTCGTCGATCAGCGCGTCCGGACGCGACGATTCGACGGTACGCGCCGCGGCCAGGCCGAGGGCCGTGATGCCCGGCCCGGTGGTGACATCCCAGCTGCGGTGTCCCGCCATGTCTCGCACCTTTCCTCGCTTCCCGGCGAATCTACACAGTCCCGTCGCCGGTCGAGCGGCACCTACCGGCTGTCCAGGCCGGACTCGATGGCTGCGCGGATCTGCTGAAGGGCGTCCGGAAAGATCGAGGTTGTGGCCGCGACAGGCGTGATCGCACGTCGAGATGTATCAGGAAGCTGCCCGCCACGGGACGCGACTCACCGCCCCATCAGGGGCGCACGCCGTGGAGAAACCTGCCTGCGCGATCGGCGGGATCGAACCATACTGTGTCCGGACCGGTGGCAGAGCCGGGTTATCGCAGCGCTCAGAGTCGAAGGCCGGGCACGCACGGGCGGCTCGAAGGCGCGTGGGGCCGCTGGCGTGCCATGCCCCACCGGGGGTTCAAATCCCCTCCGGTCCGACAGCATCCCGATCCGCCGCTTCCGGACACACCGGCACCCGCACGTACGACCTCGAAGCCGCCCAGCTCGTTCAGGAGGAGTCTTCGAGGTCGTCGCGATCGGCGGGGAGTTCGCTGGTGAAGGAGATGCCGATGTACACGCAGCCATGCTCTTCGGTGCACGGCCAGGCGTCCGGCCACTCAAACGATCAGCTCAACGTCCGTCCGCGCACATGCCGCACCTGCCGCTGGTGGTGCGGCTGTCAGCCGGGGTAGCGGATCAGCGTGATCGGCCTCGACACGTACGTGACGGTGCTCAGCGTGCCGGTGTCCCGGGCGATCAGCTCGATGGAGACGGATCCGGCCGTGAACGGGTCGCTCTGGCTCGGCGCGATGTGGAGCAGGAGCGGCCCGTCGGCGTGGATGCCGAGGAGGTAGCGCTCGTCCGGCTGTCCGTACTCGACACCCCCGTTCAGGGGGCGCTGGGCGGCGGGGACCCGGTCGGGCAGCGGGTACCGCTCGGTCAGCCGTCCGGTCTCGAGGTCGAACCCGACGAGGAAGCGGTTCTGCCCCCCACCCGCCGGGGCTGCGTTCGAGCCCGGTGTGGCCGCGTCGCGGACACCCATGAACAGCGTGTGGTCGTCCGGGCCCAGGATCGGTGTTCCGAGGTCGGCCGGCGCCGTCTCGGTGGGGCGCAGCCCCAGGTCCGTGCTGGGTATGTCGCGGATGACCTGTCCGGTCGTGCTGTCGGCCAGGCGCAGCCCGGAGAAGGACGACTCGGGCAACGGGCACAGCACCAGCACCCCCGAGTTGCGCACCGCGCACACCCGGTCGTGACGTGCCAGGTCCAGCGGCACCGTGGCTCGTGCCCCGGTGGCGAGATCGACCATGTACGTGACGACGGCATCCGTGGCAGCGGCCCGGTTGGAGATCTGCACGACCAGCCGCCGGCTGTCCGGCGACCATCTCGCGGTGGAACTGGTGTCGCCGGCGGCGAACTCGTGCCGGCCGGTGCCGGTCAGATCGCGCAGGACCTTGGACCCGTCCGGCCGCAGCACCAGCAGCCACCGCCCGTCCGGCGAGATCCCGTACACACTCAGTCCGTTCACCCGGTACTGGCTGCCGTCCGCGGCCACCAGCACCCAGCCGTTCTCGTCGTCGCCGCTCAGGTAGGCCAGCGCGGCCCGGCCGACACCACGATCCTCGGGCAGCATCGGCGGCGACGCCTGCGGGGTCAGCCGCGCCGGCAGTCCCGCGGCGACCGGCACCGGATCCTGCTCGCCCCCGCCGCCGAACCGCACCCCGACCCCGATCAGGCCGGCGACCACGAGCAGCGCCGCCGCGGCCGGAACCAGACGCGCCGTCAGCCGCTGGCGCCTGACCACCCGCACAGCACGGTCGGTCACGTCGTAGGTGCGCGCGTCGCCCGCCTCCTCGACCAGCAGGTCCCTCAGCCCCGTCATGCCAGTACCTCCGAATCCGCAATGAAGTCAGCGAGCTCGGGCGCGATGACACGCAACCGGGCCAGCGCGTGATGGGTCTGGCTCTTGACCGAACCCACCGAACAGCCGAGCGCATCGGCGGTGTCGGACTCGGACAGGTCCTCGAAGTACCGCAGGACGATCACCGCCCGTTGTCCCGGAGCCAGCCTCGCCAGCGCGTTGCGCAGCACGATCCGGCGCACCGCCTCCGCCGACTCGTCCCGCCCGGTTGCCCGTTCGGGCGGAGCCGCGGTGGACATCTCCAGCACGCGCCTGCCCCGCCACGACGAGACATGCTCGTGATACAGCGCCCGCCGTACGTAGGCGTCCGGCGCGCCTGCCTGGCTCACCCTGCGCCAGTGCCGAGCCACCTTGACGAGCGTGACCTGCACCAGGTCCTCGGCCTTGTGATGATCGCCCGTCAACAGGTATGCGGTCCGTGACAGACGCCCCAGCCGTGTCGACACGAACTCCCGAAAGCCTGCCTCATCGTCCACCAGCACCCCTCACAGCGTTGTCTCACCCGGTACACGAAACTGGCGGTGTCCGAGGTTGGCACCCGATCGGGACCTTGTGACGTGCAGGTGTGGCGACGGCAACGGCCGCTGAGCGCGGCGAGGCCATCGACCGGTGGCGGCAAGGATGTCTGATACCGCGAGGACCACCGCGAAGGCGCCGCCGCCTACGCTATCGCCATGATCGAACGTTTGACCGACCGCTGGCGGCAGGAAACAGAGGAGCAGGAGGCAGCGGTCGCTGCCGGGACGTTGTCGCCGGACGCGGCGTACGCGCCGGTGTTCTTCCCGCCGGCGTTCGTCGCCGCCGTCGACGCGGCCCTGGTGGCATACGAGCAGGAGATCGCGAGCCTGGATCCGCCGGCGGACGAGGCGGTGTGGGTCGCGGTCGAACGGGTCGTGGTCGCGCTCAACGACATCGACCTGGCGTTCGGTCAGCACATCGAGACCATGACGCGCGAGGAGCTGAGCGGGTACATCGAGGAGGTCCTCGCCGAGGCCGGCATCGATGTCGCGGCGTTGCTGGAACGCCGTGGCACCGATGAAGCGGCCGGTGAGTGGCGCGACTGGTGATCGGCACCGCCGGGAGTGCGCGGCGACGCTGCTGCTCGGCGGGATCACACATCGTCTCTGTCAGGCGACGATTCAGCGGTACCGCGCGCTGAGGCGGGGCAGCTGTTGCCGGAGCCGCGTCGCATCGTCGAGGATGGCCGGGTCGCCGGCCGGCGGTTCCGAGGGTTCGAGTGGGCCGGCCCCGTCGTCCCACATACGTCGGCCGGTCCGGGCGAAGTACACCTGGTCGGCGACAGCGCCGAACGGCTCCGCGAGTTCGATGCCTCGATGGGCGAGGATGTCCGCCAGCGTGTCCGGATCATCACGGAACCGTCCGAAGGAGTCCCGGCCGGTCGCAACGACAAAGGTCCGGAAGTCGGTGAATCCGTCATCCCCGAGCGACCCTTCGACCAGTTCCACGGCTGCCATGTGGGTCCAGGTGTACAGCTCATGGTTCGCCGCGACCAGCCGCCGGTGAAAGTCGAGGATCTCTGCGTCGGGCAGGCCGCCGAGAACATCGCGCAGCGCTTCGGCCTGCTCATCGGTGTCTTGGGTGGAGCGCTGCAGGGTCATGTCGATCGTCTGCCAGAACTGTTCATCGTCCATCGCGTGCTCCAACCGGATCCGGGTCCAATGAGGGACGACTGCTGTGCTGGTTCGGCGGCAGCAGCCTGCCACCGGCCCGCAGCTGCTCGCGCGGCGGCTGGACATCCCTGCCGGACAACTTCGCGACCAGCGGTTGCTCGCTCGGTGTCATGAGCAGGACGCTCCTCGCCCGACACCCTTCGCCGCCCCCGCGGGCGTGCCGGCCGGCCACTCGGTAGCTGGGATTGCCGGCCCAGTCCGGCTTCCGGACGGCTCTACGCTCCCACCTCCGTGTCTGGCTCGCGCACCCGACCGCAGAACGTACCGAGGCGTTGTCCGACGTTGTTTGTCCGGCCGCGGCCGCCCTGTCGGACATCCTCCACGGCGCCGATCGTGGACCCGCCGGACGAGCTCGGTCGCCGGCGACGGTCGTGCCCTGCGCCGCGGGGGAGCGCAGGGCATCCGATACGTCCCCCGGGAACGGAGCACTTTATGCAAGGCAGGTTCACAGCGGCCGCCACGCGCACGGCGGTCGTGCTGGCCACGGTGCTGGGCGTCGCCCTCGGCACGACAGGTTCCGCGTCCGCCCACGTCGTCACCGGCGGCTGGAGCGACAACGATCAACTGTGCCAGGTCAGTTCATGCGTCAACACCGGCAACCTCGTGCGGCTGTGGCAGTCGATGCTGTGGGTCGAGAACCTGTACAGCGACATCGACGGGCAGTTCGGCCCGAACACCGCGAACGCGACCGTCCGCTGGCAGCGGCTCTACAACTCGCGCGAGGATCCGAACATCGCCACCGACGGATGGGTCGGCACACAGACGTGGCGCGCCGCCGAGCGCTCTGGGCTGTACCACTGGTACGACCAGGGCTCCTACGAGTACTACTCGTACCTCGGCTACGGCACACCGGCCCACGCGTTCAACATGCGCAAGCACATCACCACGGGCGTCTGGTCGTTCGAGCACCCGTTCACGAACGTCTGGCTCGACACGAGCCACGGCAGCTGACCCCGCACCGTTCAACCCTGACGAGAGGAACCAAGACAATGCTGAAGCGCGCCATCACGGCGATGACGGTCGCAGTGGTGCTCACCGGGGCGGCGCTCGCCGTGCCCGCTCCCGCCCTCGCCGACGTGGACCCGTGCGGGCCCACCGTGACCTACGAGGCCTGGAAGGTGTCCGCCAACGGGACCAAGGCCCGCAAGTGGTACTGGTCCTACTACAACTGCGGTGCGGGCTCGGTCCGCCGCCTGGTCGACATGAACGACTCCGACAGCCCGTGCTACACGATCGCCGGGCGCGGCTACTCGCCCACCCTCACCAAGGTCGAGACCGTGCTCCCCGACGGCAAGGTCGTCAACCGTTACGTGACCACGAAGACCTGCTGAACGGCGACAGGGCCGGCCGGCGCGTGCCGGCCGGCCCTGTTCGGAGGCGACTCAGGGTGCGTACGGTCAACACCGGTTCTCAAGCGACTACCGGCCGAACCGTGGCGGAGGCCGTGAGAACGAACCAGCGCCGTGGGTCTGTCCCACGGCCGGGCGGCGGTGGGCGGCCCGCGACGTGAGCCACACCTGCGGACATCGAACTATGTGCCTGCCGCCGATGGTTCGCCGGCGCACGGTCCTCCTACTCTCGGCGGACACACCCCGCCGCCACGGGAGGATCCATGAGATTCCTCGTCCGCTCCGTCACGGCCGCCGCCGTGACCGCCCTGCTCGTGCTGGCCGGCGCCATGCCGGCGCAGGCCGCCAACCCGCCCACCAAGCCGCCGGTCGCCGGATCGCTCGGCACCTACAACGTCTCGTCCGTGTACGTCGCCGGCGTCTCGTCCGGCGGCGCGATGGCCACGCAGTTGCACGTCGCGTACTCGTCGCGGATCCAGGGGGCGGCGATCTTCGCGTCCGGGCCGTACTACTGCGCCCAGAACAACGTCAGCCAGGCGCTGTACGGCTGCGCGGACAACGTGTGGCCGACGTACCTGACGAACCTGCAGACGTACACGCGCACCTGGGCGACATACGGCTGGATCGACCCGGTCGGCAACCTCTCCGGCCGGCCCGTGTACGTGTTCCACGGCAACGGCGACACCACGGTCAAGAAGTCCGTCAACGACGACCTGGTCCGCTACTACCAGCATTTCGGCGCGAGCGTGCAGTACGACAGCGGCTCGTCCGCCGGGCACGCCTGGGTCAGCCCGTACGGGACGGTCAGCTGCCCGGCCACCGCGTCGCCGTTCCTCAACGACTGCGGCGCCGACCCGCAGAACGCGTTCCTGCGTAAGCTGTTCGGCTCGGTCAACGGGCCCAACACCGGCGCGCTCGGTGGCCGGCTGATCAGCTTCAGCCAGAACACCTTCGCCGTCAACGGCTACGCCAACGGGCTCAGCATGGGCGCGACCGGTTTCGCGTACGTCCCAGCGGCGTGCACCGCAGGCCAGTCGTGCCGCCTGCTCGTCGCGCTGCACGGCTGCAAGCAGAGCTACGCCGACGTTGGCACGGCCTTCGTCGACCGGGCCAACCTCAACCAGTACGCCGACACGAATTCCATGATCGTGCTGTACCCCCAGGCGCTCGCCACTGCGGTCAACCCCAACGGCTGCTGGGACTGGTGGGGCTACCTCGGCGCGACCAACTACCCGATCAAGGGCGGGGCGCAGCTAGAGACGATCATGAACATGGTGCGCCGCCTGGACGGCTGAGCGGTGCTCTGCCGCGCCAGGCTCACGGCGCGTCCACGTCGACACCGTGGACGCGCCGTGAGGACGACCCGGCTCACAGGGTGTACAGCAGCCTCCCGGTCAGCGGGTCCTGGCCGTAGCGCAGGCACAGCTCCGCCAGCACGTCCTCATGGGTCACGGCCACGTTCATGACCGTGTCGTTGCCCGCGTAGTAGACGACGACCGTGCCGGTGCTCTCGCGGACAAGTCCGCAGGAGAAGACCACGTTCGGCACGTGGACGTAGTCGGTGTCGGTGACCCGGCAGTCGGCGCGCGACGGGAACAGGATCGGGATGCTCGAAACGCGCACCACGCTCGGGTCGTCGAGATCGTGCAGGGCGACGCCGAGCACGTACGGGTTGCCGTCCATCGTCGTGCGTACGCCGTGGAAGACGTTGAGCCAGCCGTGCGGCGTGCGCACCGGCGGCGCGCCCGGCCCGATCTTGTCGGAAAAGGCGCTCGGTCCCGCTCCCGTGCGCATCACCGGCTCGCCGGTGACCTCCCACGGCCCGGTCCGGAAGTCGTCCGTGTATCCGATCCTGACCTGCGTGTACGCGCCGCCGGTGTCGCCCGGGCCGACGTCGTTGGGCCGGAACAGCCCGACGTACCGCCCGCCGATCCGCTCCGGGAACACGACCACGTTGCGCATGTCTCGGTCGAGCATCGGGCCGTGCCTGGTGAACGTGATGAGGTCGTCGGTGAGAGCGAGCGACACGCGTACCCGATTGCGGATCCCGGCATGGTAGGCGCTGTATGTGACCGCGAACGTGTCCTCGACGGGGTTGATCCGGGCGTCCTCGACGCCGCCGGACTCGACCTCGACGACGTGCTGCCAGTCGACGCCGTCGACACACCGGTCGCGTTCGGTCGCCGGCGACAACACCGGTCGCGGGTGCACCGTCCAGTCCGTCACGCCGTCGACGCTGGTGGCGAGGCCGAGCACGCTGATCCCGCAGCGCAGGTGCGACCGGAACAGCAGCGCGGTCCGGTCCGCGAGCCTCGCCGCGCCCGCGTTGTGCACGGTGACCACCTGGAGGTGCGGCTCGCGCCAGACGGCGTTGACCTGCCGCGCGGTGAGGATCGGATTGGCCGGGTGACGCAGGACCGGCCGGTCGACCGAGACCGTACCGGTCGTCGCGTCGGCGAAGCGTACGTCGCGCGTCGTCACAGCGCTCACCGTCGCACACGTGCGGCGGCCCCGGATCACCATTCGAGGGCGACTTCACCGGGATTCCATCCATGGCTCAAGGCCGGGCCGCGGAACCGCACCACCACCGCCGCCGCACACTCCTGTCGCTGTCGGCGCACCATTTGATGCGGGTTCCGACCGTCAAGGCGCCGCGGCCGCGCTCGCCGCGACACACGGGTCGCGCAGGCAGCCACCACCCGGGAGCAAGCGTTCCGGTACGTGACGAACCCGTATGCACTCTGCATGCTGATCGTCCGTTCGGACACCACTGGCCGTGAGCGCAAGGTCAGCAGTGTCCGTCACCCTGCGTAACGAGCACCCGACGCTGACCGGCGCGCTGATCTGCTTGATGACCGCGCATTCGATCATGGTGCTCGGTGGCCCCGGAGTCACGACGTTCGAAGTTCTCCCAACGTCGGGTCGCCGCGATCATCAACCACCGTCGGTCGGCGAGTCTCGGCTTTGACTGCGTTCAGGCCGCCTCTCGGTCATCAACGGCGAGCGGTGTGTCATCGATTGTATTGACGATTTTCGCCTTCTACCGGCACGTCAGCGATGACTCGACCGTGGCCGCCATAGTGCGCGGCGTTGCTCACAGCCCATCGATGTATCGGGTCCGGTCACGGCTCCTGGGCCGCCGGGCCGGTGTCCGCCCGTCCGTGGCGCAGGAGGCGGCCGGCACCGGCCATGGCGGCGTATCCGAGTCCGCCGATCCAGGCCACGACGCCGGCGGCGATGGCGAGGAAGCCCGGCACCGCGACCGCGTCCGGCAGCGGCAGCGCGGCGGTCGGCAGGGCCGCCGCGGCGCCGAGGACGAGTAGCTCCGCCAGCAGACCGAGGGTCATCGGCAGCAGCAGTACCCCGAGCGCGGCGTTCGGTGGGCCGGGGCGGCGCAGGAGCCGGCGCCGGACCCACCAGCCGTAGCCGGCCAGCGCGGCGAGGGCGGCGAGCGCGACGGGGCCCCGGACCGGCCACGCCGCGGGCGGGTCGATGCTGAGCAGCCACGGCACGAGGGCGAACAGCGCACCGGCACGGAACGTGCGCAGCACCAACCGGCCGGCGGGCGCAGCGTGGCGGTGCTCGGCGAGCATGTCGGTCGGCGCCGGAGCGGCGCCGGCTTTGCGGGGCCCGGTCTGCGGCGGCCCGGCGACCCGGAGGTCCACGATCAGGATTGCCGCGGCGGCCGCGAGCAGGCTCAGCAGGTGCGCGCCGGCCGGGATCAGTAGCCAGGCCGGTGGGTCGCCGTCCGGGTCCTGCACCGACCCGCTGGCGGACAGCCCGGCCGCGGTCAGCGCGCACACCGCCAGCGCAACCAGCCGCACCCGGGCCCGGGCGTCGATGCGGAGCATCTGCCGGGCGTAGGCCCGCAGGCCCGGCGACAGGGAGCGCAACGTCCGAGCGGCCCACACGCACCAGGCGGTCGGGGGCAGCAGCACGGCCGCCCACATCCACGGGACCATGGTGAACAGGCCCAGCACGCCGGCGGTCCAGGCGGCCATGATGGCCCAGCCGCCGAGGCCGGAGAGGATCAGCCGGTCCAGCTGGGTGCGGGCGTCGTGGTCGGTGGGCGCCGCCGACAGCACCGCACCGAGGTGCCCGGCGGCCTCCGACAGGCGCGCGCCGCCGACGGCGAGGCGGCCCAGGCGGGTCAACGCCCCCGTGTGCTGGGGGTCGAGGGCGAGTGTCTGGCGGTACGACTTGCGGGCCCTGCGTTTGAACCCGATCGCGTCGAACAGCAGCCCCCTGATGAAGTGCGGGCCCGGCTGCTGCGGCGCCAGGCCCATGGCGTGAGCGGCGGTGCGCAGGGCCAGGCGAGGGTGGCCGAGGCCCAGCTCGGCCGTCGCCAGCGCCGAGTGGCCGCGCCAGTCCTCGGGCCGCAGGCGGATGCCCTCCAGCGCGCTGGCCCGGGCCGCCGCCCAGTCGTTCAGCCCGACGAGCGCGAACGCCAGCAGCACATGCCCGTTCTGGTGCTCGGGGTCCGCCTCGACGGCCCGCCGGGCCGCGTCGCGCATCGCGGCGAAGTCGTCCTCGGCCTGGTAGGTGTGCGCGAGCAAGCACAGCGCCTCGGGGTTCTGCGGCTCCTCGGCCAGCAGGGCCATGACCTCGCGGCGAGCCGCCTCGAAGCGGCTGACGTCCAGCAGCGCTCGGGCGCGCGCCAGCCGCGCCGGTCCCGCTTCGACGGTCATCGGCCAATATTAGGCTCAGCTGACTTGTCTCATGGGGAGCTCCGATGACCGACTCACCACTCATCGCGTCGCTGCGGGCCGCACTCGCGGCCCGCCCGGACGACGCGGTGCTCCGCCTGCACCTCGCCCAGCTGCTGCTCGACGCTGGGCGCGGCCCGGAGGCGGTAGCGCAGATCGGCCAGGTCCTGGCCGGGGAGCCCGCGAACGCGGCCGCGGTCGAGCTCATGCAGCGTGCACTGGACCCGCTGGCCGCCTACGAGCGCGAACTCACCGACGTCGTGCCGCCGCGCTTCGCCGCCGACGACCGGCCGGCGCCGGTCGAGGGCGAGGCGGACCGTGTCTATGACGTCGAGGCCCCCGCCGTCCGCCTCGCCGACGTGGGCGGCATGACCGACGTCAAGAAGCGCCTGGAGCTGGCGTTCCTTGGCCCGCTGCGCAATCCCGATCTGCGAAGGTTGTACGGCAAGAGCCTCCGCGGCGGCCTGCTGCTCTACGGCCCGCCGGGTTGCGGCAAGACCTTCCTGGCCCGAGCGGTCGCCGGCGAGCTGGGCGCCAAGTTCCTTTCACTGTCCATTGTGGACGTCCTCGACATGTGGATCGGCAACTCCGAGCGCAACCTGCACGAACTGTTCGAGGCGGCCCGCCGCAGCGCCCCCTGCGTGCTGTTCCTGGACGAGATCGACGCCCTGGGCCACAAGCGCGCGCAGCTGACCTCCTCGGCCATGCGGACCCTGAGCAACCAACTGCTCGCCGAACTCGACGGCATCGACGGGAACAATGACGGCGTCTTCGTCCTAGCCGCCACCAACACCCCGTGGGACGTCGACGCCGCCCTGCGCCGCCCTGGCCGCCTGGACCGCGTAGCGCTGGTCCTGCCACCGGACGGCCCGGCGCGGGAGAGCATTCTGCGGTACCACTTGCGCGACCGCCCAATCGCCAACATCGACCTTCCCCGCCTGATCCCGGACACGACCGACTTCTCCGGCGCCGACCTGGCCCACCTATGCGAGACAGCCGCCGAGTACGCCATGGCAGATGCAATCGAACGGGGTGAGGTCCGGATGATTGAGCAACGCGACTTCGACCGCGCACTGAAAGAAGTCCGTCCGTCCACCGGCCCTTGGTTCGCCACCGCGCGGAACGTGGCGTTGTTCGCCAACGAGGGCGGGACCTACGACGACTTGGCGACGTACCTAAAGTCCCGCAAATTCCTCTAACTGTGGCTCGTGGCCGTTCCGCGGTTGCCCGAGCACGTTCACGGGGACCGCGGAGCATGTACCGAGGCCGAACCGTCCCCCGTCACGCGGGAATATGACACTACCGAACTGCCCGTATAGGCCGAATCGATCGGCGTCGTGATTGTGCGGTCGAGCCGCAGAACAATGTCGTCCGGCTCGCGGTCAGTCATGATCACGTGCGCGGATCTGCCGCCGTGGGTGAGTGGGTGCCAGCCCAGACTCGTCACAGCGGGTTACGGGCACGGCGGGTCCGAGGTGTCCTGTCCTGCCGATGTCCGTGCGCGTCAGCCGCTGAATCGTTGCCACTCGAAGCCCGGCAGCCGCTGACGCAGCGGGCGCAGCGCTGAGCGCCAGCGGCTGCCGGCCCAGACCGCAGCGGTCCCGTCCGTTCGGTCGCGCACCGCCACCACGACGCCGGGCCGCACATAGTGGCGGGTGAGGCCGGTGGGCCAGTGCATCGGGCTCAGCGGCACAGGTTGTAGGAGCCGCCCGATCTGGCGGGACTGCTCGTCGGTGACAGTGGCGTAGGCGTCGAACGGGCTGGTGACCGCTGCTTCGCTCAGCAGGAATTGCAGCAGGAAGCGGCTCAGCGACTGCCGCGTGCCGACCACCTCCCCGGGGTTCTCGCTGTACGAGACTTCAGGGTCGGCACCGGTGGGGTCAATCAGTAGCCCGAAGCCGCCCTGGTTCTCTACTGCGAAGAGCAGCAAGCCGCCTGCATGGTGGACCCGAGCATGGGACAGGATCGAATCCTGAATGCCGAGTACCTCCCTGCGTCCCGCAGCAGCGCGATAGAACTCCAGCAACGGTCCTGGCACCTGCAACGGAGCATTCCCCGCTTCGTGAGGAACGGGGGGAATGTCGGCGTACCAGGTGGCGACAAACTGGTGCATGGCGCGGACTGGATCGTGCGGCAGCTCGGTGGTCCAAATCGGCTCTGGCAGGTCCTCCGGCATTACGGGACGGACCAGGTCCAGCATGTGCCACGGCAGCCGCTCATCGAGACGGAACAAGCATTCGGCGAGCCGATGCCGGTCTTCACCACGCACCGGCCAACCGTCGTTGTCGTCGACCAGCACGAACTCACCCTGGTCGAACTGCAGGCGGCCGAGCGGGAAACAGCCGGCCGGCAGGCGGACGAACCCCAGAATCACCGGCACACCGTCCTCACCGGCGTCCATCCATTGACGGGTCGAGCCCGGGACCGGGCCACGCAGCACGACCTCGTCGCGACTCCACACACAGCTGCCGTGCGGCCGGTCGCCGACATCGAGCATCACAACCGTGGCGTCGGTCCCCAGCGCATACGAGACCGGCTCACCAGGCAGCAACTCGACGTCCGCACCGGCCTGCGCTATCGCCTGCTGCTCGGAGACCATTGTCCAGCGCTCTGCCACGTACTACAGCGTAGAGATCCTCACTTCAAAGCGGCGCGCGCTCGCTCATGCCGCCGCTAGTGCGCGGCCTGCTGATCGGTCTGTCTATCCGTGGCCGCCGATCGCGGCGTTGCCGGATCTTGCGTGGAGCATCCGGTGTTTATGCGGCCCGGCCACGATCGGCCCGGGACGCCTAGCATGGTCTCGATGACCACTCCCGGAACGCGACCCGACGACGTCCCAACCGACCGCGCCCGGGTCGAGGAGGCCCTGCGGCTGCTCTCCGGCGTGCCGGTCGGACTCGATGTCGCCGTCAAGAGACTCAGCCGTGGCGGCGGTGTCTACGCCTGGTGGGCTGCTCCTTCGATCTTTCCCGACCTCCCCGCGCCGTCGAATGGGAGCGTCCCGTCGCTACGGCTGCTGTATCTCGGACGGGCGACCAGCCTGCGGGGCCGGATCCTGCGCAACCATCTGAGGCGTTCGGGCAGCTCGACGCTGCGCCGTACATTGGCCGGGCTTCTTGTGTCCGAGGGCTACCGGACGACCTGGACCGATCGTGTAGTCCTAGTCTCTGAGGATGAGGCGCGGCTGACCGCGTGGATGTACACGCACCTGCGCTTGACCTGGGCGGAGGACGCGGAGCCGGCAACCATCGAGGCCGAACTTGTCCGGCGTGTGCACCCGCCGCTCAACGTACACGGCGTCGACCCCGAGCACATCCAGGCGGCCGTGGTCGCCGCCAAGAACTCGTACAACACCAGCAGCCGCCCGGTCGAGCCCTCGTGAACGCCGTAACCGGTTGCCCGGCACGCGTACGGGTACCGATGCGCTCATGCCGCCGATGGTGCGCGCCAGCTGATCACGGCCCCTTACGACCGGTGACAAGCGCCTCTCGACGTCGAGGGCGTCCTGAACTGCCGAATTGCGGATGCGCAAACATGGTCGGTTGGGTACCAATGTCGCCATGCCCGAGCTGAGCCTGCCCACCGTACGCGCGCATCGATCCTTTCTTGCTGCCGTGGCCGAGTTCCGCGGTGAAGGGCGGGGAAGTCCCGCCGACGCCAGCATGATCGGCAGTGAGATCCGGGATTTCGGGCACCGCTGGTCGTTGCCGGCCGGCTTCGCCGCTTACGTCGACTGGTTACGGCTGCAGGTGCGGGAGGACTCGCCCCGGCCTGAGGGCCATGTGCCGTCGACGACGCTGTGGTGGGTCGAGGACGACGATTACCTCGGTCGCATCGCGATCCGGCACCGCTTGACACCTCACCTCCGCGAGGTCGGCGGTCACATCGGCTACGACGTTCGACCATCGGCGCGGCGCCGCGGTCACGCCACCGCGATGCTGCGCGCCGCGTTGCCGGTGGCGCGGGGTTTGGGCATCGAGTCCGCCCTTGTGACATGCGACGTCACCAACATCGCCTCCCGCAAAGTGATCGAGGTCAATGGAGGAGTCCTTGGGGATCAGCACGGTGACAAGTTGCGCTTCTGGCTCCCGACCTCCTGACCGTAAGCAACGCCGTTGCCTTCCGAGATCTCTAACTTGACCCCACGATCATTGGTGCGGTTTGCCCGCCGAGCATGTTTGATCACACATCCGCTCATAGCCGCTGGGCGGGCGCTGCTTGACAGCGCGGTGGGGCCCGAATTTCGTGTGGACGTCTCCAACTGCCAGTGGATACCGTCGCCCGGTGAAGCATGCCAGGCGGTACAGCTACGTTGGGTCGCCTGAGCTGCGCGATCGGATGGGCCAGGTGGACGCCGTGGCTGTCGATACGGCTACCGCCCTCGCGCGCTGGCTTGCTGGGCGCGACCGCGGTGAACTCGTCGAGCCTTTTACCTTCGTCGTCGTGGCGTCCGATGGCGAACTCAGGTTGGCACCCCGACGCTCCGAACACGTTGCGCTGGCCGGCGGACACGACGTCCTCGCAGCTGGCGAGATCGCGTTCGCCCTCGCCGTCTCCGGCTGGCACGTGGTCGAGGTGACCAACCAGTCGACTGGGTACTGCCCCGATCCGGACTCCTGGCCCGCCGTCGGCGAAGCGCTTGACCGAATCGGCGTACGGCGTCCAGACGACTTCACCGACAAGGTCATATTTCGACGCTGCCCGGCCTGCGGCGAGCGCAACGTCGTACGGGACAACGACTTTACCTGTGCCCAGTGCGACAGCGCCCTGCCCGCTCAGTGGAACTTCGCGTCGCACTGATCAACAGCGCTCCGTAGCGGTGCGACTTTTTTTCGTCGACTGCGCAACGTCGAGCCACCAAGGCGAGCAGCTTGATCAACTGCGTGCACACGCCGCAGGTCGCGCGTAGGCGTCCAGTCGCACCGCCACGCTTGGTGAAGTCTTGCACTGGCCGTTCGTGCCCGTTCGTAGCCGATGTGCGCATGTTGGCGGCTCGGGCGCACACTGCCGCGGTGGACATGGGAGACGTGGGCGCGCGGTTAGTGGGTCGATTTGGTCCCGAGGTTGAGGGGTGGCTCGCTGAGGTCCCGACCCTCGCTGCGCGGCTGGCCTCCCGGTGGGGACTCGTGCTCGGTGAACTGTTTGAGAGTGGAGCCTCATCTCTCGTCATGCGCTGTCAATGGCCCGACGGAACGGCAGCGGTTCTCAAACTCAGTCCGGATCGGGCACTGTTGACCAAGCAGGTGGAGATGCTGCGCGTGTTCGCGTCATCGGGTCGGGTGCCGGCCGTGTTGTCCACCGATGCGGAGGCCGGGGCGATGGTGTTGGAGGAGGTCCTACCCGGCACCGAGGCCGAAGACATGCCAACGACGTCGTTGCCGCAGCTGTGGGGAGAGTTGCTTGCCGCACTCCACACCGTGGCCCCGCCCGCGCAATGGCCGTGGGATCTACGCGGTCGGTGTGACGAGGCTTTCGTCCGGATCGGCCGGAGGCTGTCCGAACCAGCCATCGGTGCACGAATCGATCAGGCCGCCTGGCAGCGGTCGATACGGCGCTGTGAGACGTTGCTGGACACTCAGGCCACGCTCGTGTTGTTGCACGGCGATCTGCACCTCGGCAACGCCCTGGACGGCGGCTCGTCACGGGGTCTGGTCGCGATCGATCCGAAGGCGTGCATAGGCGATCCGTGCTTCGACGCCGTCGACTATGTGTTGGCCGGTGCCGGACACGAGGGTGTCGAGGCCCGTTGCCAGCTGGTGGCGACCGCGTGCGGGCTCGATGGGGACAGGCTGTATGCCTGGAGTCGGGTGATCGCACCGATGGTGGCCATCGCGCACCTCACCTACGGCGGTCCAGAGCCGGTGATCGACGAACTACTCGCTTTGACTTGTTGATCCCAAGCGAATATCCGCCGAGGCCCGAAACGACTACGCGACCACATCCACGACTCGATCATCAACGCCCGCGAGCCCGGCAAACCGTTGACGAGGACCAGATCAATCACTTTGCGATGATGTCAGAACACGCAGGCCACCAGTTGACGGTGCATGGATCTGCCGCCGATCGTGCGCGGCGACAGGCCGTTCCTTGGGCGTTCCCTCCTCTGTTTCCCCTTATCGGATAAGGGGAAACAGATCGCGGCTGTGCGAAGGGCGGAAGGCCGGGCGTGCGGCCGCGGCCGATCAGGCCGTCCGCGCCGAAGTCGAGGATCTCCGCGCCGGTCGCTTGCACGCATGCCGCTGTCCGGGCGCTCCGGTTGGCGAACCCCTGCGGTCACAGAACATCAACCGCTTGTCTCGGCGTGCTACAGAAGGACGTGGTTGCCGGCCCTCCGCAGCGGATGCCGGACCGGCCGCCGTCGAGCGGAGAGTTGGGGTATGACTCGGATGAGAGCAGTCGTGTACGACCGTTACGGGCCACCGGACGTGTTGCGGATCGAGAGCCTTCCCATACCGTCACCCGCAGCCGGTCAGGTGCTCGTCAGGATTGCGGCGACGTCGGTCAATCTCAGCGACTGGGAGACCCTGCGCGGCACGCCGCTGTATTCGCGCATCGGCGGGCTGCGTGCGCCGGCACGCCGGATACTCGGCTCGGACATCGCCGGTTGGGTCGATGCGGTCGGCCCGGGTGTGACCCGGTTCCGGCCCGGTGACGAGGTGTACGGCGACAACCTCGCCCTCAAGGGCGGGTTCGCCGAGTACGCGATCGCTCCCGAGTCGGTGCTGGCGACGAAGCCCTCGGGACTGACCTTCGTCGAGGCGTCGACGATTCCGCAGGCGGGTGTGATCGCCTGGCAAGGGACCGACGGCACCGAAGCCGGTCACCGGGTCCTGGTCAACGGTGCCGGTGGAGGTTCCGGCTCGTTCGCGATCCAACTCGCCAAGCGACTCGGTGCGCATGTGACCGGTGTCGACAACGCCGGCAAGCTCGACTTCATGAGATCACTCGGGGCGGACAAGGTGATCGACTACCACAGCGAGGACTTCACCCGCCGCGGCCCGTACGACCTAATACTCGACCTGGTGGCGCACCGGTCGGTGTTCGCCTACCGCCGAGCACTGGCGCCCGGCCGGAATCTGTCAAGATCATTGAGACAAGATCTTTTTAGTTGTTCTGTATGACTGTTTCCAGGGCTGGTCGGTTGATCCAGACCTGCTGCGGGAG
>NZ_JBEXDG010000096.1:0-25505 GCF_040605635.1 Dactylosporangium sp. NPDC005555
TCGACAGCATGTGTAACGGGAGCTTCGTTGCTGCGCAAGCCGCCACGCGGCATCGACAACCCTCGACGCAAATCCTTAACTCACCGGCATTGTGCCCTGGCGACACAAAGTCTTCCGGATCATGAGGTATGGCGACCGGAGGCGCGTCAGTCGGCCGGGCGAGCCACCTCGGCGGCCGCCGGCTCGGAAACCGGCTCGGTGGCGCGGATGATGCGGCGGGCCTGCCAGACCGTGAGGGCCGCGAGCAGGGCGTAGGGCGGCCAGCCGAGGGCGAGCCGGGCGATGCCCAGCAGGTCGTCGGCATTGTCGCGCCACAGCTGGATCTGCACGCCGAGCTTCGCGAGGTAGACGACGGCCCAGAGCACCGTCAGCCATCCGAAGGCGCGCAGCAGGCGGGGGTTGTCGCGCCAGCGCGTCCCGCCCTTGTCGAGCATCACCGACCAGAGCCAGCCGACGAGCGGCCGGCGGAACGCGACCGAGGCGAGCATGCCGGCCGCGTACACGCCCGTCAGGACCATGCCGGGCAGGTAGATGTCCTTGGCGTCGCCGCTCTTCCACGCCAGCCAGGCGCCGATCGCGATGCCGAGCACGCCGTTCATGGCGTGGCGGATCGACTCGCGGCGGCTCAGCCGGTAGGCGGCGATGGACAGCGCGGCGCCGACCGCGATGATCAGCGACGTGCGCAGCGGCCACCAGCCGAAGTGGTCGCCCAGGAAGTTGACCACGATGAAGAGCGTGATCGGGATGCTCGACTCGACGAGCCCGCGCACCCCGCCCAACTGCTCGGACATCTGCACCGAGAAGGGTGGCAGTGGAGCTTCGGCGTCGGCGTCCGTGGTCTTACCTGGCTGCATCCGTCCTCATCTTGGTGAGTCGAGCTCGTAATACGGGTTGTAGAGCACCTTACGGCCGTCACGGACCGCGATGCGCCCCTTGGCCGTGATCGCTCGACCCGGCTCGATGCCCGCGATGTGCCGGCGGCCCAGGAAGACCAGGGTCACCAGGTCGCTGCCGTCGAAGAGCTCCGCCTCCAGGGTGGGCAGGTTGGTCCGCGGCGTGTAGACCACGGTGCGCAACCGGCCCTTCAGGCTCACGACCTGACCGCGGCGGCAGGCGAGTGCGGGCATGCTGCCGCACTGCACGGCGTCGCGTTGCAGCTCCTCGGCGTCGAGCTCCGCCTCGCTGGCGGTGAGACGGCGGAAGAACTTCCGCAGCCCCCTCGCCTGCACGGCGGACGGATCGACGTCTTTCTCACTGTCCGTGGTCATGATGTCGGTGCCACCCTTCTCGGCCAGACATGACACCCACTACGACGGTACAGCTCACGGTGGCTATTTGCGCCGGGGCCTCGGTGACGGCTTTCGGCGCTCCGGCCCATCGGCCTCACCCGCACCGTTGGCGCCGCCGGCGGCGGCGGTGAGCGGGACCTCGGACGTGCTGCCGTCGGCGGACGCCTCGGCGACCTCCTTCGGCAGGTGCAGCGGGAGCGGCTCGCGGACCGGCATCGCCTCGTGGCCCCGGTCGACGACGAGGCTGCGCAGGCACTCCAGCAGCGGCGGCGCGACGTCCGGGTCGACCGCGGCCGGACCCTGGAAGACCGCGCGGACCAGCCAGCGGGGGCCGTCGATG
Source organism: Dactylosporangium sp. NPDC005555 (assembly GCF_040605635.1). Lineage (NCBI taxonomy): Bacteria > Bacillati > Actinomycetota > Actinomycetes > Micromonosporales > Micromonosporaceae > Dactylosporangium > Dactylosporangium sp. NPDC005555. Next base: position 1,630 of record NZ_JBEXDG010000096.1, read on the forward strand.
CCGACGAACCGGATGTCCGTCAGGCCGTCGGGGGTGCGGACGCGGGCCCGCAGCTCGACGCCCCACTCGCCGTCGGCCTCCTCGGCCGCGACACCGTCGGTGAAGAGCTGCTTGCGGATCTCGGCGCGGACCTCGCCCCAGATGCCCTCGCTGCGCGGCGCGGCGAAGACGCCGAGCTGCAGCGCGCTGTCGTTGTGGACGAGCACGATCTGCTGGATCTTGCCCTCGTTGTCGGCCTGGACGCGGACCTCCACGTCGTCGACCGCGGGCACCTTGAGCGCGCCGAGGTCGAGCTGCGGGATGCCGGCCGGCGCTTCGGTGACGTCATACGGGCCCTCGGGGCGCGACGCCTTGGGGGCGACCGGCTCCTCGGGCTCGTCGTCGACCAGGCCCAGCTCCTCCTCGAGGCTGCGGGTCCCGCTCACGCGCGTGTCGTCCTTCGCGTGCCGTCCGCTCCCGCTCTTGCGCGAGAAGATCACTGCTCTGCCTCCAGTTCAGCATGACCACCGGTGGATCCGTGACCGCCGGCTCCGCGCACAGTATCGGGAAGGTGGTCGACGCCGTGGAAGTGTGCCCGCTCCACGCGCTGGACCACAAGCTGGGCAATCCGGTCACCCCGGCTGATTTTGGCCGTGATCACCCGATCGTGATTGACGAGGTTCACCAGGATCTCCCCGCGGTACCCCGCGTCGATGGTGCCCGGCGCGTTGAGCACCGTCACACCGAGCCGGTGCGCGAGACCCGACCGCGGGTGCACGAGGCCGACATACCCGTCGGGCAGGGCGATCGCGATCCCCGTGGGGACCAGCGCCCGCTCGCCCGGGGCGATGTCGACGTCACGGGCGGCCACCAGGTCCGCGCCCGCGTCGCCGGGGTGTGCGTAGGCCGGCATCGGCAGCTCCGGGTCGAGCCGCCGCACGTGAACCTCCACCGTCATGCCTCCATCCTGCCGGGTGCCCGCGGGCCCCGGACACGTACCCTCGCACTCGTGACGTCGCCCAGCTCGTCCCGCTCGTACCGGGAGCGCCTCACCGTCGCCTGGTGGCTCTGGCTGCCCGCGGCGGCGATCGCCGGACTGCTCGCGGCCGAGGTCCGGCTCGGCGCGCCGGGCCTGGCGACCTGGATCCCCTATCTGGTGCTCCTGCCGCTGGCTACCGTGGGCCTGTGGTGGCTGGGACGCGTGCGCGTCGAGGTGTCCAACGGTGAGCTACGGGTCGACGACGCGCACATCCCGCTGCGATACGTCGGTGAGGTGACAGCGCTGTCCGCCGCGGACAAGCGTGACCTGCTCGGGCCCTACGCGGACCCGGAGGCGTTCGTCATCCAGCGGCCGTGGATCGCCGGTGCGGTGCGCGTCGACGTGGCCGACGGCGCCGATCCCACGCCGTACTGGCTGATCAGCACCCGCCACCCGGAGAGGCTGGCGGCCGCGCTCAGCCCTCGATGACCTTGCGGCCGTGCTGCAGGTCCTTGCGGATGTCGGCGCCGAGGGACAGGGTGGCCCGCCGGTTGAGGAACCCGCCGACGGCGGCGCCGGTCAGGAGCGGCCCCAGGGTGCTCAGGTTGCGCCCGAAGCGCCTGAGCAGCCGGTCCCGCAGCTCCTTGCGCAGCGCGGTGCCCATGGCGGCCGCGACGCTGCCGCCGATCCGCAGCGGGTTGATGCCGCGCCGCTCGGCCCACGCCTGGACCAGGGACACGGCGCGCTCGGCGCCCGTGCCCTCGACCGGGCGGCCGTAGACGGCGTGCAGCTCGCCGATCAGCTTCATCTCCACCGCGACCACGGCGACCGTCTCGGCGGCCAGCAGGACGGGGGCGGTCAGCAGGCTGGGCGTCACGACCCACTCGACGGCGGCGACGCCGCCGCCCGCGGCGCCGATGCCCGCGGTGACCCTCGCCGCGTTGCGGATGAGCCGCTCCGCGAGCGCGTCGCCCTCGAGGCCCCCGTGGTGGGCGATCAGCGTGTCGAGGTCACGGACCGGAATGTGCGGTGCGACCCTCGTCACGGAGTCGGTGATCCAGGCGATCGCCTTCTGCGGCCGGAACAGGTCCTTGACGCCCCGCTCGCGGATCTCGAGACGGACGAGCCGGCCGAGCAGGCGCCGGCGCTCCTTCTGCTCGACGCCCTCGTCGGTCAGTGCCGTCACCGCAGCGGACAGCTCGGCCTCGTCGACCTGCCCGTCCAGTGCGGCGTCGGCCACGGGCTGGTTCTCGGCGAGCTCGTCGGGCTGGGCCATCGTCTACCTCCGAGGGTGCGAAACGGTGCCGCCTACGACTCAAGCACGCCTCCGCCAGATCCGCTTGATCAACTCGCGGTCAGACGCACTCCCGGCAGATCAGCTCCCCGTTGCGCTCGGCGGCGAGCTGGCTGCGGTGGTGCACCAGGAAGCAGCGCGAGCAGCGGAACTCGTCGGCCTGCATCGGCAGGACCTTGACCGTCATGTCCTCGTCGGCGAGGTCGGCGCCGGGGAGCTCGAAGGTCTCCCCCAGGTCGGTCTCGTCAACATCGACGATCGCCGACTGCGCATCGGTCCGGCGGGACTTCAGCTCCTCGAGGCTGTCCTCCCCAAGGTCGACCTCGTCGCGACGCGGCGCGTCGTAGTCGGTGGCCATCGGTGTTCACACTCCCAATTCATTCGCCCATAGGTGTCGGCGCCCGGTGCAACGTCCAACGGGCGGCGTACCTTACCGCTCTCGTGCGTTTGTTGTACGCCCACTCACGGAAACTTGTTCCCAATGTGACTCAGGCGACACAACAACTCCCCCCGCCAATGATCCGCCGGGGGCGCGGCGGATGCGACCTTACCGCCGCCCGGGCGTTTCCGTGGGGAGTCGTCCCGCAACGGCGAGTAGGAACTTTGTGGTATCCCGGGTGGGGACTTCAACATGGATCTCCGACAGGCGCTAACCTTCCCGGCAGCCAGAGCGTCTATCTGGTGACGGAGTCGCTCTGGGGTCGGGGAGAAGCACTGCCATGAGTTTTGCGCGGGTGAGAGCACTGGCCGTGGTCGGGCTGCTCGTGGTCACCGCGGCGGTGTTCGTGGTCATCGCCCTGGTCAAGGACCGCCAGACGAATCCGACGGCGGCGAACGAGTGCGCGCAGGACGCCGTGATGGTCAACGACACACTGCCCGAAGAGAAGCAGGTCAACCTCAACGTCTTCAACGCCACCAGCAAGCCCGGCCTGGCGAGCGAGATCACCAGCGACTTCGCCAGCCGCGGGTTCAAGGCCACCGTGCAGAACGCGGCGCCCAACCCGCCGATCAAGAAGCCGGCCGAGACGGTCGCCATCATCCGCTTCGGCCCGAAGGCCGTCGGCGCCGCATGGCTCGTGCGGGCGTACTTCCTGAACAAGTCCGACGACGAGTTCGACAAGAACCGGCAGGACGACAAGGTCGACGTCATCCTCGGCGGGCGCTTCCAGCAGCTGCCGACGGTGACCGAGGTCAAGCAGTCGATCGGCGCGCTGGGCAACCCGGAGCTGCCCGAGGGCACCTGCGCTGAGGCGTAGGCCGTCTTCCAGGCCGCCGGCGGTTCTGGGGCCGCCTCCGGCCGGCTCAGGGGCCTTTTCCGGCGTCCAGGTCGACCAGGCGGTCATGCAGGCCCTTGTGCAGGGCCGGTGGGGCCGCCACCACCATGTCCGGGCCGGGCGCGGCACCCGCCAGGCCGGTCACCAGCAGGCCCGCCTCCGCCGCGACCAGGCCGCCCGCGGCGTGGTCCCAGGCGTTGAGGCCCTTCTCGTAGTAGGCGTCCAGGCTGCCCTCGGCGGCGAGGCACAGGTCGATCGCGGCGGCGCCGAAGCGGCGGATGTCGCGGATGTCGCCGATCAGCCCGGCGAGGACCGTGGCCTGGTGCAGGCGGCGGTCGGCGGCATAGCCGAAACCGGTGCCCACGAGCGCCTGGCGCAGGTCGGTCTGCCCGGAGCCGGACAGCCGCCGGCCGTCGGCGTGCGCGCCCCCGCCGCGCACCGCGGTCCACTCCCGGCCGGTCGCGGCGTTGATGACCACCCCGGCGACGACGACGCCGCCGACCTCGGCGGCGAGGGACACGGCATACTGCGGCAGGTCGTAGAGATAGTTCACGGTGCCGTCGATCGGGTCCAGGACCCAGCGCACGTCACCGTCGGAGGCGCTGTCGCCGTATTCCTCGCCCAGGACGGCGTCGCCGGGGCGGGCGGCGCGGATCGCCTCCCGGACCTGCCGCTCGACCGCCCGGTCCGCGGCCGTGACCACGTCCGTGAGCGTCGACTTCGTCGCCACGGGGTCCACGCCGGCGGTGCGCATGGCCCGCGCGAGCGCGGCCGCCTCCCGGGCGATGGGCACCGCGAGGGCCAGCAGTTCGTGTCCGCGATCCATGCGCCCCATCCTTTCAGGGCCCCGATCCGGCCATCCGTTCGGTCACAACGTGGGGTCTGGATCGCGGGTCGGGCCCACAAGGCGGGATGTTGGGGCGAGAGAGCGTTACAATTCACGCGCTGCCCGCTGTCGCTCGTGAATCCGCCCCGGACGCACGGCACACGGGCGCCACCAAAAGCACCCAGGCCCACTCAGCACGGCCGCGCCGTGCGCGAACTCGGCCGCACCGGCCGTAGTTCGCTCATCGCACCGGAAGGTCGTTCGTGACAGCAGCTCACCAGCCCAGCGTCGACGTACGCTCGCTCGCCGACTCGCTGATCGCGCGTGCGGCCGCCAATGGCGGCCACCTCACGTCGGCGGAGGTCGCGCAGGCGGTCGACACCGCAGATGTGACCCCCGCACACGCCAAGAAGCTGCTCAGGAGTCTCGCCGAGGCGGGAGTCACCGTCGTGGTCGACGACTCCGCCAACGGGCGGCGCCGGGTCGCCGCGGCGCGCTCCGCGACCCCGGCATCCAAGGCGGCCACCGCCAAGGCCGCACCGGCGCGCAAGGCGCCGGCCGCCAAGCCGCTGACAGCCGTCGAGTCCGCGCCGGATTCGGGGGTGGAGAGGGCGCCCGTGAAGAAGGCAGCGACACCAGCAGCAGCACCCGCCAGGAAGGCCGTGCCCGGGGCGGCAGCAGCCCCGGCGAAGGCCGTGCCGACCGCGCCCGCCAAGAAGGCCGCGCCGGCGAAGAAGGCCGTCGGTCCCGCCAAGAAGGCCGGCGACCCCGCCGACCCGAATGCCCCGAAGGCCACCGGCGACGAGCCGGAGCTCGAGGAGATCGACGACGCCGCGCTCGTGGCCGAGATCGAGGACGTCGTCGCCGACGAGCCGGTCGAGGTCGTCAAGGCCGTCGAGGCCGACGCCGAGGCCACCGCGACCGACGACGACTTCGCGTGGGACGACGAGGAGTCCGAGGCGCTCAAGCAGGCCCGCCGCGACGCGGAGCTGACGGCGTCCGCCGACTCGGTCCGTGCCTATCTCAAGCAGATCGGCAAGGTCCCCCTGCTCAACGCGGAGCAGGAGGTCGAGCTCGCCAAGCGGATCGAGGCCGGCCTCTACGCCGCCGAGCGGCTGCGGGCCGCCGAGGACGCGGGCGAGCCGATGGTCATGCCCGCCAGCCGCGACTTCATGTGGATCTCCCGCGACGGCGAGCGCGCCAAGAACCACCTGCTCGAGGCCAACCTGCGACTCGTCGTCTCGCTCGCCAAGCGGTATACGGGCCGCGGCATGGCCTTCCTGGACCTCATCCAGGAGGGCAACCTCGGTCTCATCCGCGCCGTCGAGAAGTTCGACTACACCAAGGGCTACAAGTTCTCCACGTATGCCACCTGGTGGATCCGGCAGGCGATCACCCGCGCCATGGCCGACCAGGCCCGCACCATCCGTATCCCGGTGCACATGGTCGAAGTGATCAACAAGCTCGGCCGCATCCAGCGCGAGCTGCTCCAGGACCTGGGCCGCGAGCCCACCCCGGAGGAGCTGGCCAAGGAAATGGACATCACGCCGGAGAAGGTGCTGGAGATCCAGCAGTATGCGCGTGAGCCCATCTCGCTGGACCAGACCATCGGCGACGAGGGCGACAGCCAGCTCGGCGACTTCATCGAGGACTCCGAGGCGGTCGTCGCGGTCGACGCGGTCTCCTTCTCGCTGCTGCAGGACCAGCTCCAGCAGGTCCTGCAGACGCTGTCGGAGCGCGAGGCGGGCGTCGTGCGGCTGCGGTTCGGCCTCACCGACGGCCAGCCGCGCACCCTGGACGAGATCGGCCAGGTGTATGGCGTGACCCGCGAGCGCATCCGCCAGATCGAGTCCAAGACGATGTCGAAGCTGCGCCACCCGTCCCGGTCGCAGGTCCTGCGGGACTATCTCGACTGATCCTCACATTCCGCTCTGCGCGAACCCGGGCTGTCCCTTTTGGGGCGGCCCGGGTGTGTTTCCGGTCACCGAGGGCATGAGGGAGGGGTGCCGCCGCACCAACCCACTTGTGATCGCCGCCGTGGCGCGATAGGAAGCACGTAGCGGGTGTTGCGGTTCTGGCTCCCGTGAGCACGACGGAAAATGTGACATCGGTCCCGCACGCGAGGTGGGAACGATGTCGGGCACCACGGTGTTGGACCATCTGTGAACGACGCAAGGAAGCGTTCGTCGGTGACGATCAGAGGAGGAAGGCGATGACCCCGACCCTCACGCCGCCGCCGGAGACGGCAGCGCCCCCAGCCGCCGAGGAACGGTGCGACCGCTGCAGCGCGGCAGGCAAACTACGAGTTCGGCTCGCCGAAGGCGGCGACCTGATCTTCTGTGGACATCACGCAAACAAGTACGCCGACCACCTGGTCAAGATCGCGGTGGAGGTGGCAGTCGCCCCGGACTTCACGTGGCGAGGCAACGAGATCACGACCAGCTGACCCATACCCGTGCCCGTAGGGCGTCCCGGTCTCCGGGACGCCCTACGGCCGTTTCAGGAACACTGACAACCCGGTGGATCGCTGGGGTCAGGGACCACCGATCCACCGGGTAGTCGCGGGCCCCGGTCCGGGCCCGCGAGCGCTACATGGTCTGGATGGTGGCGATGCGTTCCTCGAGCTGCTCGATCGTCGCCTGGGCGCTCGGCGGGCCGCCGCACAGGCGGCGCAGCTCGGCGTGGATCTTGCCGTGCGGCAGGTTGGTGCGGTGGTGGTGGGCGGCGACCAGGGTGTTCAGCTGGCGGCGCAGGACGATGCGGCGCTCGCCGGCGGTCTTCGGCTGCTCCGGGGCGATGGTCGCCGCGGCGGCCGGTGCGCGGCGCTTCTCGGCCGCGACCTGCTCGGCCTGGCGCTTGGAGAGCAGCGCGGTGACCTGGTCGGCGGTGAGGAGGCCGGGCAGTCCCAGGTATTCCTCCTCCTCGGGCGTCCCGGTCTGCGCCGGCATACCGAAGGTCGCGCCGTCGAAGATGACCTGGTCGAGCTCGGCGGTCGCGGACAGCGCCTCGAAGCTCTTGAGCAGGTCGTCGCCCGCCTTCTCCTCGCGCTGGGCGCGCTCCAGGAGGTCGTCCTCGAAGCCCTCCTTCGTCTTCGGGGCGCCGAGGACGTGGTTGCGCTGCGCCTCCAGCTCGGCGGCCAGCTCCAGCAGGTGCGGCACGCTCGGCACGAAGACGGTGGCGGTCTCGTTGGTGCCGCGGGCGCGCACGAAACGGCCGATCGCCTGGGCGAAGAACAGCGGCGTCGAGGCGCTGGTGGCGTACACGCCGACGGCCAGCCGCGGGATGTCGACGCCTTCGGACACCATGCGGACGGCGACCATCCAGCGCTCGTCGGACGCCGCGAACGTGGCGATGCGGCCGGAGGAGCCCTGGTCGTCGGACAGGACGACGACGGCCTTCTCACCGGTGATCTCGCCGAGCACCTTCGCGTAGGCGCGGGCGGCGGTCTGGTCGCTGGCGATGACGAGGCCGCCGGCGTCGGGCATGCCGCCGGAGCGCAGGACCTGCAGCCGGGCGTCGGCGGCCCGCAGGACCTGCGCCATCCAGTCGCCGGTCGGGTCCAGCGCGGTCCGCCACGCCTGCGAGATGAGGTCCTGGGTCATCGGCTCGCCGAGACGGGCGGCCAGCTCGTCGCCGGCGGAGGTGCGCCAGCGGGTCTCGCCGGAGTAGGCGAGGAAGATGACGGGCCGCACGACGCCGTCGGCGAGGGCCTCGGCGTAGCCGTACGTGGTGTCGGAGCGTGACCGGGCGATGCCGTCGTTGCCCCGCTCGTACTGCACGAAGGGGATCGGGTTCTCGTCCGAGCGGAAGGGTGTGCCGGTCAGCATCAGCCGGCGCACGGCGGGCTCGAACGCGGCCTTGACGCCGTCGCCCCACGACTTCGAGTCGCCGGCGTGGTGGATCTCGTCCAGGACGACGAGGGTCTTCCGCGTGATGGTCCGCCGCTTGTGTACCGCGGGAGCCACGCCGACCTGCGCATACGTGACGACCGTGCCGTGGAAGTCGGAGGCGGCGTGGACGTCGGCGTTACGGAAGCCCGGGTCGAGGTCGATCCCGACACGGGCGGCGGCGTCGGCCCACTGCTTCTTCAGGTGCTCCGTCGGCGTGACGACGGTGAGGTTGTCGATCGTGCCGTCGCCGAACAGCTCAAGGGCGATCCGCAGCGCGAACGTCGTCTTGCCGGCGCCGGGCGTGGCGACGGTGAGGAAGTCCTCCCGCTTGCCACGCAGGTATTCCATGAGTGCCTTGCGCTGCCACACCCGGAGCGTCTGACCTGCCTGCACCACCGGACGCGGCGGCATGCGGCACCCCCTTGAAAGCATGAGAAACCCACACGGAAACGCCTCCGGGTCTGGTGGACCGCGAAGGCGTTGCTCAGCCTAGCGGGCGCGAACCCGCGGAGGGCCGATCCGCGCCGAACGTCACTGTGCCAGCGGGCGCGACCTCAGGACGGGTCGTCGTTGTGCACGACGTTCTCGTAGATCTCCTTGCAGACCGGGCACACCGGGAAGCGCTTCGGGTCGCGTGACGGGACCCACAGCTTGCCGCACAGCGCCCGCACCGGCGTGCCCTCGATCATGGCCTGCATGATCTTGTCCTTGGGGGCGTAGTGCGAGAACTTCTCGTGATCGCCGGCGTCGTAGCGATAGTCGGTCTGCTCTTCGACGCGCTCGTCCGTGAGCGTCGAGCCGCCGCCGTCGGGAGCTTCGGGAGTCTGTGTCACGGGTCCCAGTCTGCCAGGACAACGGCCGCATTGCCGCACCGCGACCGGGGTTATCGTTGCGTGGTGATCAACCATGCCATCCGCTACGGTGCCGAGGTCGCGGCCGCCCGGGAGTCCGGCGCGCCGGTCGTCGCACTGGAGAGCACCATCATCTCGCACGGGCTGCCCCGGCCGTCGAACCTGACCGTCGCGAGGGAGATCGAGGCGACGGTCCGGGCCGCGGGCGCCGTCCCCGCCACGATCGGCATGCTCGCCGGCGAGATCGTGGTCGGCCTCGCGGACAGCGAGATCGAGCACCTGGCCGGCAGCGACGACGTGGTGAAGCTGTCGGTGCGCGACCTGGCCCCGGCCTCGGCGGCCGGCGCGGACGGCGCGACGACCGTGGCGGCGACCTCGGCGATCGCGGTCGCGGCCGGCATCGCCGTCTTCGCCACCGGCGGGCTCGGCGGGGTGCACCGCGGCGCGGGCACGACGTTCGACGAGTCGGCCGACCTCACGGCCCTGTCCCGGCTGCCGATCACCGTCGTCTGCGCCGGGGTGAAGTCGATCCTGGACGTCGGCGCCACCCTGGAGCGCCTGGAGACCCTGGGCGTGACCGTGGTCGGGTACGGCACCCGCCGCTTCCCCGGCTTCTACCTGTCCGACTCGGGGTTCGGCCTCGACTGGTCGGTGGAGGACCCGGCCGGCGCGGCGGCGATCGTGCGGGCGGCCCGCGCGCAGGCGGTACACCACGGGGCCGTCATCATCGCGAACCCGCTGCCGGTGGACGAGCAGCTCGACCCCGGCCTGCACGACCGGGTCCTCGCCGACGGCCTGGCCGGCCTGGAGCGCGACCACGTGACGGGCAAGGACGTCACCCCGCACCTGCTGTCGCACTTCCACGCCGCGACCGAGGGCCGTTCGCTGGACGTCAACGTGAGGATCATCCTGCGCAACGCCGACCTGGCGGCGCGCATCGCCGCGGCACTGTGACGGTCATCGTCGTCGGCGACGTGGTCACCGACATCGTCACCGTCCACGAGGGCCCCCTGGCGATCGGCTCCGACACCCTCGCCTCGATCCTGATCCGCGGCGGCGGCTCGGCGGCGAACACGGCCGCCTGGCTCGGCTCCGCCGGGCATCCGGTGATCTTCGCCGGCGTCACGGGCGACGACGAGCCCGGCACCGCACGCGTCGCCGAGCTGACCGCCTCCGGCGTCACGGCGACGGTCCGCCGGGTGCCGGGGGTGGCGACCGGGACCGTGGTCGTGCTGGCCTCCGACGTGGAGCGCACGATGTTCACCGACCGCGGCGCCAACCGGCTGCTGTCCCCCGCCGACGCCGACCGTGCCCTCGATCTCGCCGCTGACGCACGTCACCTGCATCTGTCGGCGTACGTCCTCTTCGACCCGGACTGCGCGCCGGCGGGCCTCCACGCGTTGCGCGCCGCCCGCGAGCGCGGCCTCACGACCAGCCTCGACGCCGCGTCGGCCGCGCCGTTGGAGAGGCACGGGTCGTTACCGGCCGTGGACCTGCTGTTCGCCAACCTCGACGAGGCGCGGGTCCTCGCCGGGGCCGGCACGGCCGGGGAGCTGGCGGTGGCGCTGCTGGACCGGGCGGGCGCGGTGGTCGTCAAGTCGGGCTCCGGCGGGGCGACCTGGGCCGGCCCGTCCGCGGCGCCCGTGCACGTGCCCGCGGTGCCGGTCGCCCGGGTGGTCGACCCGACCGGCGCGGGTGACGCGTTCGCCGCGGGGTTTCTCGCGGCGTGGCTCACCGGAGCGGATCCGGCCGCCGCGCTCACCAACGGCGCCCGGCTCGGCGCGCTCGCGGTGTCCCGGGTCGGCGGTCGACCGGTCGTCGCTTGAGGCCGTGCCGCTTCGGGCGTCGCGTCGCGTCGGCGTCGCGTCGGCGTCGCTCAGCCGTCGCTTCGGCGCGGCGCTTCGGCGTCGATGATCTTGGGTTCGCTGTGCTCGTGGTCGGTGAGTGCGTGCGCCGGGTCCGGGTGCGACTGCTGCTGCCGCCGGGCCTGCAGCTTGTTGCGGAAGCGGTGCTCGGGCCGGGGACCCCTGTCGTTGGCGAGCAGCACCGCCGCCCACGGCAGGATCAGGGCCCCGGCCAGCAGCAGGCTCAGCCACAACCACAGCAGGGGCACCTTGGCCGTGACGAGGACCGCGGCGACGATCACGCAGAGGCCGCGCAGCAGCATCATCGCCACATAGCGCCGCTCCCGGGACCGGAGCTCCTGCTCGGGCGAACGCTCGGCGGTGGTGATCAGCTGCGGTTTCGGCCTGCGTCCCATCACCACCGAGTCTGCCACGCGCCGCGTCTCAGCTGTCCGACGGTCTCACCGGCGCGGCGTGCGCGCCACCGACCGGCTCGGTCGGCCGGCTGGCCGTGCCGGTCGCGAGCAGGTCGCGGATCTCGGTCAGCAGCCGGATGTCCTCGGCGGGCGCCGACGGCTCCGGCTCGATGCCCCGCTTGCGCCGTTCGGCGAGCTTGTTCATCGGCAGCACGACGAGGAAGTAGACGGTCGCCGCGGTCAGCAGGAACCCGATCACCGAGTTCAGGAACGCCGGCCACGCCAGAAACTGCTGACCGATCTTCAGGCCCTGGTTCTGGTCACCGACCCCGATACCGCCGGTGAGCTTGATCAGTGGTTGGAGGAAGCCGTCCGTGAACGACTTGACCACGTCGTTGAACGCGGCACCGATGACGACGGCGACGGCAAGCTCGATGACATTGCCGCGCGAGATGAAGTCCTTGAATCCCTTGAGCACGTTAGGCACCCTACGACCCAGCGTGCCCCCGCGCACCTGATGCGTGTCACCGGGTTTCCTCCACGGCGCCGGCCGCCGTCAGGCGGTATCCGGCGGCCCGGAGCGTGGCCGTCATGTGCGCCGCGTACCACGCCGGCCAGTCGGCGTCGGGGGTGCCGGTCTCGGCCTCGTGCAGGTGATGCGCGTCGGCGGCCCGCTTGAGCGCGTCGAGCAGGACGGCGGTCATGTCGGAGTCCATCCGTCCCACCTACGCCTTCGGCGCCTTGGCGGCGGCCTTCATCTGCTTCTTGTACTCCCGGACCTTGGTCAGCGAGTCACCGTCGACGATGTCCGCGACGGAGCGGTGCGAGCCGACCTCGCCGTAACCACCGGCGGCCTCCCGCCACCCGTCCGGCTGGACACCGTACTGCTTACCGAGCAGCGCCACGAAGATCTGCGCCTTCTGCTTGCCGAACCCGGGCAGCGCCTGCACCCGCAGCAGCAGCTCCGCCCCGGACGCGACCCCGGTCCACATGGCCGCGGTGTCCCCGTCGTACCGGTCGACGATCACCCGGCACACCTCCTGCACCCGGCCCGCCATCGCCTTGGGGAACCGGTGCAACGCGGGCGGCGTAGCGAAGATCTCCACCAGCGCTTCGGGCTCGAACTCCGCCAGCTCCAGCGCGGTCGGCTCATGCCCCAACCGCACCCCCAGCACCCACGGCGACGTGAACGCCTTTTCGAGGGGAATCTGCTGGTCCAAAACCATGCCGATCACCACCGCAAGTGGATCTCTGTTCAACAGAGCGTTAGCTTCGGCCGGGATGGGCAACGAGAACGGCATGTCGACATCTTCTAACACAGCCCGCCCACGGTCGCGCCCAACACAGTGAGAGCGAGCTTCGCCTGCGAACCTGGAGGGCTCGTAGATCAGATTCGGCTACACTGCCGGTGAGTATTCGTTGATCAGTCTGCCCAGGATCGGGCGTCGTCGGACGCGGGCGGCGTCGAGGTCAACGAACTGCGGTGGTGGGTTTCTCGGATGAAGGCCGCCGAAGCAGCCGTGCACCCCGAGCACCCCGAGCACCAGCCTCCTGGGGAGATTGCACCGGACCACCAGGCCGTTTACACATCCGCGAGCCCCACCGCCACCCCGACGGCAGCTATTCAAGATCAAAAAAGATCCGCTCATAGCCGCAAGTCGGTGCGACACGAAGCCGCATGGCCGCTTACCCGCCGGCTCTGCCCGCAAACAGCGGCGTGGATGATCCCGGACGCCGTAGGGCCTTACCGGACCCCGGCGAGGTCCGGTGGGTCAACTGCAGTCCGGGGTGGATGGGCTGGGCGCGGTGCCGGGGGTGGGGAAGTGGGCGGTCTGCGGATACCGGCACAGATTGCTGGTGACCTTCCGGCGGTGGGCGTTCGTCGTGGCGACGGGCAGTGTGTCCGGTGCGTGGCCGTGTTCGACCCAGGCGACGAGCGCGGCGAGAGGGTCGGTAGGGGTAGGGCCGGTTCCGCCGGAGCAGTGGCCCGCCGCGGGGGCCAGGAAGACGCGGTAGAACTGGTCGGTGGCCTGCGGGCCGCCCATGGCCCCTTCGACGCGTCGGCGGTAGTCGACCGTGCCCTGGGGGAAGATGACCTGGTCGGCCAGGCCGTGCCAGGTGATCATCTTGCCGCCGGCCACGCGGAAGGAGGACAGGTCGGGGTCGTCGGTGCCGATGACGCGGCTGTAGCGGGCGTGGGACTGCCGGAACAGCCGCTCGAACTCGGAATAGCCGACGGTGGACGTGTCGAAGCCGGGTTGTTGTTGGACGAAGTACCTGATCCAGTCCTGCGCGACGGCGAAGGGCGCACCGTGCCGTGGACGCAACGGGGGATTGACGGTTGCGGCCAGCCAGCTGAAGGGCGTGCCTGGCAGCAGGCCGTGCCAGAGTTGCTCGCCGGAGGTCGTCCTGGGGCCGTCCCAGATCCCGCGGACGACGTCGGCGTCCGCCTGACTGATGCTCACCTTCCTGCCGTGGCAGGTCAGTGTCCTGCCGACGAGCTGGTGCGGGTCGAAACCGCAGGCTTCGGGCCGGGCGATGATGCCATCGGCGACGCCGTCGTCGCCGTCGCAGGCGGCGATCGCGGCGCGGTTGAAAGTGTCGAACTCGCAGGTCGTGGGGTATGTGCGCGTTTGGTTCATGACGACCTGCGGCCAGAGCTGGGCGACGGAGAGGCGGTCCCAGCTGATGGCGGGCGCGGCGGCGAGAATGCCGTCGAAGTCGGCGGGGTAGCGCTGGGCCTCCATGAGGCCCTGCCGGCCGCCGGTCGAACAGCCGTTGAAGTACGAGTAGGCGGCGGGCCGGTCGTAGAAGTGGGTGGTCACCTGTTCGCCGATCTGGCTCATCTCGTGCACCGAGCGGGAGGCGAAGTTGGTCAGCAGCTCCGCATTGATCGTTCCGTCGTGGTGCAGCGCCCACGTGGGTGGGCCGGAACGGCGAGTCGGCACACCGGCATCGGTCGACGCTGCGGCGTAACCCTTCCTGACCGCCGGAGCGAAGTCGCGGGCGAACTCACCGGCGGCGAAGGCCCCGCCGCCGATCGCCTGGAAGCGGCCGTTCCACGAAACCTGTGGCAGCCACATCTGGACCCGCACCCGGTCACCGATCGAGGGGTGGGTGAGGATAACCGTGACATCACAGAGGGCCGGGACGCTGATCGTCGTAGGGCGGCCCGGGGCGGGCACGAAAGGATAGGTCCCGCCCGGGCGGCTCACCGCGGTTACGGACAGGATTCGTGCGCCGGGCACCTGCGGCCTGGCCATGCTGGAGCAGCCGCCGGCAGCCCTGCCCGCGGTCGGTGCGGCTGTCACAGCGACCGCCACGATGAGCGCCGCCGAGAGCAGGCGTGCCGCGAAGGACACCAGCAGGCGGCTCATCGCTGCTGCTGCTGAGGGCGGCCGGGACGTCTCACCCCTAAGGTCTGCCCCTGCTCCGGCGAGGTACGCCCGACCGCCGGCACAACCTCCGCTCGCGGCCCGGGACGATCGCCACGGGTATTTTGCGCCGCGCCGCGCTCAACCGCAGCACGAAGAGATCCACCTCGCGGTCGACGGGCGGGGCCGGCCGCTGTCGATCCTGCTCATCGCAGGCCAGGTCGGTGACAACCCGCAGCTCCGCGCCTTGCTGGACCGCATCGCGGTCCGGCCGCTTGGCCCAGGTGCCGCCCGTCGACGGCCGGACGTGCTGATCGCGGACAAGGGCTACGCCCACGACTCCGCCCGCCGGGCGCTGCGCCGCCGCGGCATCCGTATGTCATCCCGAACGCAGCGACAAGATCGCCCGCCGCGCCGCGCTAAAATTGGCACGAGGCGTCGAGCTTCAGTGCAGCGGCGCGCTCGCCACCGTTACGCCGTCGCTCGTCCGCGGCGGACGGTGAAGGCCAAGCGCCAACACCGCCGCCGACCACATCGCCGTCCTCGACGCCTGCCTGGCCCAGATCCCCGACGCGCACCGCTACGGCCAACCGATCCTGGTCCGCGCCGACACCGCCGGCTCCAGCAGCGAGTTCCTGGCCCACATCCGTGCGCTGCGCACCCAGGGCCTGGACATCCGCTGCTCCGTCGGCCTGGCCATCACCGAACCCATCCGCGCCGTCCTCGCCCGCATCATCGACGAGCCGGACCTATGGATCCCGGCTCTCGACCAGGACGCCGATCCGCGCGACCACGCCGAAATCTGCGGGATCACCGACCTCGTCGACACCACCGCCCACCCCGACGGCACCCGGGTCATCATCCGCCGCGAACTGCCCCACCCCGGCGCGCAACTGCCGATGAGCGAGCACGTGACCTTGGCGGTTGCGTGGTTCCGTCCGTCAGGATCGGCGCGGCTTACTGGCTGAGCCTGTCCGGTGGCGGCGGCGCTCTTGGCCGCCACCACCGTGACGCTTCTGCTCGGGATCGCGGGCCGGCTAACGGTTCTGCAGCCACCAGGTCAGCAATGAGACCAGGCCGCCGCCCAGGGCAGTGACGGCTCCGCGGAGGAAGTTCAGGTAGAGGGTCCTCGGGATCGAGACGCTCGGCTCGTCCTTAATGGCCCTGTTGGTGCGCATCGGTTCGCTCCCCTTCGTTGTCGCTTGACCGCCAGCATGGGGGGCCGGAACGATGCTGCATCGAGTGCAGCGTGATGCAAAAATTCATGCAACGATGGGCCGGTGCATCACCTGGCCGGCCGCCTCGGGCCGATCCGCGACGACCTGGAACCGGCCCGCCGCCGTTTCGCTGTTGAACTGCGCGGCCTCTTCAGTGAGCTCGGTATCTCCGTCCGCGGTTACGCCAAGCGGCAGGACATCCACCCCACTCTGGTGACCCGCTACCTCAACGGCGAGGTCATGCCGTCCGAGGAGTTCGTCTTGGACCTGGCCGCCGCCGTGGAACAGTCGGCCGGTAGGTCGCGGAACGTCGACACCGGAAAGCTGCTGAGCACTCGCCGCGCCGCGGAAGACGCCCGGCCACGCGGATGGGGAAACGCCACACGTCTGCGCAGAGAGATCACCGAGGCTCTCAACAATGCGCGAGTTGCACAGGCCGACCTGCAAAAACTGATCGAGAGCTATGCCGTTGCGCAGAGCCGGATTGCCGAGTTGGAGGTCCTGTGTGCGGCCTTGCGTGGCACGGCGATACCGGAGCGAACGATCGCCGCCGGCCCGCGCTGGACCTACAACCGCAACATGCTGCTCGGCCGGGGCGCGACAGCCGCGTACGTTCAAGCAGTCGACCTGGCCACCGACCAAATCGTCAGCCGCCTCGCCGACCCGGCGTCGCCGAATCCGCCGCCCACCGAGGCCCGTGTCTTCATTCCCGCCCAGAGCGGGCAGACCACCTACCTGAGTGCCCTGGTCGCCAAGGCTGTAGACGCCGGTTACCGAATGGTCCTCGTGATCAGCCCGCCGCTCAACGCCGCCCGGAGCCAGCTGCAGGCACGACTGCGCGATAGCTTGGCACCAGTGATCGACGGTGGGGCTCCACTCCTGTGGATCACTAGCGACGAGATCGACTTCCGGCCCTCGGGTCCCCTGTTTCAGGCGATGCAGTTCGAGAAGACCGAACCAGAATTGCCGCTGTACGCCCCGGCCAACCTCGGGAAGGCGATGACACGACTGCTGGTGGTGAAGAAGAACGTCGCCGTGCTCCGAAAAACGATCAAGCTGTTCGAGTTGATCCAGACCCCTTTGCGTGAGGTTCCCGCGCTGGTCATCGACGCCGAAGGCCGTCCGATGCTGCCTGGTAGCGCGATCGAACGCACGCTGGCACGACTCAAGAGCACGCTCCCGCGGGCTCAGCACGTCACGTTCGCCGCCCTCGAACCGACCGAAGTCAACTCGCCCAACGCGTTCATGATGTGGCTGCCGCGCCCGCCCGACGTGATCTCGAGCGCCGATCGCGTTGGTGACCTGCCGTAGAAGTTGCAAGACCAGGTACATCAGGGTGGCTCCGACGGCACCCTCGACCCGGACGGCGGCGTGCACCCGCCGTGCTCGCCGTGCTCGATGGACGGCATTTGCACGACGAGTACTACGTCGTCTACATCAGCGCGGACGAGACTCGAGATGTCGCCGCCGCGCTGCGCGGCGTGAACCGGACCTGGCTGCGCCGCCGCACCGAAGCCATCGACGACACGGACTACCGCGGCACCCGTGACCACACCGACTTCGAATACACCTGGGACGGCTTTGGCGACGTTCGAGCCCTCTACGAACGGGATGCCGCTGCTGGTCGCGCAGAGCTCTTCACTGCCACGTGAATCATGATCGGGTGCGCGCTCATAGCCGCGATGAGGCTCGCTACGAAACGTCACGGTCCCACCAGTCGTCCAACTCCCGCGACTACCGAAGAGCGGATGTGCATTGCGGTGGAGTCCCGGGGTTACGTCAAGGTTCAGCGCGTTCGGTTCGCCGGCCGCAGCGGCCCGGCCACAGCCTCGATGCGCTGGCGGCCTTCCGCGTCGTGGTACCACGCCGTCACAACCTCGCTGCGCTCCTGTTCGTACGTCACGCGCCAGCCATGCACCGCGACGTGCTCATCGAGGTACCACCGACTCCACTCGCTCGATGCCTCGACGACCTCGCCGACGGCACCGCGGAAGGCATCCGAGCCGACGGCCGTCAGTCCCCAGCCCGTACCCTTCCCGCCGAGTTCAACAGCCTCCGTCCAGTCCTCATCGGCGTAGACGCTCTGCCCCAAGGCACAGGACTCGATCAGGTTGACGGCGCTGTCAGCAATCCAGAAATCCGGCTCCACCACGCCGATGCGCCCGGTCGACCAACTCAGGGTGAGGGGGTAGCCCTCCTTGGAGCCGACAATCGCCACGTGGTCACCGTCCTCAAGTTCATCCCACCCTGACGAGACGAAGTTGTCGAACTCATAACGATCTTGGTGGGCGCCATAGCAGCCCGGCCTTTCAGGGCAGAACATCATCCCGCCGAATTGGTTGACAAACGACGTCAAACACTCCAGGCCGCCCGCCGGGCCCGGAACCACGTCACCATCCACTCCGGTGCACACGTACCACCGGCCCGGGTCGACGAGCGAGATCGGCAAGCGTCGGCAATGTTCGTCGAGAAATGCCCGAGCCCGGTGGCTCAACGCACCCGAATCGTCAAGAACATGGCGGATCACTGAACGATCGTAGAAGAGAACGGGTGCGCGGATCTGCCGCTGACAACGCTCGTCCACGTACGGCGTGTCCATCGAGACGCTGGACAACCCCGGTTGATCGCTGAGGGTGGACCTACCGGCAACCGCAATGGACGGCCTTCCGTTCCCCGTCACCGCTGGGCGTGCGTGCGCAGGAGTTCCTGACCACGCACGCGCGGGTGGCGCCGCTCGAGCCAGGGCTGGGTGATGACGAGTGCCGGGCTGCGATGCGTTCGGTGTTCGGATACAGCGACGAGGGTATCCTGACCACATTTTGGCGCATTCGGCATCGATACTCGGGATTGACCTACTTCAGCATTTTTCGTCAAGCCGAGATCCTGTTCGAGCCCACATTCGAGGTCGATCTCGATACAGGACAGGTCGTTTTTGCGTACGCCGTCATGGACGCCGCGCCCGACGGCTGCCGCAGTGGATCTGTGCGCCCCGACGAAACGGTGTGGTTCGGCTTCCTGGACCGCGATGCGCCGACGTTCCCCTCACTCGACCACTTTCTGGAGTGCGACGCCCTGCTCCACCACGCCCACCAACAGCGGCTCCTGTCCACCGAGACACCGCCATGCCAACGCCTACCTTACCGCCCTACGTGCCCGTCATCCACGCCTACGGCCGATGAACCCGGCGAGCGGATTCTCGGTGGGGTGGTGGAACCGATGATGAGAGGCTCGTGTGCATCAACGGATTCGAAGCGCGACTGGCGGCCGACGGACATGGCATGAGCCCGGTGCCCACCGTCGTGACGACCTGGCTCACCCTCGACGGCACCTGCGGCGACCCGGAGGTCGGGCTGTTCGCCGCGGTCGTCGCCGACTACAACAACATCCCGCCCGGCGAGCTGGCCACCGCGGAACACCTGATCGCGCCGGGCGGCCTGATCCTGACGGACGCCAGCACTGCGATCGTGCCGGGCTGCTGCTGCAGCCTGGAGGACTGGCGCGACTGGGTCCGCACCCTCAGCGGCAGCGAACCGCCCTGGCTCGGCCACGACCCGACCCCCACGATGTCGATCGGCGACCGGATCACCGTCTGGCAGGACACCGGGCCACCAGAAAACCACGCCCCGATCCTGTCCGGCCCGCACATCACCCTCACCCGCGCCCACCTCGCTGACCTGCTCCAAGGCGTCCACCGCGACCTCACCACGTTCACCACCGCGCTCGCCGCCTGGGCCGCCCGGCACACCACCGACGGCCCGGCCCTCACCGCCACGATCGACACCGCGTTCGCGTTCACCGCGCCGCTGGCCCCCTGCGCTCCCTGACGCCGCGAGGGGCCGGACGCCCTCGAGTTCCCGCGCACCGCTTCACCCAAGATCACGTGCGCACTCATGGCCGCTGACAACGTTCGTCCACCTTGATCTGCTCATCACGGTGCATAGGCGGGAACACGCTCAGGTACGTAGCAGTCGCTGTTGCCGCCTCGCGGTCCGCAGGCGAGTTCGCCTTCGATGCCCGCCTCAATCGGCGCCGCCCGGCGTCTTGTGCCCATGCACGTCGCCACGGCGCTCCCCTTGTCAGGCTCCCAGTCGCCGGGCGTGGGCGGCACTGGGCCGTGGATGGTTTCGCCGTCGGGCGACCGGACCGGCCCGCGCGGCGGCGACGCACCTTTGTTGCAGGCACGCGTCCCCGCTACGACTAGGCTTGGTCAGACGATGCTGGAGGTGGCATGGCGACCCTGGAACGCCCGCGGATCGAGCAGCGCACCCCGGAGGATCTGGTGCGCGACGTCGAACGTGGTGTTGTGCGAATCCCGCAGTTCCAGCGGGGGTTCAAATGGGAGTCGGGCGACATCGTCAAGTTGTTCGACAGCATCTTGCGGGGATTCCCGATCGGCAATCTCCTGTTGTGGCGCCGGCCGGCACCCGAGCAGACGCTGCACGTCGGGCCGTTGACCGTCGCCGCGCCAGAGGTCGATTCGGCGCTGTGGGTGGTGGACGGCCAGCAGCGCATCACGTCCCTTGTCGGCGCGCTGAGCTCGGCTCACACCGCCACCGACGTCCGGTTCCGGGTGCACCTGGACCTGGACACCGGCGAGTTCCATACGGCGGGTGCGCGGCAGCAGCCTCCAATCACGTGGATCCCGGTCAGTTTCCTGCTCGACACGGCCACGTTGCTGCGCTGGATGCGTGAGAACAGCGGCTGGCTCTCCGACGCACACCTCGCTCTTGCCGATCAGGCCGCGAAGGCCATCCGCGAATATCAGATTCCCACTTATGTGGTGACCACGATCGAGGAACGGCCACTGCTCGAAATCTTCACCCGGATGAACAATGCCGGGAAGCGACTCACCAAGGCCGAGGTGTTCCAGGCTCTGCATTCGCAGACGGCCGGCGACGCACCGCTGACCCTGGCCGGGATCGGTCGCGTGCCAGCGGAGGCGGGCTTCGGCGCCATGGACGACCAGCTCGTGCTGCGCTGCGTGCTCGCCTATCGCGGTGGTGACATCTTTCGTGACGACTTCACCAGTGAGTTTGCGTCGACGGACGACCGGTCGGAGACGTTCCGCGCGGTCAGCGCGGCCCTGCGAGACGTCGTGGTCTTCCTCCGCGACGTAGCGGAGATCCCGCACATGAAACTACTGCCGTACTCCAACGTGGTCCCGGTGCTCATCCGGTTCGTCCGCCTGCACGGTGCGCCGGAAGGGCGGGTTGCCACGCTGCTGCGACGGTGGGTGTGGCGCGGCGCCGTCGCAGGCACCCATACCCGCGGTCAGAGCGTGGCCGACATGCGTCAGCAGATCCATTCGGTCGACGCACCCGACCCGGTGGAGGCAGCGAGTGCGCTCCTCAAGCTCGTGCCGTCCACGACGCGGTTCACCGCCACGCTCGACAAAGTGCACTTCAACCAGGCAATCACCAAGATCAACGTACTTGGCCTCTGCGCCGCGGAGCCGCGCGAGCCGGCGACCGGCAGCCCGGTCGATATCGCCCGGCTGCTCGATCATGGCAACCCGTTGCGTCCGGTCTTCGACGATGTGGACTCACCACTCGCCGCCACTGTGGCCAACCGGGTGATCGTGACCGCCGGCACTGCCACCGCCCTTCGCCAGGATCTGGCTCAGGCCTCCTCGGAGGTCGCCGAAAGCCACCTCCTCGACGAACACACGCAGCGCCTGATCGCCGACGGGTCATCACAGGCGTTCTTCGAGCTGCGCGCCGTCGCGTTGACCCATGCGATCGAGCAGCACGTCGATCGCATGGCGGAGTGGGGCGCACGCGATGGCAGGTCCGTCTCCGACCTGCTGAGGAGCGCATAGGTGGCGGCAACGACGGCGGAGGTCAGGCTGCACGGGCGCCGTGTGGGTTTCCTGCGCTTCAACAAGGGCCGCAGTGAGTTCGTCTACGAGGACGACCTCGACGCGCCCTCACACCAGACGCTCGGACAGATCTTCGAGGACGACCCGAGGGCAGTGCGCAGGGCCTTTACCGGTGTCCCGGCCTGGTTCGCCAACCTGCTTCCGGAAGGTGCGCTGCGCAAGCAGATCATCCGCGAAATGGGTGGCGGCAACATCGGCGACTTCACGTTGCTGCTTCGCCTCGGCGACTACTTGCCGGGCGCTGTATCGGTCCACGCGGAATCCGAACCGGTCGAAGATGTCGGCCCGGATCCTCGCGCTGAAACTCCTGAACATCCGCTGCGCCACTCGCTCGCCGGCGTTCAGCTCAAGTTTTCAGTCTCCAGCGACCGGCTGACGTCCCCAGCGAGCGGCAACGGCGGGTGGTGGATCGTCAAACTGCCAGATCGCACCTTCCGCAACCTGCCCGCCAACGAATATCTGACAATGCGGTGGCTGGCCGCGACGGGTTTTGAGGTCCCGACCGTCGATCTCGTCCCAGCAACAGAGGTGAAGGGTGTCGCGGAAGGGCTGGCCGATCCGGACGAACCGCTCTACGTGATCGAGCGGTTCGACCGGACGCCGGCCGGCAGGCTGCACGTCGAGGACTTCGCGCAGGTCGCGGATGTTGCACCGCTGTTCAAATACGGTGAGCCCGGCCAGTCCTACGACGGTCTCGCCGCGGTCGTCGCCCAGCTCTGTGGCATCGACGGATACATCGACTTCATCCGGCGCCTGGCCGCGATGATCGTCGTCGGCAACACCGACGCGCACCTGAAGAACTGGGCGCTGTGCTACCCCGACGGTCGGACGCCCCAGCTCTCGCCCGTCTACGACTTCCACTCGCTGACCATCTACAGCCAGTACCGCTACCAGCCCTTGTCGCTCAGCATCAACGGCCAGAAGGCCCCGAACGGCATCACGCTCGACGACTTCCGGCGGTTGGCCGATCGGATCGGCCAGGATGCAGAGGCGACTGCCCGCGCCGTCGGCGGAACCGTCGAGCGGATGCGGGCCGCCTGGGTCGGCGAGCTGCTGGACGAGGCGCGCGGGCGGTTCGAGCCGCTTGCCGGACACTATGCGGAGCGGCTTCGCTCGCTGCCGATCAGCGCGAGGTCGACGTCCGATGAGGCACCCCAGGCCCACTAGGACAAACCCGCCGACAGCGCTGACCGCCTTGCCCGACGACGGACCGTTTGCACGGGCAAGACCATCACCGGACTGCCGCCCAGCTCGTTTCTCCCTGGTTCCAGCATCTGCTGATCGAGGGTCATCCCGATGAGCAGGGCAAGCGGGTCCCGGTCCAGCAACGCGTTCGCCTCGGCGGGAATCGGCAACGAGAACGGCATACCGAATCGTGACTGATCAGGTGGTCAGTTGACGGCGGGTAGCCAGGGCCGACCGATGATGAGGTCGGTGAGTGCCCGGAAGGTGTTGTGGCCGTGGGTGGTGGCGGTGGCGAGGTAGGAGCGGATCAGCGCGAATTGCTGGGCTCCGTCGAGGGTGCGTAAGCACCCGGATACCTTCTGCCGGATTTTGACCATCCGGATCTGCCGCTCGGCGGCGTTGTTGTCGAACGGGGACCGCAGGTCGGCGGCGAACCGCAGGTAGTCGCCGATGCGGTCGCGCATCCGGCGGGCCAGGGCATGGAGTTTCCGGCCGGTCTTCGACGTGTCGTGCTGGTGGTCCTTGACCGCGACGAGGGCGGCCTGACGAAACCGCCGGGTCTGTTCGGCGAGCAGCTCCGGGTCGATCCCGGCCCGGCCCGCGGCGCGGGCGTCATCGGCCGCGGTCTTGAGGCGCAGCAACGCATCCGCCGCCTGGCCGGGCCATGCCGCAGCAGGTGCCAGGACGCCGGCGGCGGCGAGTTCGCGGAGCAGATGCGCGCAGCACAACTGATGGACGGCCAGGGGGTAGGTGTCATACGGTGCCCACGCGTCGTGGACCGCGATCCCGGTGCGCGAGGCCATGACCTGCCCGGCGTCGGTCCCGGCCCGGCCCCGTTTCGGATGCACCCAGATCAGCGTGTACTTGCC
>NZ_JBEXDG010000097.1:0-24469 GCF_040605635.1 Dactylosporangium sp. NPDC005555
CGATCGGGATGCATAGCCCCGTCCGGTTTGAGCATTCCCTGACAGGAACAGCGAGAGCTGCTTAAAGCCCTGTCCACTGTTCAGGGGGAACCTCAATCCGCCGCGAGGCGCGTTCCATGTCGCGCACGGGTGCGAGGAGCGGGCGGCCTGTGTGAGGAAGGTGCTGTGTGAGCCCGCGGCACGGTGACGGCCCGGTGGCGGCGCTCGTCGCCGCGGAACGGTGGGAGGAACGGTGATGACGGCCGCGCAGGTGCTGACCTTCGGCGGCGTTGTCGCCCTTGGTGCCATCTCGCCAGGGCCGGACTTCGCCGTTGTGATGCGACGCTCGGTCCTTGCAGGCCGCGCGCATGGCATGGCGACAGCGGTGGGCGTTGCCGCCGGGGTCTTCGCTTGGGCGATCGCTGCCGCGACCGGCGTTGCAGCACTGGTCGCCGTGAGCTCTCTCGCCTTCACCGTCATCAAGCTTGCAGGAGCGGGCTATCTGCTCTACCTGGGTGTCAGGGCACTGCGCTCGGCAGTGCGCTCACGCGACCTGCGACCCGACCCGAACACCGGGCCGGCCGCCGGGCCGGCCGCCGGGCCAGGCCTGTTGGCAGCGTTCCGTGACGGTCTGCTGTGCAACGTGCTCAACCCCAAGGCAGCGATGTTCTTCGTCGCGCTTCTGCCGCAGTTTCTCCCGACCGGCGCCGGCCTCGTCCCGCTGCTGACGTTGTCAATGATCGCCGTGGTCATCACCGCCGCCTGGTTCCTCACCGTGGCGAACCTGGTCGCCGCGGCGCGCCGGGTGCTTGCCCGACCGGCCATGCGTCGTTGCATCGACGGGATCAGCGGCACGGCACTGATCGGCCTCGGCGTCCGGCTCGCGTTCACCACCGCCAGGTAAGTCCGTCCCGGTCACTCCGCTCGCTCTACCGCTGCGGCCGTCAAACCCAGCTCAACGCTGACCTTGGAGACTTTGCCAGCCCAGGACCAGGCAGGCCGCCGGCATCGCCGGGAACCATGATGCCTGCTCGAATTTCGCGCTCGTGCGGGATTCGCCTGCCACGCTCCGCTTCGGTGTAGAGCAACAATCAGGGCCATCGTGATCACCACCTGCGGGTTTGCTCCGGTGGTCCCTGTACGTCAGTGGTGCAGCAGCGGCCGATCCAGCAGCGCCCGGCAGGTGGTGAGGCGGGTGGCCAGGTCTGGGTCGACCTGCTGCAGGGCGGACAGGTCGGTCCGGGTGTCCAGCAGTTGCGTCCACAGGACGCCGCGGGCGTGCTCGGCGGCCTCGACAGCGGAGGCTGCGGCGGCTGCGGCCACCGCGGCGGCTGCGGCGTCGCCGGCCAGGTCGGCGACGTAGCGCCGCAGGAACTGGTGCTGGTCGGTGAGGGTGTTGCCGCGCCAGATGAGCAGTGGCAGCAGAGCGATCGCAGCCAGGTAGTGGGGTGCCGCGTCGGCCGGGCCGCGTGCGCCGGCGACGGTGCGCGCGGCGTCGCGCGCGGCGCGGACCCGTTCGGCGACCGGGCCGGCGTTCGTGTCGGTGGCGGCCTGCCAAAGCTGCACGGCCTCGTTCAGATCGTCGAGTGCGCCGGTGCGACCGTGGCGGACGCCGAGTGTGGCGGCCAGGTTCGCCAGGAACGTGGAGCGTTCGGGGCGTGACGGTGCGACCCCTCGCACCACGTCGCGGAGCAGATCCACGGCCTCGTCCAGGTCGGCGCGGTCGGCGGCCTGCCGGCGCAGCAGCTCCTGCGCTGAGAACCGGCCGGCGGGCATGGTCGTAGCGTGGGTGCGCAGCGCGATGGCGAGGTTCGACTTGTACAGAGCGCGGTATTCGTAGTCGGCGGGGACCTCGGCGATGGCCTGCCGCAGTTGCTCGATCGCCTCGTCGAGGTCGGCGGGGGAGCCCACGGCATGGCTGCGGAAAACCAGTGTCGCTGCCAGATTCGCACGCTGGCCGGGCCGGGTGGTGTCGTCGCTGAGCTGCAGCCCGCTCCGGCTGGCGGCAACAGACGCGTCAAGGTCGGCCGGGTCGTCCGTGTGTTCGTAGCGCAGCCGCAGCGCATTGCTCAGATTCATCAGCCAACCCGGGTGCCCGGGATCGTCGGCAGCCGCCCGCTGGTGCAGCTCGACCGCCCGTTCGATGTCGACGGTGGCGCCGGTCAGCTGGTGGCGCATGGCGAATGCGTTGCCGAGGCTGCTCAACTGACCCGGATCCGTTGGCCCGCGTTGCCCGAAGGCGATCGCCTGATCGAGGTCGCCGAGCGCGCTCGTCAGCGCGTACCGGTGTTGGAACAGACTGCCGACGAGGGTGGCGTTCTGGTCGGGCAGCTGTTCGACGGCGGCGTCGATGGCGAGGCCGAGCGTCGCCGGATCGTCGTAGGTCGAGTTGATGGCCCTCAACACGTCGGCGAGCAGGTCGAGCCGGCGCGGACGGTCGGGATGACCGATTGGCGTGTTCCGCACCGCTGCGCAGGCCGCATCGAGCCCGGCGGTCAGGTCGCCCCGGGCCAGTCGGACCGCGGCCAGACCGGCCAGAAACAGCGGTCGCTGCGGATCGGCGTCGACGGCCCGCTGCGCCTCCTGCAGCGCCGCGTCGAGGTCGGCCCGGTTCCCGGCGGTGTCGTAGCGGGCCAACAGCATGATCGCTTGGTTCAACGCGATGGTCGCCCGTATCTCGCCGGTCGCCGCGAGAGCTGCCCTGCGGTTGACCTGCAAGGCCCGATCGAGGTCGCGACGCACGCCGGTCTCCGCGTGCAACAGCCGCAGCGCGTTGCCGAGGTTCACCAGGGCCGAGACCGCATCGGGGCGCAGTTCCGCCGCGCGTTCACCCGTTGCCACGGCCTGCTCGATGTCGGCCCGGTCGCCGCCGCGTTCGTATCGCATCAAGTACGCGTAACTCAGGTTTGACAGCACCTCGGGAAGCGTTTCGGCCGCCTGCGACAGCGCGTCGATCGCCTCGGTGAGTGCGTCGGCGTCGTCGGCCTGCTCGAGATGGGACAGCATCGCGGTCCCGATCCGTGCCCGGCGCGCCGGGTCGGCCTGGTCGACGTGGTAGCGACGGACCTGACTGGGGACCGCCATCGGATCGTCTTCGACCATGGCGCCGAACAGGCCGACCGCGATACTCAGATCCTGCTGGCCCGCACCCTCGGGCAGCGAGTTCCAGCGATGCCAGTGCAGCCAGGCCAAAGTCCGAACAACACGGGCCTCCATGCGCCGGTCGGGTGTCAGCGCGAGGTGACGCAGGTGCAGGGCCTCGGACGCGGCGGCGTCGTCGAGCACCGCGGCGGAGTCACCGGACTCGTAGGCCCCGATCCGCGCGTCGAGGGCGGCGATGAGCGTCGCAAGCTCGTCCATGACAGACGCAAACGTTACGCCACCGAACGGGCCGCGGCGGCGACGCGGACCGAACGTCGTGGCCGCGGTCGGGATCTCGGACCCAGCCGGCCGGCGGTCTGCGACGCCGTGGTTACGGATGAAGCCGGACGTGACCATCGTCTGGTCCTACAACTCTTGAACCAACGTGCACGCGCGGAGCGCGGCTACCATGTCCGCGAACCGGGCGACTCAGCTTGCCATGGCATTCCGTGGCGACCTGATCGCGGCTACTTGCGCGCAGGTGATCGAGCGCGGCGCGTCGGAGCGGCCGCCGCAGAGGTTTCACGCGCGTGGCCGGTCAGTTGCCCTGGGTGCGTCTTCGCTGCTCAGGTATGACAGCGGACTCGGGCCAGGATCGTGTCGGGTGCGACCGAGTCGAGGTAGGAGCTCAGCGCCAGGGCGTGCTCGTCCGCGCCGCGGTTGCCGGTCTCCTCGCTGAGCCAGTCGCCGGTGAGGGTGATGTAGACGTAGGTGGACAGGGCCTGGGCGGCGGCCCGGGCCAGGTGGGCGTCACGGCCGTCGGCGAGGTTGGCGACCGGATCGGTGAGCAGGAACGGGAACGTGAAGTAGGGGTGGCGCTGGGTCGCTGCCGCGGTGGCGACCGCCTGGACTGCGGGCTGGGCCAGCCAGTCGCCCTGGCCGTCGAAGTCCGACAGGGGTCGGGTGCCGGGGTGGGCGGCGGTCAGTTCGGCCCATGCGTCGAACTCGCCGGCCGCGTGCCGCACCGCGCGGTCCCGCATCACCGCGAAGTCGATCGCGGCCTTGGGGACCGCGAAGGCGACCCGTCGGCGGCCGGGGCGTAGGCGGTCGAGGCCGCGCGGCAGCAGCGGGAATGCGGTGGCGGCGCGGGCCGGCTCCCAGCGGTCCCAGGTAGCCGACGGGTCGAATGGGCCGTGGGTGTAGTCGTCGCGGTCGTACGGGGCGAGCGCCGCAGCGAGTGCGGCCGCGACGTCGGCCGGGGGCGTCGGCGGCAGGAAGACGGTGGCGTAGAAGTGCACAGCGCGGCATCCTACGGTCCGGCTGCGTCGCCCGGGAACACTGTCGCGCCGCCTCCCGATATCCGGCTCGCCGTCCCGGCCGGCACCCGGGAGGCGATCGACGCCGCGATCCGCCGCGGTGCCATGGCCGGCCTGCTGGCGATGCGGGCGGCCGATCCGTCCGTCCGGCTGCCCGACGCGGCAGACCTTCTCGTGTTCCGCCGCAACGCCGGAGTCACCGGCGGCACTACGGGTCGATAGCTCCGGATCGGTCCTCGGTCCGCCGTGGCGGGGGAGGGTTCGGAGAACGCTCGTTTCTGGAGTACAGCGGACGCGGCCCCGTCCAGCTCGTGATGATCGCGTCCCGGACCGGCCTGGTCCCGCTGCGGCGGCCTGGAACAGCGCTGAGGTGGGCGGTCAGTTCCGCCGGGCGGCCCGATCGACGCCGGCCGGAGCGCATGCCGGTCGTGCTTCCACACCGCTTCCACGGTCCTTGCGCCGGCCTTGCACCACGGCTCGGCAGGGTGTTCCTCAGAGGGAGCACGGTGCTCCTCGGGTATGTCGGGAGGCTCGGATGAGGGGAATCATCGAGGGTATGGGCGGCCGGTTGCTGGCCATGTTCGTGCCCAAGATCAGTGCATCGGCGGGCTGTGGCAGCTGGCCCTCGTGCTGGCAGTGCATCAGCCGGTGTGGGCGGGCGCTGCCCTGCGACGCCTGCACCGTCGGGGAGATCGACAAGCCCGGTGAATGGATCCTCTGCAAGGGCTGCTGACCAACTGAGGCCGCAGGGCGACTGACCGCTGTCGCCATGCGGCTTCCTGCCTCCGGCCGAGGTCGCGAAGCCGATGCTCCGATGTGGAATCCACGGTCGGGGAGCGGGTGGTCGAGCCTCGGCCGGGGCGGCCGGGTGTCAACGAGTCGAAGCGAAGGGAACACCGATGCACTATCTGGCCATCACCGTGCGGTGCGCGATCGGGCTGGTCTTCCTGGCGTCCGCGGTCGGCAAGCTGTGGGGACGGGGTGCGTTCCCCGCGTTCGTCGCCTCCCTGCGTGGCGTCGGACTGCTGCCGCGATCCCTGGTCCGTCCGGCCGCGATCGTCCTGGTGGTGGTGGAGGGCGCGCTGTGTGCGGCGTTGGCGGTGCCCACGGGGCTCGTTCCCGGCCTCGCGCTCGTCGGTGCGGCCCTGCTGCTGGGCATCTTCACGGTGGGGGTGGGAATCGCGGTGCGACGCGGGACCGCGAGCACCTGCCGCTGCTTCGGCGCCGGCACCGAGAGACTCGGCCGCAGGCACGTCGTCCGCAACATGCTGCTCACCGGTCTGGCGACGGGGGGAGCCGTCGCAGCGTTCGCGCCGGCTGCGTCACCATCCGGCTCCCTCGGGCCGGCGGGGCTGGTGCTCGCCGGCTTCGTCGGCCTGTTGCTGGGCTTCCTGGCCACCAGATCCGACGACCTGGTGGCCCTGTTCCGCAGGGTCGACCACGATCCGCGGCCTACCACCCACAGTCGTTGACTACGCTTGAGGAGCAACAGATGACCATTCTTGTCGCGGCCGTTCTGGTCGTGGGCCTGCTCGGTGCGGTGAACTTCCTGCTCACGTTCGGCGTGCTCAAGCGTCTCCGTGAGCACACGGCACTGCTCTCCAACAAGGCCGGGCTCTCCGCCGAACTCGGCATCGCCGACCCGGTGGGCGACTTCGCCGCGGTCGACACCGATGGCGCACCGGTGCGCCGCGAGCTGCTGCGGGGGGAGACCTTCGTGGCGTTCGTCTCCACGTCCTGTGACTCCTGCCGGGAGAAGCTGCCCGAACTCGTCGAGCACGCCCGGCGGGTGCCCGGCGGCCGGGAGCAGGTGCTTGCTGTCGTCGCGGCCGGCGCCGACGACGCCGGTGCGTTCGCCGAGCGGCTCGCCGCGGTGGCGCGGGTCGTGGTCGAGCCGAAGGGCGGTCCCCTCAGCAACGCTTTCCGGGCCTTCACCTATCCCACCATGATGTGGGTCGGTCCGGACGACGCCGGTCAGGTGGTCCGGATCAAGCAAGCGGCGCCGGCCCCGGCATGATCGGGCGGCGGACACGGCGGGGCGGGGTCGCGGCGGGTGACGGCCGCGGGTCGGGGGCGTGGGCACCACCGGCGCGGTCGGCACACCGGATCCGGACGGCCTGCCTGCTCGTCGGCCGGGCCGCCCCGGTGACCCTGCTGGGGTACGTGGTGCTCATGCTCGGCGCCGGTGCGCTGCCCGTGCTGATGGCGTGGTTGACCAAGGGGATTCTGGACGGACTCGCCGGCGGCGCGGCGCCGAGGACCCTGACCCAGATCGGATCGGCGCTTGCCGTCGCCGGGATGGTGGCGGGATCGGCGCCGCAGCTCACCCGGTACCTGCGGGCGGAGCTGGACCGGTCGGTCGGCCTGCTCGCGCAGGAGCGGCTGTTCACGGCGGTGGACCGCTTCGTCGGTCTCGACCGGTTCGAGGACCCCCAGTTCCTGGACAGGCTCCGGCTCGCCCAGCAGACCGGTGGCAGCACCCCGAGCCAGGTCGTGGACGGTGTCCTGGGCACCGCGCGTACGGCGATCACCGTCACCGGCTTCCTCGGGTCGCTCTACCTGTTCAGTCCGATGCTGGCCGTGCTGGTGCTGGCGTCGGCGGTGCCGATGCTCGCGACCGAGATGCTGCTTGCCCGCTACCGGGCCGGGATGCAGTGGCGGATCGGGCCGGCGGAGCGCCGCGAGTTCTTCTACAGCCAGTTGCTGTCCACCGCCGCGGCGGCGAAGGAGGTGCGACTGTTCGGCACCGGCGGCCACCTGCGGGCCCGCATGCTGGCCGACCGCCGGACGGTCAACCGGGCCAAGCACCTCAACGACCGCCGCGAGCTGTTGGCGCAGGTCAGCCTGGCGCTCGTGTCCGCGGTCGTCGCCGGCATCGGCCTGCTGTGGGCGGTCCGTGCC
This sequence comes from Dactylosporangium sp. NPDC005555, assembly GCF_040605635.1. Lineage (NCBI taxonomy): Bacteria > Bacillati > Actinomycetota > Actinomycetes > Micromonosporales > Micromonosporaceae > Dactylosporangium > Dactylosporangium sp. NPDC005555. The sequence continues at coordinate 7,278 of NZ_JBEXDG010000097.1, forward strand.
GCGGCGGCCGGCCGGATCACGGTCGGTGATGTCACCGTTTTTGTCGCGGCGGTCGCCGGCGTGCAGAACGCGCTGGCCACGCTGGCCGCGGAGATCGCCCGCGCGCACCACGCGTTGCTGATGTTCGACCACTACGTGGCGGTGACGACGAGTCCGCCCGACCTGCCCGTCACCTCGGTCGCCCAGCCGGTCGATCAGCTGAGGCGGGGCATCGAGCTGCGGGACGTGTGGTTCCGCTACTCCGCCGAGACGCAGTGGGTCCTGCGTGGGGTGAACCTGTGGATCCCGGCCGGCGCCACCCTCGCGGTCGTCGGGCTCAATGGTGCCGGCAAGTCGACACTGGTCAAGCTGTTGTGCCGGTTCCACGACCCCGACCGTGGACAGGTTCTCTGGGACGGGGTGGACATCCGCGAGGTCGATCCGGCCCAGCTGCGGCTCCGCATCGGCGCCGTCTTCCAGGACTACATGCACTACGACCTGACCGCGGCGGAGAACATCGCTCTGGGTGATCTCACCGCCCTGTCGGAGCGAGGACGGATCACCGCCGCCGCGCGTACCGCCGGCATCCATGACGTGCTGACCGCGCTGCCGCACGGTTACGACACCCTGCTGTCCAGGATCTTCTACCAGGAGGCGGACAAGCAGGACCCGACCACCGGCGTGGTCCTCTCGGGTGGCCAGTGGCAACGGCTGGCGCTCGCCCGCGCCTTCCTGCGGGACCGGCCGGACCTGCTGATCCTCGACGAGCCCTCGGCCGGGCTCGACGCCGCGGCCGAGCACGAGATCCACCACCGCCTGCTGCGGTACCGCGCGGGCGGGACCAGCGTGCTGATCTCGCATCGTCTGGGCGCCCTCCGCGACGCCGACCTCATTGTCGTCATCGCCGACGGCGGCGTGACGGAACGAGGCACGCACGATTCCCTGATGGCGGCCGACGGCACCTACCGCAGGCTGTTCGACCTTCAGGCGTCCGGCTACGGCGAACACGCCGAGGGCGCGCTGACGACGGAGGCGAGATGACCGCAGAACCCGTCGGACGTACACCGTCCGACCAGACACGGACGGCGCAGGCCGCCGGCGCCGTCGCCCTCGTCGGCGGGACCCTGCTCGCGGTGGCGTCGTGGCCTGACGCGTGGATGCTGATCTGCGGGTTGTCGGCGGCCCTCGCCGGCGCGGTCCTGCTCGGACGCTTGCTGACGCGTCGTCTCGTCGCGGTGACCGTGCACGGCGCCAGCATGGAGCCGACCTACCGGGACGGCGACCGGGTGCTGGTCCGGCGGGGCGGCGTACCGGCCGTAGGGCAGGTGGTGGTCGTGGAGTATCCGTCCCTCGACGGCAAGTGGCAGCTGCCGCTGCTGCGCAACGGCGCCTCGGGATCCGAGGTGGGCCGGCGCCGGTGGCTGATCAAGAGGGTGGCGGCGGTGCCCGGGGATCCGGTGCCCCGTGACCGGGTGCCGGCGCTGGCCGAGGAACGAGTACCGCCAGGCATGGTCGTGCTCCTGGGCGACAATCCAGGCTCGAGTTTCGACTCGCGGCGAATGGGTTACTTCCCCGGCGAGCGGGTCCTGGGCGCGGTGCTCAACGCCCGGCGCTCGCCCTCGACATGACCGGCGACCGGCATCCTTGCCCGGGTGCCGCCGCAGAGTTCCAGCTTGGCCCGTACGGCCTCGGCGCCGTCGGTGCGCAGCTCGATCATGATCGCGTACGCCCGTCCCCAACTGGTCGCGGCGGCCGTCATGTCACCCAGGGCATGGTGGCAGTCACCGAGATGCGCCAGGGCCTCGGCTTCCTTGAAGCGATGCCCGACGTTCAGGCGCAGTGCCTGCTCGTAGCACTCGACGGCGATGGTGTAATCGCCCAGGTGCTGGTAGGCGTAGCCGAGGGTGTCCCAGGTGTTCACGGCCCCGGCGTCATCGCCCAGTTCGGCGTGCAGCGACAGCGCCTGCCGGCAGTATCCGATGGCCTGCCGGTAGTTGCCGACCTGCGCGTGATCCCAACCCACCGCGTTCAGTGCCCGGGCCTGCCCGCTGCGGTCGCCACCTTGTCTGAACAGGTCGAGCGCGACCCGGTCGTGGTGCGTCGCCGCCCGCCGATCATCCTGCAGCTCACACAGCCAGCCCAGGCTCAGGTGGATGTACGCCTCGCCGTTCGGATCCGCGACGTCGGCGAGGTCGGTCAGCGCCCGGTGCAACTGATCCCGCGCCTGTTCCGGGCGCCCGAGCCCGGCGAGCGCGTGGGAGAGCTCCCTGCGGCACTGGGCCTGCGCCGAGCGGTCATCGAGGCGGGACGCCGCCGACAGGGCCAGGGACTGGGTGGTCAGCACGTCGTGCCAGTAGCTGCCCCGGCCGAGGTAGGTCGCCGCCGCCCAGGCCAGCTGCCAGGCGTGCCGGTCGAGACCGGCCTGGGCGGCCCAACCGACCATGGCGATCAGCGTCTGGTGCTCCACGGTGAACCAGGCGATGGGGTCGACCTCCGCGATGTCTTCGGGTATCACGCCCTCCTGCGGTGCGACCACCGCAACCGGTAGCCGGTAGGGCATCAGCACTCTGTCCGCCGCGACGGCGGAACGCAGATAGTGATCCAGCACCCGGCGCAGTGCAGCATGCCGCTCGGGCTCGGCCTCGCTCAGTTCACCCGCGTAGGCCCGGAGCAGATCATGCAGGACGTAACGGCCCGGAACCGGTTCCCCAGTCAGGTGGGCGCCGGTCAGTTCGGCGAGCAGGGCGTTGGCCGCGCGCCGGCTCACACCGGCCAGGCTGGCCGCCGAGGCGGCGGTGAACTCCGGGCCGGGATGCTGGCCGAGCAGCCGGAACAGCCGAGCCGCCGCCGGGGTCAGTGCCCGGTAGGACCAGGAGAACACGGCGCGTACGTCCACCGACGAGTCGCTGTCGGCGAGCCGGTCCAGCACCCCGGCCCCGGCCAGATCGTCGGCGAGGGACCGGAGGGTGAACTGGGGGTTGGCAGCGGCCCGGGCGGCCGCGATGGACAGGGCCAGCGGGAGGCCCGCACAGAGCCGGGCGATGTCGGAGACGGCCTCGGGTTCCTTCCCGGCGCGGTCGGTGCCGATTCGGTCGTGGACCAGTTGGCCGGCCTCGTCCTCGTCCAGCAGGCCCAGGGTGAGCGGGTGGGCGCCGTCGACGGCGATCAGGGATGACATCCGGTTCCGGCTGGTCACCACTGTCACGCTCGTGGTCGAGGAGGGGAGGAGTGGCCGGACCTGCTCGGCGCTGTGGGCGTTGTCGAGGATGATCAGGATCCGGCGGTCCCGCAGCTGGGCCTGGTATCTGGCCATCTGTGCGTTGAGATTGGCCGGAATCTTCTCCGGTGCCACGCCGAGTGCCTCGAGGAAGGCGCGCAGCACCTCGGTCGGCGTCAGCGCCGTGGCAACGGCATCGAAGCCGCGGAGGTTGGCATAGAGCTGCCCGTCGGGGAACCGAGGGGCCAGCCGGTGGGCCAGACGCAGACTCGAACTGGTCTTGCCGACCCCGGCCGGACCGAGGACCAGCAGAATCGCCGACCGCTGCTCGTCACGGCCGATCAACCGGGCCTCCGCAGTGGACAGTTCCTGCACCCGGCCGACGAAACACGGCAGGTCCGGAGGCAGCATCCGGGGCACCGAGGGCCGGCCGACCGACCCGCTGGTGGGTTGTCGCACCTCCCGCCGCAGGATGTCGCGCTGCAGGGCGTGCAGCTGCGGTGCGTCGATGCCACGGCGGCTCAACAGTGCCAGGCCGTGCCGGCACACCTCCGCCGCCTCGTCGGTCCGGCCGTCGCGGTACAGGGTGAGGGCGAGCATGCAGCGCAGACTCTCGTCGTACGGATCGGCGGCCACGGCGCCGGTCAGGTCGCCCATCGCCTCGGCGTGCCGCCCCAGCTCGTTGGTCGCCTCCGCGTAGGTGAGCAGTGCCGCACGGTGAACTGCCCGAAGCCGGGCGATCTCGACCAACGCAAAGGGTTTGTCGGCGAGGTCGGCGTAGGGCTCGCCGTGCCAGCGGTCGAGCGCAGTACGCAGGATCGCGACGGCCCGGTCGGCCTGCCCGGCATCGCCGAGCGCCAGCAGCCGACGGCCCTCCCGGAGCGACTCCTCGAACCGGACGGCGTCGACGCACGCCGGCTCCAGGTCCAGCCGGTATCCCGCCGCGGTTCCATGGCCGACCGTGGCGATGAGCCCCTTGCCACGCCGACCCCGCTCACCGGGTTCGAGGGCGCGCCGCAGGTGGGCGACATGGCTGCGGAGGGTGACCCGCGCGGCGTCCGACGCGTCGTCGCCGGCCAGCAGTGTCGCCAGTCGCCGGCTCGGCACCGGCTTGCCGAGCTCCAGCAGCAGGATGGCGAGCAGCGTGGTGAGCTGTGGACCCAGCGGGACCGGGACACCGTCTCGGCGGAGCTGCACGGGGCCGAGTACGGAGACGTCCATCCGTCCACTCGCCACAGGCTCGCTCACCGGCACGCGCCCGGGTCACCGAGAGTGGGTACGGTCGGGACCGCCGACCGGAACAGGCCGATGGGGGGCACCCGAGTACGCAGCAGATCCACCTCAGCCATGGTCACTGGTTGATATAGGTGAGATGCATTGTATAGGCGTCGTTTGGCCGCCGGCACCATGCTGCCGGCGAGTGACCGGGCCTGCGCGCGGCGGGAGTCAGCGCGACCCCGGCGATTCCACTCGACGGGTTCGCGATGGTGCGTCTTCCGAAGAGGTGTGGCGTTCGGCGACCTGTGCGAGCTGTTCGGTGACCGAGCCCCAGCCGTCCGCGAAACCGAGCTTCTCGTGATGGTCGCGAGCGGCCGGATCGCCGTGGCGGACGACGACGCGGTAGTCCGTGCCGTCGGGGTGGTCGCTCAGGGTGATCTCGGCGGTCATGGGGACCGGGGAGGGGTTCGTGGGCCGCCACGCGCTGTCGATCGTGTTCGTGAACACGATCCGCTCGAGCTCGTCGACGACGAGGAAGCACGCATCGAGGTGCGGGGCGAACGTCACCCCGTCGTCGCTGAGCCGGGTCACGAGCGCGCCACCGGGCCGCACGTCCAGGCGGTCGACGCGGCACAGGGTCGGCGCCGGGAGCCACCACTGCGCGAAGCGGGACGGGTCGGTCCACGCGCTCCACACGGCGGCACGGGGCGCGCGGATCACCCGTTGCAGGGCCAGGTCCAGGTTCAGGTTCAGGTTCAGGTCGGGATTCATTGCTGGTGCTCCTTCGGGTCGGTGAGGAGGCGTTCGAGGCGATCGGTGCGCGCTTCCCAGATCCCGCGCTGCTCCGCGAGCCAGCCGTCGACGACGGCGAGGCGTTCGCGGTTGAGCGTGCAGGTGCGCACCCGTCCGGACTTCGCCGTGCGGATCAACCCGCTGGCCTCGAGCGTCCGCAGGTGCTTGATGAACGAGGGGAGGGTCATCGGGAACTCGCCGGCGAGCTCGCCGACGCTCGCCGGACCCCGGCCGAGGCGCTGGATGACGCCGCGCCGGGTCGGGTCGGCAAGGGCGACGAACACGTCGTCGAGCTGCGCCGAATACTGTGCCACGCGGCTAAGTATTCTTCACCACGATACTTAGCGCAAGAGCTAAGTATCGTGAAGATGAACCTGCCGGGCCGTGTGCGACGTACGGGCGTACCAGACCCGCAGACACCGGCCGCACCACCTGGTAGGACGGCGGGTGCGCCCGATCGGGCCTATTGACCGGGCATGGTGGACCGGCCAGAATGCACCGTGGGTTCCACGTTGATCTCTGCCAGTCTGCCTGTGGCCCTGTTCGTCGTGATGCTCGGCCTGGGTCTCAGCCTGACCGTCGAGGACTTCCGGCGGGTCGGGCGGCATTCGCGGGCGGTGGTGATCGCGCTGGTCTGCCAGCTGGTGCTGCTCCCGGTGATCTGCTTCGGTCTGGTGCTCGCGTTCGGGCTGCCGGCGGCGTTGGCGGTCGGCATGATGCTCGTCGCGGCGTCGCCCGGTGGTCCCACCGCCAATCTCTACAGCCACCTGTTCGGCGGCCACGTCGCGTTGAACGTCACGCTCACCGCGGTCAACACGGCGCTGATCGTCGTCACGCTGCCGATCGTGGTGAACCTGTCGGCCGCGTACTTCCTGCCCGACGGGGCCGCGCTCGGGCTGCAGTTCGGCAAGGTGTTCCAGGTGTTCCTGATGGTGCTCGTGCCGGTCGCGATCGGCATGCTCGTGCGCGCGCGGGTGCCCGGGGTCGCGGACCGGCTCAACCGGCCGGTCCGGGTCCTGTCGGTGGTGGTCCTGGTCGCGGTCATCTCCCTCGTGGTCTACGCGGAGCGGGCCAACATCGCGGACCATGTCGTCGCGGTCGGCGCGGCCGCGGTGACCTTCAACGTCATCAGTCTGCTGATCGGTTACGGCGCGCCGCGGCTGGCCGGCGTCGAGCACCGCGCGGCGATCGCGTCCGGGTTCGAGATCGGCGTGCACAACACCACGATCGCCGTGACCGTGGCGCTGAGCCCGGCGCTGCTGAACAACGCCGAGATGGCCATCCCCGGCGCGGTCTACGGCATCCTCATGCATTTCGCCGCGTTCGGGTTCGGCTTCCTGCTCACCCGCCGCCGGGTGCTGCAGGCCGTTTCCGGCGGCCCGGCGGCGGTCGAGCCCGGATGAGCGGCGGCGGAGACGGCCTGCGCCTGCGGATGCTCGGACCGCTCCGGGTGTGGCGCGACGGGGTCGAGCTGGACGCCGGACCGCGGCAGCAGGCGTACCTCCTCGCGCTGCTGCTGGCCCGCGTTGGTCACCCGGTCACGACGAGCGAGCTGATCGGACTGATCTGGGGCGAGGACGCACCCGCGAGCGCGCTCAACGTGATCCAGAAGTACATCGGAGCCCTGCGGCGCCTGCTCGAACCCGAGGTCCCCGCCCGGGAAACCGGTTCATACCTGCATCGCCGCGGCAACGCGTACCTGTTCACCACCGGCCCCGGCACCCTGGACCTGCTCGCCTTCAGGGAACGCGTCGGCGCCGCCGAAACGGCCCTGGCGCAGCGACACCGCGAACGGGCCCTCGAGCAGTACGTCGACGCCCTCGGCCTCTGGCAGGGCCCGGTGGCCGACGGGTTCACCCACGAAACAGCCGCGATGGCGGTCTTCGCCGCGCTCGACGACGAGTTCCACACCGCCTGCACGACCGCGGCCGGCCTGGCCGTGTCGCTCGGCCGGCCGGAGCTCGTGCTGCCGGCACTGCACCTGGCCACCAGGACGGCACCGTTCCACGAACCCGTGCAGGCCGGCCTGGTGTCCACGCTCAGCGCCGCGGGACGCCAGGCCGAAGCGTTCTCGGCGTACCGCACCTTCCGGGACCGCCTCGCCGACGAACTCGGCATCGACCCCGGCCCGGCGCTGCAGACCGCATATTTGCGGGCGCTGACGCAGACCCGCGCGACCCCGCCCGACGACTCGGACGGCACCGCACGGAAGGGTCTCGTCGGCCGGGCCGAGGAGCTCGCCGTCCTGCGGCAGGCCGTGCAGGCGGCACTCACCGGCGGCACCGGACTCGCCATCGTGGAGGGCGAACCGGGCGTGGGCAAGACCCGCCTGGTGCAGGAGGCCGCAGCGGAGGCGGGCCGGCGCGGAGCACGCGTCGTGTGGGCTTCGTGCCTGGAAGGCGACGGCACCCCGGCGATGTGGCCGTGGGAGCAGGCGATCACCGCTGTCGTGGACAGCCTGCCCGCGCCGGCGCGGGAGAAGTGGATCGCCAGCGAGCTCGGCAGCCTCGTCGAGGCTGCCGAGGCGCGGCACGGCGACGGGCCGGTCGTCGGCGGTGGCCGCGCCCAGTTCCGGCTGTTCGAGCAGGTCGTCGCCGTCGTCGGGCAGGCCGCGGCACAGCAGCCGACGCTGCTCGTCGTGGACGACCTGCAGTGGGGCGATGCCGCCTCGCTCCAGCTGTTCGGCCACCTGGCGGGCCGGCTGCCGGTCGGCACCGCGATCGTCGGCGCCCTGCGGAACCGGGCGCCCGTGCCGGGCTCCGACCTGTCGCGGGTCCTCGCAGACGCCAGCCGGCTGCCCATCCACCGCCGGGTGCGGCTCGGCCCGCTCGGCCTGAGCGACGTCGCCGAGCTCATCCGCCGCGAAGCCGGACACGAGCCGGGCGCCGACACCGCCCGTACCATCCACGACCGCACCGCCGGAAACCCGTTCTACGTCCGGGAACTGTCCCGGTTCCTCAACGACCGCGGCGCACTCACCGGCGGGACGGTGCAGGCGGGCGTGCCGGCCGGCGTGCGGGACGTCGTGCGTGGCCGGATGGCCGGGCTCGACGACAGCGCCCGCGACCTGCTGCAGATCGCCGCGCTCATCGGCCGCGACGTCGACCTCGGGCTGCTCGCCCGCGTCGCCGGTGCCGACGTCACCGGCTGCCTGGAGCGCCTCGAGCCGCTGCACGCGCTCGGCCTGCTCGAAACGCGGCCCGGGGACCCGTTCTCGCTGCGGTTCGCGCACGACCTGGTGCGCGAGTCCATCACCGAGACGACACCGCAGCAGCAGGCGACCCGGCTGCACCTGCGCGTCGCGGACGCCCTCGAGGAGCAGCTCGCCGACGACGAGTCCATCCCCGAACGCCTCGCCTACCACCTGTGGGCCGCCGGCCCGCTCGCCGACCCGGTGCGCACCGTGGAGGCGCTGAAACGCGCAGGCCGACGCGCGACGAGCAAACTCGCGTTCGCGGCCGCCGACCGGCACCTGGAAACGGCCGCCCAGCTGGCCCGGACGGCCGGGCTGCCGGAGCTGGAACTGTCCGCGCTCGCCCTGCTCGCCATCGCCCCACGCCGGCAGGCCGGGTTCGGCGGCACAACCTTCGACCTGCTTGAGCGCGCCGAACTGCTGGCCCGCCAGCTCGGCCGGGACGTCGAGGCCGCCGGCCTGCTCTTCGCCCGCCTGTTCGGCGCCTACACGTTCCTCGAACCGGACCGCGCGCATCTGGTCCGGCGACTGTACGAGCAAGGGGAGGCGTCGAGCGACCCGATCCTGCGCGTGTACGGGCGGCAAGCGTGGGGCCTGCACCAGTGGGACATCGGCAACATCGGCGAGGCGTACCGGTACTTCATCGACAACGACCCGGCCCTGCTGCACGGTGACGCCTCCCCGCAGAGCGGGACCACGGTCCGGCAGGACGTCTCCGGCGAGTGGCCCGGCTGGCGGGCCGTCGTGACCGCGCTGCACGGCGACGCCGGGACGGCGGGCACGATGATCGACGAGTGGAACGGGCCCACCGACCCGTACGGTGTCGCCACCTGGGCGTACTACATCACCATCATCGCCTCCATGGCCGGTGACGCAGCCTGGGTGATGCGCACGATCGAACGGTGGATGGCCATGGGCACCGGCCGCAGCGCCGTCCAGCAGGAGATCTACGTGCGGCTCAACTGGTACTGGGCCCGGGCCCTCACCGGCGACGACCCGGCCGCGACCACGGCGGAGGCCGAGCAGCTCCTCGCCGCGACGCTCACCGACCCGCCCCGGTGGGGGATCGCCTACCACAACGGGTTGATCGCCGAGATGTGGCTCGCCGCCGGGCGCCCGGACGCCGCCGGCGCGGCCCTCGACCGCGCGGACCGGGCCCTGGAAGCCCACGGCCAGCGTTACGCCGAAGGCCTCATCCGGCTGCTGCGGGCGCGCGTGCTGCACGCCGGTGGGGCGCCCGCCGACGTCGTGCGGGCCGCGGCCGAAGCGGCCCGCGCCTGGTCCGCCGAGCGGGCGACCCACCTCTTCGCCCACCGCGCCGAAACGTTCCTCAGTGAGCTCCAGTGACCGGACGACGGCAGTAGTACACCAGCGCCGGGGGAACGTTGGCCCACTCGGTGCGGCTGACGACGACCTCGTCGAACCGTGACCGCAGGGACATCAGCAGCCGCCGAGCGGGTGGCAGCCACCGTGAATGCAGATAGGCGAACGTGGTGAACACGCCATGCGGCGGCAGCGCGGCGACCACCGCGGACAGCACATCACGCTGACGGTGCTCGGCGAACGCCGCCCACGGCAGACCGCTGACCACGACGTCGGCCTGGCTGATCCCGCGCCGCGCCAGCACCGCCACGAGGTCGGTCGCGTCCGCGGTCACCACGTCGACCCCGGGATGCAGGGCGCCCAGGTGCCGCGCGAACCGCGGGTTGACCTCGACCGCGATGTGCAGGCCGCGCCCGGCGAGCCGCCGCTGGATGGCGTGGGTGAAGGCTCCGGTGCCCGGACCCAGCTCCACCACGACGGGTGAACCGGTCCGGGGCACCGCAGCCGTCGCCACCCTGGCCAGCGCGGCACCGCTCGGCGCGATCGCACCGACCGTCAGGGGATCGCGCACGAACTCCAGGAGGAACGACACCGGATCAGTACCGGTGCCGGGGCCTGGACGGCGAGACGCCCCACGCGTGGAACGCCAGCCCGATGCCCCAGGCCACGATCGACCACACGGGCCAGAAATGGTGCTGCGAGTCGAACAACCACCACACCATCACCTGCACCACATTGGCCACCACGTAACTGAGCACATGGACCCGCAGGCCCCATTTCCTGGCAGTTTCGCTTTTCATCGATGTCATGCCCGCACGCTAAAACGGGGCACTTGACAGCGACGGAACCGTTCGTGGATCGGGCTTCCGTCGTCATTCAGCGCCCGTCAAGTGCGCGTTCCTACGCTGACCTGCAATTCACGGCTGCAACCGATACCTGTGGAAAGGCGTACCTCACATGACGACGACTCGCAGAACGCTGCTGGCAGGCTCCGCCGCGGTGGCCACCGGCGCCCTGACCGGCGCCTCCGCCGCCGAGGCCCACACCCGGCCCGGCGGGAAACCGAAACCCACCGTGGTGCTCGTGCACGGCGCGTTCGCCGACGCGTCCGGCTGGAACGCCGTCGCCGCCCGGCTCATCGGCGACGGCTACCCGGTCATCGCCCCCGCGGTCCCGCTACGCGGCGTCGCCGCCGACGCCGCCTACCTGGCCAGCGTCCTGGCCACCCTCAGCGGCCCGCTGGTGCTCGCCGCGCACTCCTACGGTGGCATGGTCATCACCAACGCCGCGACCGGCAACGCGAACGTCACCGCGCTGGTGTACGTGGCCGCGTTCGCTCCCGAGCAGGGCGACACGCTCCCCAGCCTGCAGTACTGGTACCCGGGCAGCAAACTGACCCCGGAAGCCCTCGACTACCGGCCGCACGGCACGGGCGCCGACGCCTACATCAAGAAGGAGGTCTTCCGGGACGCGTTCGCCGCCGACGTGCCGAAGAAGGAAGCCGCACTGATGCAGGCGAGCCAGCGGCCGCTGCACGTGGGCGTGTTCGAGGAGCCGTCCGGCGCGCCGGCCTGGAACACGATCCCCTCCTGGTACCTCGCCGCCCGCAACGACCAGGTGATCCCCGTCGCGGCGCAACGGTTCATGGCGCAGCGGGCCCGGGCCCGCGTCGTCGAGGTGAACGCCTCGCACGTCGCGATGATCTCGCAGCCGGCCGCGACGGCCGACCTCATCACGCGCGCCGCGCGCTGACGACGGCAGGGGACTGCGATGTTCGAGCGGTGGGGGCGGACGATGGTCCGCCGCAGGTGGTGGCTCATCGGCGCGGCGCTGGCCTTCATGGCGTTCGGCGGCGTCTGGGGTACGCAGGTCTTCGGCGCGCTGATCACGGAGGGATTCGAGGACCCGGGCAGCGAAAGCTCCCGCGCCGTCGCCCGCGCGCAGGAGACGCTGGGGCGCACCGGCAACGACGTCGTGGTCCTCTACCGGAGCCCGACCACGACGGTCGACGACCCCGCGTTCCAGCGGGCCGTGACCGACACCCTCGCCGGGCTGCCCGGCGGGACGGTGACCGCGACGGTCACCTACTGGAACACCAACCACAACCCGGGCCTGGTCAGCCACGACCGGCGGGCGACCTACGCGGTGCTGACCCTGGCCGGCGACGACGAGACCGCGCGCGGCCAGGCACTGCAGGAGATCGAGGACGACCTGGCCGCCCCCGGCCTCGACACCCGGGTCGGTGGCATCACCGCCGTCAGCCGCGACATCCGCGAGCGGGTGGCGGCCGACATCGCCCTCGCCGAGACGATCTCCATCCCGGTCCTGCTCGCGCTGCTGGTGCTCGTCTTCGGCAGCGTCGCCGCGGCGAGCCTGCCCCTGGCCATCGGCGGCCTGGCCATCATCGGCGCGTTCACCGCACTGCGCGTCATGAGCTACGTGACCGACGTGTCGGTGTTCTCCATCAACGTGGTGACGATCCTCGGGCTCGGCCTGGCGATCGACTACGGCCTGTTCATGGTCGGCCGGTTCCGGGAAGAGATCGCCCGCGGTCTGGCCGTGGAGGACGCCGTGGCCCGCACGATGGCCACCGCCGGGCGTACCGTCGCGATCTCCGGCATCACCGTCGCGGTGTCCCTCGCCGGGTTGCTGATCTTCCCGATGCCGTTCCTGCGCTCGATGGGACTCGGCGGACTGTCCGCGGTGCTCGTGGCGATGCTCGCGGCGCTGACCGTGCTGCCCGCGCTGCTCGGCGTCCTCGGCCACCGCGTCGACGCCCTCTCCGTGCGCCGGCACCGGCGTCAGCCGTCACCCGAGCACGGCTTCTGGTATCGCCTCGCCCACAGCATCATGCGCCGCCCCGTCCTCTACGCCGTCGGGGTCCTCGCCGTGCTGCTGCTGGCCGGCGCGCCGTTCCTGCGCGTCGAGTTCGGCGGCATCGACCCGCGGGTGCTCCCGGCGGGCACCGAGAGCCGCGTGGTCACCGAGACCGTCGACCGGGACTTCGTCCAGAACAGCCAGCTGCCGATCGAGGCGATCGTCACCGCCCCGGACCCGGCCGGCCTCGACCGGTACGTCGCGGCGGTCCGCGCGGTCGGCGGGGTGACCGCAGCCGACATCACCGGCCGGTCCGGTGACGTCTTCCGGGTGACCGTCACGTACGACAGCGACCCGATCTCGGCGCAGACCCGCGACCTGGTCGGCGACATCCGCGACGTCCCGGCGCCGCCCGGCGGTGAGGTCCTCGTCGGCGGCCTGACCGCGCGGCTCGCCGACCAGCTCGACGCCGTCGGCGACCGGCTGCCGTGGATGGCGCTGATCATCGTCGGCGCCACGTTCGTCCTGCTGTTCCTGGCCTTCGGATCGCTCGTCCTGCCGGTGAAGGCGATCCTGATGAACGTCCTGTCGCTCGGCGCGTCGTTCGGCGCGCTGGTGCTGATCTTCCAGGACGGCCACCTGTCGGGCCTGCTGCGCTTCACCTCCACCGGCACACTGGAGGCGACCCAGCCGATCCTCGTGCTCGCCGTCGTCTTCGGGCTGTCGATGGACTACGAGGTCTTCCTCATGTCGCGGATCCGGGAGGAGTACGACCGTACCGGCGACAACACCCACGCCGTCGCGGTCGGACTGCAACGCAGTGGCCGGATCATCACCAGCGCCGCGCTGCTCATCCTCGTCGTCATCGGCCTGTTCTCCATCTCCGGGATCACGTTCATCAAGCTGATCGGGGTGGCCCTGCTCATCGCCGTGCTCGTCGACGCCACCATCGTGCGGGCGCTGCTGGTGCCGGCGACGATGCGGCTGCTCGGCAACGTCAACTGGTGGGCGCCCGCGCCGCTGAAACGCTTCTCCGACCGGCACGGCCTCCGCGAGACTTCCGAGCACGAGCTGGACGGCTCAGGGGGAACGCATGCATCAGCAGGCGTATGAAAGCCAGTGCACCGTCGAGGAGCAGCGGCACACCGCCGCCGGCAGACCGATCCGTCACCCGCGGCTCGCGCTGCTCGCCCTCGCCCTGGGCACGTTCGCGATCGGCACCGGCGAGTTCGGCAGCAACGGGAGCATCCAGCTCTTCGCCGCCGACCTCGGCGTGACGGTCCCGGTCGCGACCCACGCGATCACCGCGTACGCCGTCGGGGTGATGCTCGGCTCGCCGGCGATCGTCGTGCTCGCCGCCCGGATCAACCGGCGCACCCTGCTGCCCTGCCTGTTCGGCGTCGGCGCCGCCATGATGGCCGCCATCCCCACCATCCAGGTCCAGCTCAGCCGGCTCGCACCCGGCGCACCGACCCTGAAAGGCGCACTCAACCTCGCCGCGCTCAACCTCGCGAACGCGCTCGGCGCGGTCGGCGGCGCCGTCACCCTCGACGCCGGCTGGGGCACCCTGTCCACCGTGTGGGCCGGCTTCGTCATGACCGCCGCCGGCCTGCTGCTCTACGGTACGACCGTCGCCCGGCCTTTCTCGAGCCCCGCCAGATGACAGCGCCGAGAGGGCCGGTGCTCAACGACGAGCAGTTCCGCCGCCTCGCCGCCTACGGGACCGCGGAGCACGTCGAGGCCGGCCAGCACCTGTACGTCCCCGGCGACGCGACCTACGACTGCTTCCTGCTCCTCACCGCGACCGTCGACATCGTCGCGACCGCTGTGATCTACCGGGGCGGACCCGGCGACTTCCTCGGCGAGCTCAACCTGCTGACCGGCCAACGTGTCTACCTGACCGCCCGGGTGGTCACCGCGGGCACCGTCGTCCGCATCGACCCGCCGGCGTTGCGCCGGGCCCTCGCCGAGCACGACGACATCGCCGGCGTGCTCCTCGCCGCGTTCCGGCAACGACGCGACGTCTTCCGCACGACGGCCGGCAGCGCCCTGGTCGTCGTCGGGCAGCGGCACGGCGTGGACACGCTGGACCTGCGCACCTACGCGGCCCAGATGCTCCTCCCGCACGCCTGGCACGACCCGGACACGCCCGCCGGACGCGCGACGATGGCGTCGGCCGGACTGACACCCGATGACCTGCCGGCCGCGGTGCTGCACGGGTCGGCGCTGCGCAACGCGACGCCGGGCACGGTCGCGGCGGCGCTCGGCCTCACCTACCGGCCCGACCGGAGCCCGGCCGACCTCGTCGTCGTGGGCGCGGGCCCGGCCGGGCTGGCCGCCGCCGTGTCCGGGGCCTCCGAGGGCCTCACCACCGTGCTCCTGGACCGCAGCGGGATCGGCGGGCAGGCCGCCAGGAGCGCCCGCATCGAGAACTATCTGGGCTTCCCGCAGGGCATCAGCGGCGACCACCTGACCCGCCTGGCCATGGTCCAGGCGCTCAAGTTCGGCGTCCGCATCCACGCACCGTGCGTGGTCGCCGGCCTCGACCTCACCGACGACCGGCGGCCGGTCGTCCTGCTCGACGACGGGCAGCGCATCCAGACCCGCGCGGTGATCGCCGCCACCGGGGCGCACCACCGCCGCCCGGACGTCCCCGGATGGGCGACGTTCGAGCAGTCCGGCTGCATCCGCTACGCGGCGACCGACCTGGACGTCCGCGACCACGACCATCGGCCGGTCGCGGTGATCGGCGGCGCGAACTCGGCGGGGCAGGCGGCCCTGTCCCTCGCCGCCCGCGGCGCGACGGTGGAACTGATCGTCCGCGGTGCCGACCTCGAAGCTCGCATGTCGTCCTACCTGACAGACCGGATCCGGGCACACCCCCGGATCCGGATCCACGCCGGCAGCACGATCCGCGGCCTGACCGGCGACACCACCCTGACGTCGATCGTCGTCTCGCTGCCCGACGGGCACCGCAAGCGGCTGGACTGCACCGCCGTGTTCTGCTTCATCGGCGCCGACCCGGTGTCGGGCTGGCTCTCAGGGCTGGCCGTGGACGACGACGGCTTCGTCCTGACCGACGGCCGCCAGCCGTTCCAGACGAGCGCCGCCCGCGTGTTCGCGGTCGGTGACCTCCGCTCGGGCTCGACCAAACGCGTCGCCACCGCCGTCGGCGAAGGCGCCAGCGCCATCTCCTCCGTCCATGCCGCCCTTGCCGGCGGCTCGTGAGGTCCCTTCGTCGATTCGGGGCGGTGCCGTTCGTAACACTGTCGAGCGCCCGGCACCTCGAGCTGGTCGAGATCCGGACCCACGACGGACGCACCCAGGAGCTGATCTACCGGCCCACCTCGCACGCCTGACTTGTGCGCCGTCGGACCGCCCACTCACCGTGCTCGCGATCGCCGTCGTGGCGACAGTGGTGCTCAGCAGCACTGGGCGCTTGGCTGGGATCGGTCGTTCGGGGATCATGCAGCAGGTGATGGACGTGAACGTCGAGATGGTGTCGCGTCGGGGTGGAACGTGAGCTCGCTCGTCACTCCGCCGTTGTTCGCCGCACTGAGCAAGGCACGCCGCGTCCTGATTGCCGGTGCGGGTGGCGGTTTCGACGTGTACGCGGGGCTGCCGCTGGCGATCGCGTTGTGGGACGCCGACGTTGAGGTCTACCTGGCCAACCTGTCGTTCAGCCAACTCGAACTCCTCGACCTGGACGTGTGGCTCGCCGAGAACGTCGCCGCGGTAACCCCGGAAACGACCGGGCTGGCCGACTATTTCCCCGAACGCACGCTGGCGGCCTGGCTCGCCGGTCATGACCTGCCGTCCACGGTGTACGCCTTCCCCAAGGTCGGCGTGCAGCGCCTGCGAGCCGCCTACCGCCACCTCGTCGATCACCTGGGCATCGACGCGATCGTGCTGGTCGACGGCGGTACGGACATCCTGATGCGCGGCGACGAAGCCGGTCTCGGCACGCCCGTTGAGGACATGACCAGCCTGGCCGCGGTCGCCGGGATCGATCTGCCGATCAAGCTGGTCACCTGCCTCGGGTTCGGCATCGACGCCTATCATGGCGTCAACCACGCCCAGGTGCTGGAGAACCTCGCCGCACTCGACCGTGACGGCGCCTACCTCGGTGCGCTGTCCATCCCCGGCGCGAGCCGGGAAGCCGCGCTGTACCGCGACGCGGTCGCCGACGCCCAGGCCGCGACGCCGCTACGGCCCAGCATCGTCAATGGACAGATCGCCGCCGCCACCCGCGGCGACTTCGGCGACGTGCGGTTCACCCGGCGAACCCACGGCAGCGCACTGTTCGTCAACCCGCTCATGGCCATCTACTTCACCGTCGACCTCGACGCGCTCGCCGCTCGATCGCTGTACCTGGACCGGCTGGAGAACACCTACGGCATGCGCCAGGTCGCGACCCGCATCGAACAGTTCCGCGAGACGATCAGCACCCGCTTGCCCCGCGCCTTTCCGCACTGAACACCGGGCCGCGCCCGAGCCCGCACGCCAACGGCGTCGGGCTCGTCGTCTGTCGCCCTCTGCGCACTCACGGCGGCAGATGCGGTGCGCCACGAAGCGCCTCGTTGTATCCCCGGTGCAGCCGGGAAGAACTCGGAGGGAGGTTTTTGGGTCCGATGGCTTACCTGGATCCGAAAG
>NZ_JBEXDG010000098.1:0-1026 GCF_040605635.1 Dactylosporangium sp. NPDC005555
TGTGTAACGGGAGCTTCGTTGCTGCGCAAGCCGCCACGCGGCATCGACAACCCTCGACGCAAATCCTTAACTCACCGGCATTGCGTCATAGCAGCGCAAACTCTTCCGGATCATCGAGAATCAGAGACGCAATGCGGCGATGGGTGTGGTGGCGGCTCAGTTCTGTGCGGCGGTGCCCAGGAGGTGGCCGTCGTGGTCGGAGACGGTGACCTTGTCGACGTTCGGGAGCTGGATGGAGCTGGCGCCCGTCACCCTGGCGGACGCCGACGTGGTCCGGCCCCAGCACGCCGCCTGCTCCTCCTGACCGCCGCGCCCGACGACGCGGAGCACGAACGGTCCGTCACCGGGCAGACCGGTGACTTCGAGCGCCACCGACACGCCCCACTGGCGCGGGGTCAGCGTCGCCCGGCCCGACAGGGCACTGCCCGTGGCGGCGATGAACTGGACCACCGTGCCGGCCGGAGCGGAACCGCCGCCGGAGGAGGACGGCTGCTGCTGCTGCACGGCCGGTTGCTGTTGCTGAGGGGCCCCTTCCCGCGGTACCGGCGCGGACCGGGGCCAGAGGAACGACCCGGCGGCGACCAGGGCGACCCCCGCCGCCGCGCCGGCGAGCAGGCCGGCTCGGCGCCGCCGGTCGCGGGGAGAAGGACGGCGGGCCCGGTGCAGCAACGCGTCGAGACCGTTCTGCGACGGCGGCTCCAGGGCCGTGGGCGGCTGGCCGGCCGGCAGTCGTTGCAGCAGCTCGGGCACGGGCGCGAGCCGCTCGACCTCGGCCCTGCAGGCGGGGCAGCCGCTCAGGTGCGCGTCGACGCGCGACTGGTCGTCGTCGTCGAGCCCGCCGAGGACGTACCCGCCGATCAGCCGGCGCACCGCATCGTGCTCCCCGCTCATCCCGCTCATGCCGCCACCTCCGCTGCGCTCCGACGTCGGCCTGAGCCAGAACTGCGCTCATGATGAGCGGTTCCTGCGCTGCGCTGCGGCCCGCTCATGCCGCCACCTCCGCTGCGCTCCGGCGTCGGCCTGAGC
>NZ_JBEXDG010000098.1:1123-24350 GCF_040605635.1 Dactylosporangium sp. NPDC005555
AGCCAGAACTGCGTCCATGATGAGCGGTTCCTGCGCTGCGCTGCGGCCCGCTCATGCCGCCACCTCCGCTGCGCTCCGGCGTCGGCCTGAGCCAGAACTGCGTCCATGATGAGCGGTTCCTGCGCTGCGCTGCGGCCCGCTCATGCCGCCACCTCCGCTGCGCTCCGGCGTCGGCCTGAGCCAGACCTGCGTCCATGATGAGCGGCTCCTGCGTTGCGGCCCGCTCATCGCAGGACCCCCATCTCCTCGAACACCGCGCGCAGCGCCCGGACCGCGTAGTAGGCGCGGGACTTCACGGTGCCTTCGGGCACCGACAGGCGGCGGGCGGTGTCGGCGACGGTGCGCCCGTCGTAGTAGACGGACTCCACGACCTGCCGGTGCTCGACGGAGAGCCGGTCCAGGGCGGCCCGGACCAGCCAGCCCTCCACGAGGTCGTCGACGTTGTCGGCGTCGGCGACGGCCGCGATCGCGTCGGGGTCGTCGACGAGCCGGGGGCGGCGCTGGTCCGCCCGCCACGCGTTGCTGACCACGTTGCGCGCGATCGTCAGCAGGTACGCCCTGGTGGTGTCCCGGCTGACGTCGATGCGCCCGATGTGCTTCCAGGCGCGCAGCAGCGTCTCCTGGACGAGGTCCTCGGCACGGTGGCGGTCGCGTTCGTACCGCGACACGAAGCCGAGCAGCACACCGTAATGCTCGGTGTACAGCGCGGTCATCAGCTCCTCGTCCCTGGTCAACCGGGTCTCCCTCGTCGGCGCGGGTCCTGCTGACGTGTACCCCATCAGACAGTTGCGGGTTCAACCACCTGTGGGACGGCGCATCCGGCACAGCACCGCGGCCACGGAGACGGCCGGGCCGCCCACGAAGGGGCGGCCCGGACGGTGCGGTCAGACGGTGCCGGTCAGGCGGTGGGGCGGGGGGTGGAGCGGCGGAAGGCGAGGACGGCGACGATCAGGCCGGCCAGGCCGAGGACCAGGCCGGCGACGCCGAGGCCGATGGCCGTGCCGTCGCCGCTGTCGTCCTTCGCCCCGGTCGCGGTGGCCGCCGGGGCGGAGGCGCCCGCGGCCGGGGCGGCGGTGTCGGTCTTCTTGGTGAGCTTCAGGACCGGGGCGGGGTGCTCGGCCTCGGCGCCCGCGGCGGGTTCGTCGATCCAGCGGACGACCTCGCCGGTGGAGTACGTCTGCAGGGCCTTGAACACGATCTGGTCGGCGACCGGGAGCGGGCCGAGGGAGACGTCGAACTCCTGGAACTGGTGCGGCTTGATCTCCGCGCCGGCGCCGGCGGTCCAGGTGATCTTCGAGACGGCGTCGGTGATCTCGCCGTCGTCGGTCTTGATCGGGGTGGCGAGCTTGCTGTTCTCGGCGACCGCCGTCCAGCCCTGAATCGGCTTGAGCGACACCGACGCGATCGGCGTGTCGGTCGGCAGCGCGATCTCCACCTTGGTGGTGGACGCGTCGTCGCGCTCGTTGGGCACCCGGAACGTCACCTTCGTGTAACCGCCCTGCGTGGCGGTGCTCGGGTTGACGGTGACGTGGGCGGATGCGGCGGCGGGGAAGGCGAGTGCCGCGGCGGCGGCCGCGGCGACGGCGACACCCGCGCGGACCACGTGGGTCAGGCGCATGATGCGGGCTGTCCTCTCGGAGGCAGGAACAAGGTCGACGGGTAGTCGTCCGGGGGGACCGGAAAGTTCCGGCGACCTTGAAGAAAAATCAGGAAAGGTCCGCCGGGTCCGCGTATGCCGTGCCCAGGGCGGTGACCGCGAACAGCCCGACCGCCAGGACGTGCACCGCCGTGCACCACAGGCAGATCGCGTCGAGGGTGAAGAGCTCCGCGTAGACGAGCCAGACGACGAACAGCACCCCGGCACCGGTGGTGGCCAGGCGGGCGAGCCGCACGTCCCGGCGCGGCATCCGCCACAGCGCCGACAGGGCCAGCATCGCCACGAAGTACAGCAGGCCCAGGACGGCGACGGGCACCCCGAACACGGCGGACTGCTCGCTGGTGGTGACCTTCAGGCAGTTGAGCGCACCCGTGTCGGGGCAGGCCAGGGTCGTCGAGGATGTGAAGTGCTCATACGTCAGGTACACCGACACGGCCAGGCCGAGCACGGACAGCACCAGCGAGGTGGGCGGCACCCACCGCTGCACCAGTGTCATGCTCACACCTTTCCCTGGAAGACGGTCACGGCCTGGGTGGTGCAGACGTTCGCCGGCTTGCCGCCGGTGATCTTGCACAGCACGGCGGTGATCGCGTTGGCGTTGCCGCCGATCGCCTTGCCGATCTCGCTGCCCGGGTCGGACAGCGCCGCGGCGACCTGCTCCGCGGTCATCCCGGCGAGCAGGTCCGGGCTGAACGACGCGCCGGAGGTGATCGCCTGGTTCGCGAAGTCGACGAACGGGATCGACCCGGCGGACTTCGCGTCCACGTACGGCGGGGCGTTGAACTTCTGCACGAGCTGCGCCTGCGCCGGCGTGAGCTGGTCGAGGGGGGTGTACGAGCTGCCCTTGCGGGTCCGGCTGCTCGTCTCGACGCCCTGGAAGGTGAGCAGGTCGCTGGTGTACGAGCTGCCGTGGAACGACACGGTCGGAGTGTCCGGGTACACGTCGTCGGACGCCGACGCGGAGATCGCCAGGCCGGTGAACGTCCCGAAGCGGGACAGCGCGACCACCACCGGCCAGCGCTGCGCGGCGCAGAACGGGCAGTACTCGGCGCCGACGTACAGCACCAGCGGCTTCCCGCCCTCGGTGAGGATCTGCTGCCCGGTGACGGCCTTCGGCAGGACCTCCGCGGAGCCGGCGCCGATCTGGTCGAGGGTCGCCGGCGGCACCGACGTCACCTTCGCCACGATCGCCGCGGCGGCCTCACCCGTCGGGAACGCGGAGACCGGCGCCTGCGTGCCCGAGCCTGCCCCGGCGAGCTTCGCGACGATCATGACCGCGAACACGACCAGGACGGCGGCGATCGCGGCCGTCGCCCGGCGCATCCGGCCCTGCCTCGCGGTCGCCCGTTCCTGGATCAACCGCATCTGCCGCGCGTATTCGCGCGAGTCCCGCTGGCGCTTCGACACGCGCAACCCCCCACTCGTCTGCCTGGTTAGTCGTCCGGAACCCGCACACGGTTCCCTCCCCGGCTGACTTTAGGCAGTGCGATGGGTGTCGCCCTGGGTCCAAGGTCCCGCCACGCCGGGTAGAAGGGCAGATCTTGCGCGGGCCCGTGTGCGGGTGCAAGGTGGCATGTCGGCACCTGGAGAAAACCCACAGCACGGATGCGAGGGGGACCAATATGCAGCGACGACACCTGCTGGCCGCGGCCGCGGGCGGCGCGGTGGCCGGCACCGCGGGCCTGACCACGAGCGCGTCGGCGGCGCAGAGCGGGGGAGCGGCGTTGAAGCCCGGAAGGACCCGGCTGATCAGCCTGTCCCACGTCAACGACCCGGCGACGACCAACCTGTATCCGGGCGATCCGGCGTTCGAGCTGGAGACCATCGCCACCATCGAGGACGACGGCTACTACCTGCAGTTCGTCCGGGAGGGCGAGGCGACCGGCACCCACTGGGGCGCGCCCGGGCACTTCAACGCCGGCGAGCCCCTCGCGGACGACCTCGACCCGAACGACCTGTTCCTGCCCGCGGTCAAGATCGACGTGCGGGACAAGTGCGCCCGCAACGCCGACTACGCGCTGAGCATCGACGACGTGAAGCAGTGGGAGCGCCGGCACGGCCGCATCCCGGACGAGTCGATGATCATCATGTGGACCGGCTGGGAGTACAAGTGGGGGACCGACGCCTTCCCCAACCTCGACGCCGACGGGGTCCTGCACCAGCCGGGCTTCGCGCCGCAGACGGTCCAGTGGTTCATCGACACCGGCCGGATCGGGCGCAACGGCGGCACCGGCATCGACACGTTCGGCCCCGACCTGGGCACCGACCCCGACTTCCTGGCCTCGCTGCTGGTGTACCGGCGGCACCGGATCAGCCTGGAGATCCTCGCGAACCTGGCGAAGTTCCCGGCGACCGGCGGCTCGATCCTGTGCGGCGGCTTCATCAACGCGAAGGGCTCGGGCTCCACGGCGCTCATCTACGGGGTACTGCCGAACTAAAGTCCCGCGTCCGGGTGCCGATGCGGTGCGTGTGGAAGGCATCACCGGCATCGCCACCCGGATGGCGGAGATCCGGCACCAGCTCGCGGCGTTCGCCGGTCCGCCGGCCGCTCCGGCCTCGTCGGCCTCGTCAGCCGCGTCGTTCGCGACCGCCCTGGAGTCGGCCGGCTCGCTGCAGGGCCGCTACGAGAACGGGCGGATCCCCGTCACCGCGCTCGCCGAGGTCGGCTCGACCGGGCACCGCCTCGCCGCGCCCGCCGCGACCGCCCTCACCAGCCTGCTGAAGGCGGCGCAGCGCGACGGCGTGACGATCGGCATCACCGACTCGTACCGCGGCTACGACGAGCAGGTCGACCTCGCCCGCCGCAAGGGCCTCTACTCGCAGGGCGGCCTCGCCGCGAAGCCCGGCACCAGCGACCACGGCTGGGGCCTCGCCGTCGACCTCGACCTCGACGCGAAGGCGCAGGCCTGGATGCGTGCCAACGGCTCCCGCTACGGCTTCACCGAGAACACCCCGCGCGAGCCCTGGCACTGGAAGTTCACCGCCTGACCGCGGCTACCCTTCCGGCATGGTGCTGTTCCTGCTGCTCACCGTGCATCTCGGTCTCGCCGCCATGTGGTGCGGGTCGATGGGGTACAGCCTGGTCGTCGTCCAGCCGAAGGTGGCGCGGTCCGGGTTCGACGACGACCGCCTGGAGGAGTTCCTGACGCTGCTCGCCCAGGGCAACCGCTGGAAGGTCGTCCCGATCGTCGCGGCCCTGCTGGCGACGGCCGCCGGCATCCTGGCCGTGACCGGCGACGCGCTCTTCGTCCTGGTGCTGCTGCTGTACTGCGCGGCCGCGGCCGTGTTCGCCGACGTGTCCTGGCGGCACTGGCCCGCCCGGGTGTTCGCGCTGCCCGAGGAGCGGCCCGCACTGCGCCGCGCCCTGAAACTGCGGGCGTGGACGATGCTGGTCCTGGTGGCCACCGCCTTCACCGCGGCGCTGGTGGCCACGACATGGGCCGCCGGTGGGTGAGCACCGCTGTTAGGGTTTCGCGGGGCGACCCGCGTCGATGTGTCGCCGTCTGGAGGGACCTGATGCATCCCGCACCCGCCCGCCCCGGGTTCGGCTGGAAAGTGCTGAACAGCTGGTGGCTGCTCTTCCCGATCCTCGGGGTGGGCTGCCTCAGCGGCGTCGGGTTCGTCCTGATCGGCCTGCGTGCCAGGAAGCCCGGCTGGTGGGGCACCGGCATCGCGTACCTGGTGGTCGAGACCGGCCTGTTCATCGCCTCGGACCGGGTGCTGGGCGGCACCACCGAGGAGGCGAGCGGCCCGGTCGCCGCGGCGTGGGCGCTGATCTGGTTCGCCAGCATCGTGCACGCGTTCGTGCTCAACGTCTTCTGGCTGCGCTGGCTGGAGCAGCGCTGGACGGCGACGCAGGCCGGCCCGGCGGCGTACGGCTCACCCGCGGTCTTCGGCGGCGCCGGGTACGGGTCGCCGGTCGCGTCCGGCTCGCCGGTCGGCCCGGCCGTGCCGTACTCGGCGGTGCCCTACGCGGGGTCGTCCAGCACCGCGTCGGCCGGGTTCCCGGTCCAGCTACCGCAGCAGTACCACCAGCATCAGCAGCACGGCGGGCCGCAGTTCCCGTCGACGTCGACGACGCCGTGGCCCGCCGCGACACCCTGGTCGCCGGACACGCCCGCCGCGATCGACGTCAACCTGGCCGACGCCGGGCAGCTCGGCACCCTGGAGGGCTTCGACGCCGCCCGGATCTCCTACGTCCTGACCGAGCGGCACCGCCGCGGCGGCTTCACCGGCCTGGCCGACTTCGCCGCGACCGCGCAGCTGGCGCCCTACCAGTTCGAGCGGATCCGGCACCGGCTGACGTTCACGCCGCCGCGGCCCTTCTAGCGCACGATCAGCACGACCAGGGTGCGGGGACCGTGGACGCCCTCGACCCGGTTGAGCTCGATGTCGCTGGTCGCGGACGGGCCGCTGATCAGTGTCAGGGGCCGGGTCGGGGTGAGCCGGGCCAGCAGGTCGGGCACGGCCGGGACGACCTGGTCGGCGCGGACCACGCAGTAGTGCCGGTCCGGGACCAGGGTGATCGCCCGCCGGCCCTGGTCGGGGCTGCCGTCGAGGGCGATCGTGCCGGTCTGCGCGCACGCCGCCGCGCACGCCGTGACCACGCCCGCGAACCCGTCGAGCGCCACCGCCCCGAGCGTCCCGTCGTCGACGACGAAGCCGCCGTCACTGCTGCCGGGGTCGGCGCCGGCGAGCCAGCCGTGGGGGAGGGCCGGCGGCACGATGAGCCGGCCGCCGGGCGGCATGGTGGCGGCCAGTGCGGCGCGCAGGTCACCGGCCAGGTCCGCGGCGGTCGTCATGACCACCGTCGCCTTGTAGTCCACCAGGCGGTCGACGAGCAGGTCGAGCAGCTCGGGGGAGCCGGCCACGGGGGCTCCGGCCCGCCGGTAGTCGCGCGGCACGTCGGGCACGACCGGGTCGGGCCCGAGGGCGGCCCGGATCCGGGCCAGGACCGCGGCGCGGGCCTCACTCATCGGTCGTCCTCCTCGACGAGGGAGTCAACGGGAGCGGCCGGACGGGAGCGCCACCAGTCGCGGAACGTCTGCGCGGGTGGCCTGGGCAGGTCGCGGGTCGCCGTCCACGCCGACATCGGCGGCGGCAGCGCCGTGATCCGGTCGTCGCGGCGGCCGAGCAGCCGGCCGATCCGCAGCAGCTTCTCCGCGCGGCGGAACCTGCCGGGTTTCGTCATCACCCACGACATCGCCGCCATCGCCACGGCCTCGGGTGACGGCACCGGCCGGTCGGCGCGCTCCTCCACGTGCCGGTTGCGCAGGTGGACCAGCATCGCCGGGATGTCGATCCGCACCGGGCACGCGTCGAAGCACGCGCCGCAGAGACTGGACGCGTAGGGCAGGGAGGCGTTGTCGGCGACCCCGGTGAGCTGCGGGCTGAGCACGGCGCCGATCGGGCCGGGGTACACGGAGCCGTACGCGTGACCGCCGGTCCGCTCGTACACCGGGCACACGTTGAGGCACGCGCTGCACCGGATGCAGTGCAGCGCCGCCCGGCCCGCGGGGTCGGACAGGACCGCGGTCCGGCCGTTGTCGACCAGGACCAGATGGAAGTCCTGCGGGCCGTCGCCCGGGGTGACGCCGGTCCACAGCGACGTGTACGGGTTCATCCGCTCCCCGGTCGATGACCGCGGCAGCAACTGCAGGAACACCTCGAGATCCGTCCAGGTGGGGACGACCTTCTCGATGCCCATGACGGTGATCAGCGTCTGCGGCAGCGTCAGGCACATCCGCCCGTTGCCCTCGGACTCGACGACCGCGAGGGTGCCGGTCTCCGCGACCGCGAAGTTGGCCCCGGACATGGCCACCCGCGCCGTCAGGAACTTCTCCCGGAGATACGCGCGGGCGGCCATCGCGAGCTCGCGGGGCTCGTCGGACAGCGCGTCGGCGCCGGGCATGGTGCGGCGGAAGATGTCGCGGATCTCGGTGCGGTTGCGGTGGATGGCGGGCACCAGGATGTGCGACGGCTTGTCGTCGCCGAGCTGCACGATCAGCTCCGCCAGGTCCGTCTCCCACGCGGTGACGCCGCCCTCGGCGAGGGCCTCGTTGAGCCCGATCTCCTGCGTCGCCATCGACTTGACCTTGACGACCTCCGCCGCGCCCGTGGCGCGGATCAGGTCGAGGACGATCGCGTTGGCCTCGGTGGCGTCGCGGGCCCAGTGCACGGTCCCGCCGCGCGCGGTCACCTGCTCCTCCAGCCGCACCAGCAGGTCGGGCAGGCGGGCCATGGTGGCGGCCTTGACCGCCTCGCCCGCCAGGCGCAGCTCCTCCCAGTCGGGGACCTCGGCGACCACGGCGGCCCGCTTGCCGCGGATGGTGCTGGTGGCGTGGCCCAGGTTGCGGCGCAGCTGGTCGTTGCCGAGCGCCACGCGCGCCGCCTCCGGGAAGGGCATGTCCCCGCGCAGCGCGCCGACCCCGCGCGGTGCGTACACCGGCATCCCGAGAAACACGGAGGTCATGTCGCCGCCAGGATTTCCGCGAGATGCACCGGACGCGTGACGGCGCCGGCATCGGACGACAGCCGCGACAGGCCGCCGCCCATGTGCATCAGGCACGACGAGTCGCCGGCCGAAACCACGTCGGCGCCGGTGGACAGGACGTTGCGGAGCTTGTCGCCGAGCATCGCCGCGGACGTGTCGGCGTTCTTCAGCGCGAACGTGCCGCCGAAGCCGCAGCACTCCTCGGCGCCGGGCAGCTCGACCAGGTCGATGCCGCGCACCGCCCGCAGCAGCCGCAGCGGGCGGTCGCCGACCCGCAGCATGCGCAGCGAATGGCAGGTCGGGTGGTAGGTGACGCGGTGCGGATAGCGCGCGCCGACGTCGGTGACGCCGAGGACGTCGACGAGGAACTCCGACAGCTCATAGGTGCGCGCGCCGAGCTCCTCGGCGCGGTGCGACAGCGCGACCCGCCCGGCCCGGCGCGCGACGCCCGCGTGCTGGTGGCGGATCGACCCGACGCAGGAGCCCGACGGCGCGACGATCGCCTCGAAACCGGCGAACGAGTCGACGTGATGCTCGACCAGGCGAAGGGCCTCGCGCTGGTATCCCGTGTTGATGTGCATCTGGCCGCAGCAGGTCTGCGCCTCGGGGAAGACGACCTCGTGGCCGAGCCGCTCCAGCAGCTCGACCGTGGCCCGGCCGACCTGCGGGAACATCGCGTCGGCGAGGCACGTCACGAAGAGTGCTACACGCATCGATCACCGCCCAATCCGTCTGGGCCGGCGGGTGCGGGGCCGGCCACTCGACTCGCGGACGATCAGCTCCGGCTGGAACACCACGTGGCGGTGCTCATGGCGGCCGTCGTCCTCGATCTCCTCGAGCAGCATGGCCGTGGCGGTGCGACCGAGCTGTTCCCGAGGCTGACGGACGGAGGATAGCGGCACCGCGGCCGCGGCGGCGAACTCGATGTCGTCGTATCCCACGATCGCCACGTCCTGCGGCACCCGGATGCCCCGCTGGGTCAGGCCCTGCAGCACGCCGAGCGCGACGAGGTCGTTGGCGCAGAAGACCGCGGTCGCGTCGATCTCGGCGGCGGCGGCCCGTCCCGCGGCGACGGTGAGGTTGGGTGTGCTGACCACCGACAGCTCGGCCTTCCCGGCCACGGCGTCGGCGATCCCGGCGTGCCGCTCGCGGACCTGGGTGATGGTGGCGGGCCCGCCGACGAACGTGATCCGCTGATGCCCCTGCTCCAGGAGGTGCTCGCCGGCGAGCCGCCCGCCGAGGAGGTCGTCCACGGCGACCGAGCAGCGGCTGTGCCGGCCGGATCCGCGGTCGACGAGGACGACCGGGGTGCCGCGCTGGATGAGCTGCTCCAGGCGCGAGTTCGGCGACTCGTCGACGGGCGTGATGAGCACACCCCGGACCCGCTGCTCCTCCAGGAGGTCGAGGTGGCGGTGCTCCCGGCCCGCGTCCTCGCCGCTGTTGCAGACCACGACCATGACGCCGTGCTCCTCGGCGGCGGCCTCCGCGCCGCGGACCACGTCGGTGAAGAACGGGTTCGTCACGTCGAGCACGACCAGGGCGATCTGCCGGCTGTGCCCGGCGCGCAGCTGCCGGGCCGAGTCGTTGCGCACGTAGCCCAGCTCGGTGATCGCGTCGAGGACCCGCTGCCGGGTCGACGAGGCGACCAGCTCGGGCCGGTTGAGCACGTTGCTGACGGTGCCGATGGAGACGCCCGCGCGGCGGGCCACCTCCTTGATGCCGGTCGTGTTGGACATCGATCTCCCGGGATTCCCTGAAACGTGTCAACGCTTGGAGCACTGTGTCACATGTATCGAACCGGTAACGCGATTGAAACCCTTGACGGCGTCACGGGTCTGCTTCTACCGTCACTGTAGTCACTGCATGAAACGTTTCACAAGGGAGGGTCGGTGCTGGTTCTCGAAGGCGTCAGCAAGTCGTTCGGCGCCGTCGCGGCGCTCCGCGACGTGCGCCTGGAGCTGCGCGGCGGTGAGGCGCACGCCCTCGTCGGGGAGAACGGCGCGGGCAAGTCGACCCTGGTGAAGATCCTCGCCGGGGCGCACGCACCCGACGCCGGGACGATCACCCTCGACGGGGAGCCGCTGCGGCTCGGCGGCCCCGCCGACGCCCGCGACGCCGGCATCGCCGTCATCTACCAGGAGCCGACGCTCTTCCCCGACCTGACCGTCGCGGAGAACATCTTCATCGGCCGGCAGCCGCTGCGCTCCATGCGCCGCGTCGACACCGCCGCGATGCGGGCCCGGGCCGCCGAGCTCTTCGACCGGCTCGGCGTGCACATCGACCCGGACCGGCCCGCCCGCGGGCTGTCGATCGCCGACCAGCAGCTCGTCGAGATCGCCAAAGCGCTGTCCTTCGACGCCCGCATCCTGGTCATGGACGAGCCGACCGCCGCGCTGTCCGGCGTCGAGGTCGAGCGGCTCTTCGCCGTCGCCCGCGCGCTGCGCGACAGCGGCGCCGCCGTCCTGTTCATCTCCCACCGCTTCGACGAGGTCTTCTCGCTGTGTCAGCGGATCACCGTCATGCGGGACGGGCGGTGGGTGTCCACCGACCCCGCGAGCGACCTCACCGTCGAGCAGGTGGTGCGGCGGATGGTCGGGCGCGAGGTCTCCTCCATGTACCCGCAGCGCACCGCCGCCGACGCGGGGGAGGCCCGGCTGGAGGTCCGCGGTCTGAGCAGCGCCGGCGTGTTCAGCGACATCTCCTTCACCGTGCACAGCGGGGAGATCGTCGCCCTCGCCGGGCTCGTCGGCGCCGGGCGCTCCGAGGTCATCCGCGCCGTGTTCGGCGTCGACCGGTACGACGCCGGCGAGGTCCGCGTCGACGGCAGACCCCTCACCAGAGGCAGCGCGTCCGCGGCGATCGCCGCCGGGCTCGCCCTCGTCCCCGAGGACCGCCGGCAGCAGGGCCTCGTCATGGAGCTGTCCGTGGAACGCAACGCGACCCTGCCGCGGCGCTGGTCACTGAGCCGGCTCGGGCTGCTGTTCGGCCCCGCCGAACGCCGCGACGCCCGCACCTGGACCGAGCGCCTGCAGGTGAAGGCGGCCAGGCTCAGCGACCCCGTCGCCACGCTCTCCGGCGGCAACCAGCAGAAGGTCGTCCTCGCCAAATGGCTGTCGACGTCCCCCAAGGTCCTGATCGTCGACGAGCCCACCCGCGGCATCGACGTCGGCACCAAGGCGGAGGTGCACCGGCTGCTGAGCGAGCTCGCCGGCGAAGGCGTCGCCGTCCTCATGGTCTCCAGCGAACTGCCCGAGGTCCTCGGCATGGCGGACCGCGTCCTCGTCATGCACGAAGGGCGGCTCGCCGCCGACATCCCCCGCACCCGAGCCGACGAGGAGTCCGTGATGCTGGCGGCGACAGGACAGGCGACATGACCGGCCAGCGAAGCGGCTCGGGCCGGTCATCATGTGGCAGGTTCAGGGCAGGTCGACGCCGGAGCGCAGCGGAGGTGGCGGCGTGACCGGCCAGCGGAGCGGCTCGGGCCGGTCATCATGTGGCAGGTTCGGGGCAGGTCGACGCCGGAGCGCAGCGGAGGTGGCGGCGTGACCGGCCAGCGGAGCGGCTCGGGCCGGTCATCATGTGGCAGGTTCGGGGCAGGCCGACGCCGGAGCGCAGCGGAGGTGGCGGCATGACCGCCGTGCTGGACCGGGCGGAGGTCAGGAGCGCCAGGCTCACCCACCGTGTGTTCCTCGTCCGGGAGCTCGGCATCCTCGTCGCGCTCGTCCTGCTCATCGGCGGCACCGCGATCAGCAACCCGCGGTTCCTGTCCGCGCAGAGCGTCAAGGACCTGCTGCTCGGCTCCACCATCCTGGCGATCCTCGCCACCGGCCAGGCGATCGTCGTCATCACCCGCAACGTCGACCTGTCCGTCGGGTCGGTGCTCGGCCTGTCGGCGTTCGCGACCGGCACCCTGTTCCTCGACCATCCGGGGATGCCGATCCCGGTGGCGGTCGTCGCCGGCACGGCGCTCGGGGCGGTGTGCGGTGCGGTCAACGGTGCCCTCATCGCCGCCGCCCGGGTGCCGGCGCTGGTGGTCACGCTCGGCACGCTGTATGTCTTCCGCGGCATCGACTACCGGTGGGCCGAGGGCAAACAGATCAACGCCGCCGACATCCCGCACGGCTTCCTGCGGATGGGCACCGCCACCGTCCTCGGCGTGCCGGTCCTGACCCTGTTCGCGGTCGTCGTCGTCCTCTGCGCGGGCTTCTACCTCCGCTCGTACCGCAGCGGCCGCGAGCTCTACGCGATCGGCTCCGACCCGGCCGCGGCCAGGCTCACCGGCATCCGGGTCGGCCGGCGGGTGTTCGCGGCGTTCGTCGCCAGCGGCGCCCTCGCGGGGCTCGCCGGCGTCCTGTACGTCTCGCGCTTCGGCACCCTGGACGCCAACGCCGGCCTCGGCGTCGAGCTCAACGTGGTCGCGGCGGTCGTCGTCGGCGGGGTCGCCATCTTCGGTGGCAGCGGCTCCGTCTACGGCGCGGCCCTCGGCGCCGTGCTGCTCACCACGATCGCCAGCGCGCTGCCGGTGCTCGGCATCAACCCGTTCTGGCAGCGGGCCGCGATCGGCGCGCTCATCCTCGCCGCGATCGGCCTCGACCGGGTCCTGTCGCTCCGCGTCGCACGCAGCCTGCAAGGGGGACCGGGCAAATGACCTCGCTCACCACGGTGCCGAGCAAGACGCCGAGGCGCCGCCTGCTGCCCGCGGTCGGGTCGTGGGACGCCGTCGTCCTGCTCGCCCTCGTCCTCGTCGCCGTCATCGGCGCCGCGACGATCGAAGGGGTCGCCAGCCCGCGGTTCTGGCGGTTCGTGACCTTGGAGGTCGTGCCGATCGCGATCATCGCGCTGCCGATGACCCTGGTCGTCATCACCGGCGAGATCGACCTGTCGGTGGCCAGCACCCTCGGCCTCACCTGCGCCGTCATGGGTGACCTGTGGGCGCACGGGGTCACCTCCCTGCCGCTGCTCATCGCGCTGTGCCTGCTGCTCGGCGCGGTCCTCGGCGCCGTCAACGGCCTGTTCATCACCGTGTTCGGGCTGCCGTCGCTCGCGGTCACGATCGGCACCCTCGCGTTGTACCGGGGACTCGCGTACGTCGTCCTCGGCGACAAGGCGGTCGCCGACTACCCCGTCAGCTGGACCGACGCCGCGATCAGCCCCATCCCCGGCCTCACCATCCCGTGGGTCGTCATCGTCGTCGCCGTCCTCGCGGTGCTCTTCGGTGTGCTCCTGCACGCCACACCCGTCGGCCGCGGCCTGTACGCCATGGGCAACAACGCGGAGGCCGCCCGGTTCGCCGGGATCGCCGTCGCCCGCACCAAGTTCTGGCTCTTCGTCGCCACCGGCATGATGGCGTCCCTGGCCGGGGTCTTCTGGACGTTCCGCTTCGCCAGCGCCCGCGCCGACAACGGCAACGGCCTGGAGCTCGCGGTCGTCGCGGCGGTCCTGCTCGGCGGGGTCTCCATCTTCGGCGGCCGCGGCGGCATGGTCGGCGTCGTCGGCGCCGTCCTGCTGCTCAGCACGCTGCGCAACGCACTGCAACTGGCGAACGTGCCGGCGAACACCCTCACCATCATCACCGGCTCGCTGCTCATCGCCTCGGTCGTCGGGCCGAACGTCATCGGCATGGCGCGCGAGCGCCTCCGCCGCCGGCGCACCACGTAAGAGCGACACCCACACCCCCTGTTTCGTGCGACCCCCGCTGAAAGGATTCAATCCCATGAGAGCTGGCAAGCTCATCGCGGTCGCGGTAGCCGCCGCGCTCGCGTTCAGCACCACCGCCTGCGCCGAGGACTCCGACCCCGCAACGGGATCCGGTGACGGCGCAGCCACCTCCGACACCATCAAGAGCGGCCTGAAGGTCGCCTTCCTGCCCAAGCAGGTCAACAACCCGTACTTCGACACCTCCGACAACAAGGGCGGCAAGCTCGCCGTCGAGGAGTTCAAAGGTTCCTACAGCCAGACCGGCCCGTCCGAGGCGAGCCCGTCCGCGCAGGTCAGCTACATCAACACCCTGTCGCAGCAGGGCACCAACGTGATCGCGGTGTCCGCCAACGACAAGGACGCCATCTGCGGCGCCCTCAACGAGGCCCGCAAGGCCGGCGCGAAGATCGTCACCTACGACTCCGACACCAAGCCCGAGTGCCGCGACCTGTTCATCAACCAGGCGACGTCCGAAGGCATCGCGAAGATCCAGATCAAGCTCATCTCCGAGGCCATCGGCGCCGAGGGCGGCGAGATCGCGATCCTGTCCGCGACCGCGAACGCCACGAACCAGAACGCCTGGATCGAGATGATGAAGACCGAGCTGGCGAAGCCGGAGTACAGCAAGCTCAAGCTCGTCGACACCGTCTACGGCGACGACGACGACCAGAAGTCCTTCCAGGAGGCGCAGGGCCTGCTCGCCAAGCACCCCAACCTGAAGGGCATCATCTCGCCGACCACCGTCGGTGTCGCCGCCGCCGGCCGCTACCTGTCCGGCTCCACGTACAAGGGCAAGGTCCAGCTCACCGGGCTCGGCACGCCGAACCAGATGAAGGCCTACGTCAAGGACGGCACCGTCAAGGCGTTCGCGCTGTGGAACCCGGCCGACCTCGGCTACCTCGCCGCCTACGCGGGCGCGTCCCTGGCCTCCGGCGTCATCAAGGGCAAGGAAGGCGACAAGTTCAAGGCCGGCAAGCTCGGCGAGTTCACCGTCGGCAAGGACGGCACGATCCTGCTCGGCGACCCGTTCACCTTCAACGCCTCCAACGTCGACCAGTTCAACTTCTAAGGGGGTCCTGGCGTGCGCCGGGTTTGTTTCACGCTGCAGGTCAGGCCTGACCGGCTGGACGAATACCGGCGCCGCCACGCCCATGTCTGGCCCGAGATGCTCGCGGCACTGCGCGACGCGGGCTGGCACGACTACTCGCTCTTCCTCCGCGACGACGGCCTGCTCGTCGGCTATCTCCTCACCGAGGACTTCGCCGCCGCGCAGGCCGCCATGGACGCCACCGACGCCGACCGGCGCTGGCAGGCGGAGATGGCGGAGTTCTTCATCAGCGGTCGGCACTTCGTCGTCCTCGACGAGGTGTTCAACCTCGACCACCAGCTTGGAGCGTTGCAATGACAGAGCTCGCCCCGGAGACGCGCACGCGTGTCGCGGAACGACTACGCGGCCAGCGGATCGAGACGGCGTCCTGGGCATACGGCAACTCGGGCACCCGCTTCAAGGTGTTCCCGCAGGAGGGCGTGCCCCGGGACCCGTATGAGAAGCTCGCCGACGCGGCGACCGTGCACCGGTTCACCGGCGTGGCGCCGACCGTGGCGCTGCACATCCCGTGGGACCTCGTCGACGACTACACCGACCTCGCGCGCCACGCGAAGGACCTCGGCGTCGCGCTCGGCGCCGTCAACACCAACGTGTTCCAGGACGACGACTACAAGCTCGGCAGCGTCACCAACCCCGACCCCGGCATCCGCCGCAAGGCGATCGGGCACCTGCTGGACTGTGTGGACATCATGGACCGCACCGGGTCGCGGGACCTCAAGCTGTGGTTCTCCGACGGCACCAACTACCCCGGCCAGGACGACGTGCGCACCCGGCAGGACCGGCTCGCTCTCGCGTTGTCCGAGACGTACGACCGGCTCGGACCCGACCAGCGGATGCTGCTGGAGTACAAGTTGTTCGAGCCCGCGTTCTACATGACCGACGTGCCCGACTGGGGCACCGCCTACGCGCACTGCACGGCCCTCGGCGAGCGGGCGCAGGTCGTCATCGACACCGGCCACCACGCGCCCGGCACCAACATCGAGTTCATCGTCGCCGTCCTGCTGCGCGCCGGGAAGCTCGGCGGGTTCGACTTCAACTCCCGCTTCTACGCCGACGACGACCTCATGGTCGGCGCCGCCGACCCGTTCCAGCTGTTCCGGATCATGCACGAGATCGTCCTCGCCGACGCGCTGACCGAGCAGGGGATCGCGTTCATGCTCGACCAGTGCCACAACCTCGAACCCAAGATCCAGGCGGTGATCCGGTCCGTGCTCAACGTGCAGGAGGCGACCGCGAAGGCCCTCCTCGTCGACCACGCGGCGCTGCGGACCGCGCAGGACGAGGGCGACGTGCTGGGGGCCAACGAGGTGCTCATGGACGCCTACAACACCGACGTCCGGCCGTTGCTGCGTGGTGTACGGGAGGACATGGGCCTCGACCCGGACCCGATCGGCGCCTACAAACGGTCCGGCTACCTGGAGAAGGTCCGCGCCGAGCGGGTCGGCGGCACGCAGGCGGGATGGGGCGCGTGAAGGACCTCATCGACCGCTCGCGCCGGCTCGGAGCCGATCCGCGCAACACCAACTACGCGGGCGGCAACACGTCGGCGGCCGGCACCGCGATCGACCCCGTCACCGGCAAGGACGTCGAGCTGCTGTGGGTGAAGGGATCCGGCGGGGACCTCGGCACGCTCACCGAGGCCGGCCTCGCCGTCCTGCGCCTGGACCGGCTGCGGGCGCTCGTCGACGTGTACCCGGGCGTGGAGCGCGAGGACGAGATGGTCGCCGCGTTCGACTACTGCCTGCACGGCCGGGGCGGCGCCGCGCCGTCGATCGACACGGCCATGCACGGACTCGTCGAGGCCGCGCACGTCGACCACCTGCACCCCGACGCGGGCATCGCCCTCGCCACCGCCGCCGACGGGCCGGCACTGACCAAGGAGTGCTTCGGCGACCGGGTGCTGTGGGTGCCGTGGCGGCGGCCCGGCTTCCAGCTCGGCCTCGACATCGCCGCGGTGCAGAAGGCGAACCCGCAGGCGATCGGCGTGATCCTCGGCGGTCACGGCATCACCGCGTGGGGCGCCACGTCGGACGGGTGCGAGGCGAACTCCCTGGAGATCATCCGCACCGCGACGGAGTTCCTCGCCGCGCGCGGCCGGCCCTCGCCGTTCGGACCGGTGGTACATGAGCCGCTGCCGCTGCAAGAGCGTCATGCCCGGGCCGCCGAGCTGATGCCGCTGCTGCGTGGGCTCGCGTCCAGCGACCGGCCGCAGGTCGGGCACTTCACGGACTCCGACGTCGTGCTGGACTTCGTCGGCAGCGCCCGGCTGGAGGAGCTCGCGGCGCTCGGCACGTCGTGCCCCGATCACTTCCTGCGGACCAAGGTGCGGCCGCTGGTGCTGACATCGTCCGATATTTCTGGACAGTTCGCCGCCTACCGGGCGTCCTACGCGGCGTACTACGAGCGGCACGCCACCCCGGACTCGCCGGCGATGCGCGGCGCGGACCCGGCGATCGTCCTCGTGCCGGGCGTCGGCATGTTCAGCTTCGGCGCCGACAAGCAGACCGCGCGGGTCGCGGGGGAGTTCTACGTCAACGCGATCAACGTCATGCGCGGCGCCGAGTCGGTGTCCACGTACGCGCCGATCCCCGAGTCGGAGAAGTTCCGGATCGAGTACTGGGCCCTGGAGGAGGCGAAACTCGCCCGCCGGCCGGCACCTCGCCCGTTGGCGGCGCGCGTGGCGTTCGTGACCGGCGGCGGGTCGGGCATCGGGCGGGCCATCGCGCTGCGCCTCGCGGGCGAGGGTGCGTGCGTGGTAGTCGCCGACCGCTCCGCCGACTCCGCTGCTTCCGTGGCTGCGGAGATCGGCGGCTCGGACAGGGCAGTGGCCGTCACCGTCGATGTGACGTCCGAGGCGGCGATCAAGGCGGCCTTCGCCGAGGCCGTCCTCGCGTTCGGCGGCGTCGACCTGGTCGTCAACAACGCCGGGCTGTCCATCTCGAAGCCGCTGCTGGAGACCACCGTCGAGGACTGGGACCTGCAGCACGACGTCATGGCCCGCGGCTCGTTCCTAGTCGCCCGCGAGGCCGCCCGCGTCATGATCGAGCAGGGCACGGGCGGCGACATCGTGTACATCGCCTCGAAGAACGCCGTCTTCGCCGGGCCCAACAACGTCGCGTACGGCGCCACCAAGGCCGACCAGGCGCACCAGGTCAGGCTCCTCGCAGCCGAGCTCGGCGAGCACGGGATCCGGGTCAACGGCGTCAACCCTGACGGCGTCGTCCGCGGCTCCGGCATCTTCGCCTCCGGCTGGGGCGCGCAGCGCGCCGCCGTCTACGGCGTGCCGGAGGCCGAGCTCGGCGCGTTCTACGCCCAGCGCACCATCCTGAAACGGGAGGTCCTGCCCTCGCACGTGGCGAACGCCGTCTTCGCCCTCGTCGGCGGCGAACTGTCCCACACCACGGGCCTGCACGTCCCCGTCGACGCGGGCGTGGCCGCGGCGTTCCTGCGATGACGGGGCACTCGTGACGGCGCGATTCGCCGCGGTGGACCTCGGCGCCTCCTCGGGCCGGGTGATGGTCGGTGTTGTCGGCGACGGCACTGTCCAGCTCACCGAGGCGGCGCGCTTCGCCAACACGCCCGTCCGCGTCCAGGGCACCCTGCACTGGGACGTGCTCAGCCTGTACCAGGGGATCCTCGACGGCCTGCGAGCGGCCGGGCCGGTGAAATCCATCGGTGTGGACTCGTGGGCGGTCGACTACGGGCTGCTCGACGGCGACGGCCGCCTGCTCGGCAACCCGGTGCACTACCGCGACGCGCGCACCGACGACGTCGTCTCCCCGGTCCCGGCCGCCGAGCTCTACGCGGCGACCGGGATCGCGAACCAGCCGTTCAACACGGTGTTCCAGCTGCTCGCGGCGGCGGGCAGCGCGCAGCTCGCCGCCGCCCGCACGCTGCTGCTGATCCCGGATCTCATCACGTACTGGCTGAGCGGCGTCATCGGCGCGGAACGCACCAACGCGTCCACCACCGGGCTGCTGCGTGCCGACGGCGCCGGGTGGGACCTGCCGCTGATCGAGCGGCTCGGCATCCGCGCGTCGCTGCTGCCGCCGCTGCGCGACCCGGGCACCGTCGCCGGGCCGCTGCTGTCGGATCCGTCGACGCTGGTGACGACCGTGGCCTCGCACGACACCGCCTCGGCCGTCGTCGGGATCCCGGCCCGGACGGACCGGTTCGCCTACATCTCCTGCGGCACGTGGTCCCTCGTCGGGGTCGAGCTGCCGGCTCCCGTCCTGGGCTCCGCCGAGGCCGGCTTCACCAACGAGGCCGGCGTCGACGGCACCGTCCGCTACCTGCGCAACGTCATGGGCCTGTGGCTGCTGCAGGAGTGCATGCGCTCCTGGGGGTCCCTTTCGCTGGCCGACCTGCTCGCGGGGGCCGCCTCGGCGCCCGCCGGGCGCAGTGTCGTGGACGCCACCGACCCGCGTTTCCTCGCACCGGGCGACATGCCCGCCCGCATCGCCGCCGCGTTGCGGGAGACCGGTCAGCCGGTGCCCGCCGACCCGTACGCGATGACCCGCTGCATCCTGGACAGCCTCGCCCTGGCGTACCGGCAGGCGATCCTGGACGTCGAGCGGCTCACCGGCCGGTCGGTCGACGTGATCCACCTGGTCGGCGGCGGCGCGCAGAACGCCCTGCTGTGCCAGCTCACCGCCGACGCCTGCGCCCTGCCCGTCGAGGCCGGCCCGGTCGAGGCCGGCGCACTCGGCAACGTCCTGGTCCAGGCCCGCGCTCTCGGCCTCGTCCCACCCGACCTGCCGTCGATGCGCGCCCTGATCCGCTCTTCGCGCACGTACCTGCCGTCGTCCTAGACCGGGTGCCTGCTAGATCGGGTATGTCGCCTGGAACGCGAGGCGGGTGTCGGCGTCGCCGGCGATGCGGGTCAGCTCGTCGTCGAGGGTCATGAACGCCTCCCACGGCTCGCCGCCCAGCAGGTCCGCGACACGCCGCTCCAGGCCCTCGACCCGCTTGCCCTTCCACACCTTGTCGGCGAGGGTGACGAGCAGCTCCTCCGGCGTCGCGTCCGGCCGCTCCCACCGCGCGTGGGTGACGGCGAACCTGGCGAGGTCCCCGTGCTCCCGCAGCATCTCGGTGCCGGCCACCTCGTGTGCGCTGCCGGGCCCCCGCAGCTCCTCCGGGTGCAGGGTCTTGCCGATGTCGTGGGTCGCGGCCCCGAACAGCACCGCTTCCCGGTCGAGGCTGAGATGCGGCGCCGCCACCGCCAGCCAGTCGAGGAGCTGCGCCGCCACGTCGTGCACCAACCTCAGGTGCGCGGCCAGCCGGGGCGGCGCGTCGACCCGCCGCAGGACCGCCGCTGCCTCCGCCGGCAGGGGCCGCAGGCCGGGCTCGGCCAGGGCACGCTCGAGGTCGGTCACCACTCGACGTAGCCGGCGGTGCGGATCAGGTCCGGCTCGACCGCGAACCGTCCCCGGAACGACGCCGGCGCGCCCGGCGACTCCGCCAGTTTCTCCGGCAGGATCTCCGCCACGAACGTGTTGCCGAGCGGGTCGACGGTCAGGCGGGCCTCGTGGAAGTCGAGCCACGTACCCATGATCGGCGACCACATCTTGAACACGGTCTCCTTGGCGCTGAAGTGCAGCGCCGGCCACCACGGCTCGTCCGGCCGCTCCGCGCACCAGGCGATCTCCTCCGGCAGGCAGATCGCCGCCACGATGTTGGCGGGGAGCACCGTGCGCCGCTCCGCGTCGATCCCCACCGCCCGCACGTCCGGCACCCGCCCGACGGCGACCGCGCAGTATCCCTTGGTGTGCGTGATGCTCCCCGTCACCCCCGGCGGCCAGACAGGCGCCCGGCTCGGCCCGGTCACCACCGGCTGGCCGTGAATCCCGACCTGCCCGAGCGCCCGCCGCGCACACACCCGGCCGGCCGTGTATTCCCGCCGCCGCCCGTCGACGGCCCGCGGCGAAAGCCCGGCGGCCTCCTCGGGCAACAACACCCCGGCCCAGTCGTCCTCGCCGGCCACCTCAACCACGACAATCCCAGGCAACAGGTCCCGCACGCCGGAAACTCTACTGTCAGCGCCGCATTCCCGCGCTGTCACCAGTTGCCCCACCGCGAGCACCAGGCCCCGCGGGTTCTTGATGATCCGGAAGAGTCTGTGCCGCTATGACGCAATGCCGGTGAGTTAAGGATCTGCGTCGAGGGTTGTCGATGCCGCGTGGCGGCTTGCGCAGCAACGAAGCTCCCGTTACACATGCTGTCGACCAAGATCAGTACGTGTGCGGGGAGCTTCGTTGTTGGTGCATTGTGACATCGATGAGTCGTGCCTGGAGCATCCGGGTGGCGTTGCGCTGTTCGACCTTGTCACGGCCGGGCCGGTCGGTGACGCCGTGGTCCCGTCCGGGCCGGCCGAACAGGTACTGACCCGCATCGCCGGCCGTGACCTGATCGACATCGCGGTCGACAAGGCTGGACGGCGGCAGCAACGGGACCGGGCGCTGCCCGCCTGGATCACGGTGTACCTCGCGATCGATCCTGACGCATCGCCGCCGCCGAGGCGACGGCCTTGCCGCAAAATCCACGCACCGTCAGGAAATCAACACGCTCAGTTGGATAGTGACGCGCCCTGTGCTCGCAGTACACGCTGAACCTGAGCGGCGGCGATCTCGCGGGGCGGCTTCCCGGCCCGCGCCGCCAGCGCCGCGCACACCCCGGCGGCCTGACCTGTCGCCATGGAGATCGGCATGATGCGATAGGAGCTGTGCGCCACGTGGTCGCCGGAGATGCAGCGGCCCGCGACGAGCAGCCGGTCCACGTCGAGGGGGAGCAGCGTCCGCAGCGGGATGTCGTACGAGGTGCCCTGCGGCAGCCGGCGGAGGATCGTGCCGGGGCCGTTCGGGTTGTGGATGTCCACCGGGTACGCGCCGCGCGCCACCACGTCGGGGAACTTCCGCGCGTCGAGGACGTCCTGGCCCGTGAGCTGGTAGTCGCCGAGGACCCGGCGGGTCTCCCGGACGCCGACCTGCACGCCGCTCTGGATGACGTACGACGACTCGAAGCCCGGCACCCGGTTGCGCAGGAACTGGGCGATGCCCGCCAGCTGCCGGTGCATCGCGAGCTCCGCGCGGGTCAGGTCCCACACGCTGATGCCCAGGCCGCCGAAGCGGGTCGAGTTGACCGACACCTCGCCCTCGTGCGGCGTGGCGAAGAACAGGACGTCCTCGCGCGGCAGGTCCAGCTCACCGGCGTCGCGGGCGGCCCGGATCAGGTCCCACAGGCCGTGCACGCCCTTCCACTGGTCGGGATGCTCCCGTACGTACGACGCGAAGTCCTCCCGGTGCATGTTGCCGACCCGGAACATCAGGGTCATCGGCTGGGTCAGCCCGTCCTCGGGGCGGCCGACCTCGTACGGCGCACCCGCCGACGCGGCCAGGTCGCCGTCGCCGGTGCAGTCCACGACGACGTCGGCGTCGATGACGACCGGCCCGGACTTCGTCTCGAACACCACGCGGGACGAGTCGGGCAACGCGATCATGTCCGAGGCGAACGCGTGCAGCAGCATCCGCACGCCGGCGCCGCCGAGCAGGTCGTACGTGACGAGCTTGAACACCTCGGGATCGAACGGGACCGTGTAGCCCGTGTCCGGGGTCGGCGTGATCGCCCCGCGGACCCTGACCAGGCGGTCCAGCAGCATCCACAGCACCCCGGCGACGACGGGCTCGCCCTCGCCGTGGTCGGTCGGCAGCAGCCGGTTGTCGTCGCCGCCGACCGCCTGCTTCATCTCGTTGTGGAAGCTCATGAGCGGCATGACCAGCGCCGCGGTGGCGTTGCCGCCGAGGAACCCGTAGCGCTCGACGAGCACGACGTCGGCGCCCGCGGCCGCCGCGCCCATCGCCGCGCCGAACCCGGCCGGGCCGCCGCCGACGACGAGGACCTCGGTGTGCCCACCGTATTCGGCTGTCCGGGGCGGCAGGTGTACTCGTGCCGCACCGTCGGCCCGGTCGAGGGCGGTCATGCCGTCGCCTCCGCTTCGCTCCAGCGCCGACCTGAGCCGGAACTGTCACATGATGAGCGGCCCGAGACGCTCCGCTGGCCGCTCATGCCGCCACCTCCGCTTCGCTCCAGCGCCGACCTGAGCCGGAACTGTCACATGATGAGCGGCCCGAGACGCTCCGCTGGCCGCTCATGCCGCCACCTCCGCTGCGCTCCGGCGTCGGCCTGAGCCGGAACTGTCACATGATGAGCGGCCCGAGACGCTCCGCTGGCCGCTCATGCCGCCACCTCCGCTGCGCTCCGGCGTCGGCCTGAGCCG